>NZ_JBEOXV010000012.1:0-207257 GCF_040296785.1 Kitasatospora sp. NPDC002040 | reverse complement strand
GCCTCTCCCCCGAGGCGGTGTCCGGCACTGCCCCCGCGGCCGCCGCGCTGGTGCTGCTCTACCCGGCGGCCCTGCTGCTGCACAGCCTGGCCACCTCCCGCCGGGGCTTCGGCCTTGCTGTGACGGACCGTCAGCCGAGGAGCGCGAGCGCCTCGTTGAAGGTCGCCGACGGGCGCATCACCGCAGCGGCCTTGGCCGGGTCGGGCTGGTAGTAGCCGCCGATGTCGGCCGGGGAGCCCTGGACCGCGATCAGCTCGGCCACGATGGTCTGCTCCTGCTCGGCCAGCGTCTTGGCCAGGCCCGCGAAGGCGGCGGCCAGCTCGGCGTCGACGGTCTGCTGCGCCAGCTCCTGGGCCCAGTACAGGGCCAGGAAGAAGTGGCTGCCGCGGTTGTCGATGCCACCGAGGCGGCGGCTCGGCGACTTGTCCTCGTTGAGGAAGGTGCCGGTGGCCCGGTCCAGGGTGTCGGCGAGGACCTGGGCCCGCGCGTTGCCCGTGGTGGTGGCGAGGTGCTCGAAGCTGGCGGCCAGCGCGAAGAACTCGCCCAGGCTGTCCCAGCGCAGGTAGTTCTCCTTGACCAGCTGCTGGACGTGCTTCGGGGCGGAGCCGCCGGCGCCGGTCTCGAACAGGCCGCCGCCGTTCATCAGCGGGACGACCGAGAGCATCTTGGCGCTGGTGCCCAGCTCCAGGATCGGGAACAGGTCGGTCAGGTAGTCGCGCAGCACGTTGCCGGTCACCGAGATGGTGTCCTCGCCGCGGCGGATCCGCTCCAGCGAGAAGGCGGTGGCCTCGACCGGGGAGAGGATCTCGATCTGCAGTCCCTCGGTGTCGTGCTCCGGGAGGTACGCCTTGACCTTCTCGATCAGCACGGCGTCGTGCGAGCGCTCGGCGTCCAGCCAGAACACGGCCGGGTTGCCGGTGGCGCGGGCGCGGGTGACGGCCAGCTTGACCCAGTCCTGGATCGGCAGGTCCTTGGTCTGGCAGGCGCGGAAGATGTCGCCGGCCTGGACGATCTGCTCCAGCACGGTCTCGCCGTCGGCGGCGACCAGGCGGACGGTGCCGGCGGCGGCGATCTCGAAGGTCTTGTCGTGGCTGCCGTACTCCTCGGCGGCCTGGGCCATCAGGCCGACGTTCGGCACCGAGCCCATGGTGGCCGGGTCGAACGCGCCGTGGGCGCGGCAGTCGTCGATGACGACCTGGTACACACCGGCGTAGCTGCTGTCCGGCAGCACGGCCAGGGTGTCGGCCTCGGCGCCGTCCGGGCCCCACATGTGGCCGGAGGTGCGGATCATGGCCGGCATCGAGGCGTCGACGATCACGTCGCTCGGCACGTGCAGGTTGGTGATGCCCTTGTCCGAGTCGACCATCGCCAGGGCCGGGCCCTCGGCGAGCTCGGCGTCGAAGGACGCCTTGATCGCGTCGCCCTCGGGCAGCGCGGCCAGGCCGTTGAGGACCACGCCGAGGCCGTCGTTCGGGCTGAGGCCGGCGGCGGCCAGGGTCTCGCCGTAGGCCGCGAAGGTCTTCGGGAAGAAGGCGCGGACGACGTGGCCGAAGACGATCGGGTCGGAGACCTTCATCATGGTGGCCTTGAGGTGCACCGAGAACAGCACGCCCTCGGCCTTGGCCCGGGCCACCTGGGCGGCCAGGAACTCGCGCAGGGCGGCGACCCGCAGCACGGAGGCGTCGACGACCTCGCCGGCCTGCACCGGGACCGACTCGCGGAGCACGGTGGTGGTGCCGTCGGTGGCCTGGAACTCGATCCGCAGCGCGCCGGCCTCGGCGATCACGGCCGACTTCTCGGTGGAGCGGAAGTCGTTCACGCCCATGGTGGCGACGTTGGTCTTGGAGTCGGCCGACCAGGCACCCATGCGGTGCGGGTGGGTCTTGGCGTAGTTCTTGACCGAGGCGGGGGCGCGGCGGTCGGAGTTGCCCTCGCGCAGGACCGGGTTGACGGCGCTGCCCTTGATCTTGTCGTACCGGGCGCGGACGTCGCGGTCCTCGTCGGTCTTCGGGTCGTCCGGGTAGTCCGGCAGCGCGTAGCCCTGCGCCTGGAGCTCGGCCACGGCAGCCTTCAGCTGCGGGATCGAGGCCGAGACGTTCGGCAGCTTGATGATGTTGGCCTCGGGGGTCTTCGCCAGCTCACCGAGCTCGGCCAGCGCGTTCTCGATCCGCTGGCCCTCCGCAAGACGCTCGGGGAAGCTCGCGATGATGCGGCCGGCCAGGGAGATGTCACGGATCTCCACCTGGACGCCCGCAGTCGAGGCGTACGCCTTGACGACCGGCAGGAGCGAGTACGTCGCCAGGGCCGGGGCCTCGTCAGTGTGCGTGTAGATGATGGTCGAGTCAGTCACCGGTGCTCCGCTCCATGTTTACTAACGTCTTGATATCAAGATATCTCGTTCCCGGCAGTCCTCGACACCACCCCCCGCCCTGAACCGTCAGGTCGCCGGAAGAGCCCGCAGCGCGTCGTACGCCGTCTGGACGAAGCGCCCGCGCAGGGTCGGCCCGGTGTTGGTGAGGGCGGCCAGGGCGGTGCCCCGTCCGGGGTCGAAGCCGAGGAAGGCGGTGCAGCCCCGGGTGGCGCCGGAGTGGAAGTACAGCGAGCGGCGGTGCTGCCAGAGCAGCGGCAGCCGGACGGCGGTCAGGGCGGCGGCCAGCGGCCCGGCCGGGGCGAGGTGGGCGTCCAGGTAGCGGGCCAGGTCCAGGCCGGTGGAGCGGAGGGCGCCGGCGCCGGGCAGGCCGGGGATCCGCCAGGGCGGCAGCGGCCGGCCCCGGCGGTGGCCGACCGCCCGGCCCGGCGCCTCGACGGTGCAGCCGGTGCCGGTCAGCCCCAGCGGCCGGCACACCCGGCGGTCCAGCAGCTCGGCGTACGGCATCCCGCCGCGCTCGGCCAGCGCCCGGCCGAGCAGCGCCGCGCCGTAGTTGGAGTACCTGACCCGGCCCGGCCGTCCGGCCCTGGCGGGGGCGGCCAGCAGCCGGGCGTCGGTGAAGTCGGCGTACGGGTTGCGGTACCAGCGGGGGAGGGCGGAGCGCAGCAGCCCGGGCGGGAGCCGGGGCAGGCCGGAGGTGTGGGTGGCCAGCTGGTGCAGGGTGCAGTCGAACGGGACCGGCAGGTGGGCCGAGACCGGGTCGTCCAGCCCGACCTCGCCGGTGCCGGCCAGCTCGGCCAGCAGCAGCGCGGTGAAGGTCTTGGTGACCGAGCCGAGCTCGTAGCCGGTCGCCCCGGTCACCGCCGGGCCGCCCGCGAACTCCGTTCCCCGGCAGTGCAGTTCGGTCCGGCCGCAGGCCACCGTCACCAGCGTGAGCGCGGTCGCGCCGGGGACGGTGGCCAGCAGTGCGGTCGCGGTCGCGGCCGCGCTCACGCGAGCGCCGGTTCGGCCCCGAGCGCGCGGGCCAGCGTCACCGTCCCGGCGATCACCGCGACCACGGCCGTGTGCTCGTGGTCCCGGAACGCCTGCGCCGGGTCCGGGTCGACCGGCTCGGCGTCCCGGGGGGTGAGCCCGTCGGGGTGCTGGGCGGCGGCCAGCCGCTCCCACGGGTCGAGGCCGCAGACCGGGGCGCCGGTGCAGGAGTCGACGATCAGCAGCTCGCCGACCAGGTCCCACTGCCCGATCTCCAGCCAGATGTCGGCCCAGACCGGCAGCCAGTCGGTCAGGTACGTGCGCAGCGGCCCGGGCAGGCCCTCGGGGCGGGCGCCCCAGTCGGTGAGGTGGAAGACGGTGTGGGTGAGGGCGTAGCCGGTGGACCAGTCGATCGACCAGGGCTCGGGGGCGGCGCCGAGCCAGGTGCCGGCGGTCAGCGCGGCCCAGTCCGGCCGGTGGTCGAGGCCCACCACCCGGCGGGCGTTGGCGACCGCGAGCCGCCGGTTGGGGACCATCTCGGCGGCGTGGGTGGCGCGCAGCCGGGTGAGCGAGTCGAGCAGCTCGTCCAGCGGCCGGTGCCGGTAGCCGGCCCGGGCGAAGTGCGCGTACATCTCCAGCGGGTCGGTCAGGTTGGGGTGGCGCAACTGCCGTTCGTAGAGCAGGTTCCCGCTCTGCAGCTGGTGCCAGCAGAACTCGATCAGCTCGCCCGCCGCGGCCAGGTCGTGGGCGCCCGCGACCCCGTCCCGCAGGATCAGCGAGGCGGCCAGGGCGGCCTCGCCGAGCGGCTTGTAGGCGGTGTCGGGGTCGGAGAGGTCGACGGTGGCGTCCGGCGGCAGGGTGCCGTGGCCGTTGCGGTGGGCCCGGTGCAGCCAGTGCAGGGCCTGGGAGGAGAGCCGCTGCGCGATGCCGAGCAGGCGGGGGTCGGTGGTCATCGCTGATGCTCCGTCAGCAGGGCCTGGGTGATGGCGAGATCGAGGGCGGTGCGGTTGGAGCCGTCGCCGACCAGGTGCAACCGGTCGAGCAGCGGCGGGAGTTCGAGCGGGGTGGGGGTGCCGAGCCAGGCCAGCCAGCGGGTCAGCCGCAGCGCGGTGCGGTGGTCCCGGCGGAGCATGGCGCGGACGGTGCCCCGGGCCAGGGCGAGCGGTTCGCGGCGGGCCGCGCGGTGCACCGGGCCGTCGAGTCCGGGCAGGGCGAGCGGGGCGAGCCGGGCCATCCGGACCGACCAGCGCTGCCAGTGCGAGGAGTCCGGGACGTGCTCCGGCTGGTGGACGGCGACCCCGGCCAGGAAACCCGACACGTGGTCCAGCCAGGCGACCGCCAGTGCGTCCTGGTCGGTGCCGTCGGGGGTCGGGGTCTCCGGCGGGAAGGCCCGCAGGGCCGCGCCGAGGGCGGTCGTGGTGGCGGTCTCCAGCGGTGCGCCGGAGAGGAGTTGGGCCGCGAACAGGTCGGGGCCGAGCACCCGCAGGGCGGCGAGCTCGGGCGTGCTGGCGGGGGCGGCTGGCGCGACCGCGCCCCCGGCGCCGGTGAGGGCGTCGAGGGCGCGTCCCGCCATCCGCTCGACTGCGGCGGCGTACACGTCGCGCAGTGCGGTGTCGGTGACCGGCATGGGAGGTGGGCTCTCCTGGGGTGGAGCGTGGTCGGGGCGGGACGGGGCCCGGCACTCCGCGCGGGGGGACGGGCGGGAGTGCCGGGCGGCAGGTCAGCGGCGGTCCTTCGGGCCCTTGGGGGAGAGCAGCAGGAGCAGCAGCAGGAACCCGGCGGCCTCCGGCTGATGGACCGGCGCCGCGCTGACCGGCGCCTCGCCCTCGGTCAGCAGTGCGGTGAGGGCGAAGCGTTCGGCCACCGTGGTCAGCGGCCTTGCGGGGGCGTTGATCTGAGTGGGCATCAGATACCTCCTTGGCTCAGGCGCGGCGTCGGCGTTGACGCCGCACGGCCAAAACTACGAGCACGAATCGATCCCGTGGTCGAGGGCACGCCGTACGGGGTGTCAGATCGCCCGCGACGCGCCGGTGCACGGGTGATTACCACCGAGTACGGTCTGCACATGACCACTGCTCTCATCACCGGCGCCACCGCCGGCATCGGCGCCGCCTTCGCCCGCCGCCTCGCCGCGGACGGCCGCAGCCTCGTCCTGGTCGCCCGCGACGCCGAGCGGCTGGCGGCCACGGCGGCCGAGTTGACGAAGAAGTACGGGATCGAGGCCGAGGTGCTCCCGGCCGACCTGGCCACCGAGGCGGGCATCACCGCCCTCGAGGCGCGGCTGCGGGACGGCGACCGGCCGGTCGACATCCTGATCAACAACGCCGGCTTCGGCAACAAGGGCGCCTTCCTGACCGTCCCGCTGGAGCAGGAGCTGGACATGCTGAAGGTGCATGTCGAGGCGATCCTGCGGACCACCACGGCCGCGCTGCCCGGCATGCGGGAGCGCGGCTTCGGCGCGATCGTGAACGTCGCCTCGGTGGCGGCCTTCCTGCCGCGCGGCACGTACGGCGCCAGCAAGGCCTGGGTGGTCAGCTTCACCCAGGGGGTGGCCCGCGACCTCGGCGGCACCGGGGTGCGGCTGATGGCGCTGGCGCCCGGCTTCACCCGGACCGAGTTCCACCAGCGGGCCGGGATGGGCACCTCCAACGTGCCCGCCTGGGGCTGGCTGTCGGCGGAGCGGGTGGTGGACGAGGCGCTGCGCGACCTGGCCCGGGGCCGCTCGCTCTCGATTCCCGGCAAGCGCTACAAGGCGGCCGTCGCGATCGCCCGGCTGCTGCCTTCGGGCAAGCTGGGTGGTGTCTCCGCCAAGGCGGCGCGGACGTACGAGTAGTCCACCGAGTGGTCCACCGGTTTCGGACCTCGGCTCATTATTAGCCCGTCTAACTATGAGCTATGCTCGGTACGCGGGCGGGGGACTCCTGCCCGCGTGCCGACCGAACGGGGAGGTCGCCTGTGCGCGACGAGATCAAATGGACACCGCCGGCCCGGGCCGAGGGCGAACCCCGCCCACCGGCCCAGTGGCGCCGCATCCTGGCCCTGTTCCGGCCCTACCGGGGACGCCTCGCCGTGGTCGGCCTGCTGGTCGCGGCCTCCGCCGTGGTCGGGGTGGCCACCCCGTTCCTGCTCCGCGCCGTGCTGGACACCGCGATCCCGCAGGGCCGGACCGGCCTGCTCAGCCTGCTCGCGCTCGGCATGATCCTGGCCGCCGTGGTCAGCAGCATCTTCGGGGTCCTGCAGACCCTGATCTCCACCACGGTCGGCCAGCGGGTCATGCACGACCTGCGCACCTCGGTCTACCGCCACCTGCAGCGGATGTCGCTGGCCTTCTTCACCCGGACCCGCACCGGCGAGGTGCAGTCCAGGATCGCCAACGACATCGGCGGCATGCAGTCCACCGTCACCTCCACCGCCACCTCGCTGGTCTCCAACCTGACCGGCGTGGTCGCCACCGTGGTCGCCATGGTCGCGCTGGACTGGCGGCTGACCGTGGTCTCGCTGCTGCTGCTCCCGGTCTTCGTCTGGATCAGCCGCCGGGTCGGCAACGAGCGCAAGAAGATCACCACCGAACGGCAGAAGCAGCTCGCCGCGATGAGCTCCGCCGTCCAGGAGTCGCTGTCCGTCAGCGGCATCCTGCTCGGCCGCACGATGGGCCGCTCCGGCTCGCTCTCGCACGACTTCGACCTCCAGTCCGACCGGCTGGCCGACCTCGAGGTGCGCTCCAGCATGGCCGGGCGGTGGCGGATGGCCACCATCGGGATCGTGATGGCCGCGATGCCCGCGATCATCTACTGGGCCGCCGGGCTGGCCATGGCGGGCGGCGCGCCGATCGTCTCGATCGGCACCCTGGTCGCCTTCGTCTCGCTCCAGCAGGGCCTGTTCCGGCCCACCGTCAGCCTGCTCTCCACCGGCGTCCAGGTGCAGACCTCGCTCGCCCTGTTCCAGCGCATCTTCGAGTACCTCGACCTGCCGGTCGAGATCGCCGAACCGGCCGCGCCGGTCCGCCCGGGGACGATCCGGGGCGACGTCACGTTCGAGCAGGTCGAGTTCCGCTACACCCCCGACCAGGAGCGCCCCACCCTCACCGGGATCGACCTCAAGGTCCCGGCCGGCGGCTCGCTCGCCGTGGTCGGCGAGACCGGCTCCGGCAAGACCACGCTCAGCTACCTGGTGCCCCGGCTCTACGACGTCACCGGCGGCCGGGTCGCCATCGACGGCACCGACGTCCGCGAACTCGGCTTCGACACCCTGGCCGACGCGATCGGCGTGGTCTCGCAGGAGACCTACCTGTTCCACGCCTCGGTCGCCGACAACCTGCGCTTCGCCAAGCCCGACGCCAGTGACGCCGACCTGGTCGAGGCGGCCCGGGCGGCCCAGATCCACGAGCTGATCGCGGACCTGCCCGAGGGCTACGACACCGTGGTGGGCGAACGCGGCTACCGGTTCTCCGGCGGCGAGAAGCAGCGGCTGGCGATCGCCAGGACCATCCTGCGCAATCCGCCGGTCCTGATCCTGGACGAGGCCACCAGCGCACTCGACAACCAGACCGAACGCGCGGTCCAGCAGGCCATCGACGCGCTGTCGGCCGGCCGCACCACGATCACCATCGCGCACCGGCTCTCCACCGTGCAGCGGGCCGACCAGATCGCCGTGCTGGACGCGGGGGAGATCGCCGAGCTGGGCACCCACGAGGAGCTGCTGGCCCGGAACGGGCGGTACGCGGCGCTGCTGCGCCGTGAGCTCCCGTCAGCGGCCGGGGATCAGGCCGCCAGCGGGCGCTCGTTGTAGACCTCGGCCAGCTCCTGGCCGGAGAGCTGGTGGATCGCCGCCATCACCTGGTCGGTGACCTCGCGCCGGGCCCGGGCCGAACGGGCCTGACCGTGCAGGTGGTCGAAGTGCAGCGGCTCGCCGAACCGGACCGTCACCTTGCGCAGCCGGGGGATCCGCTTGCCGACCGGCAGGATGTCGGCCGGCCCCTCCAGCGCCACCGGCACCACGGGCACGCCCGCGGTCAGCGCCAGCCAGCCCACCCCGGTCTTGCCCCGGTACAGCCGCCCGTCCAGCGAGCGGGTGCCCTCCGGGTAGATGCCGAACGCCTTGCCGTCGCGCAGGATCTCCAGCGCCGAGTCGAGCGAGGCCTGCACGGCCTTGATCTCGCCGCGCTCCACCGGGACGGCGTTGATGGCCTGGAAGAACGCCTTGGAGAGCGCGCCCTTGAGGCCGGTGCCGGTGAAGTACTCGGCCTTGGCGAGGAAGAACACCTGGCGCGGCGCGGTCAGCGGGATCACCACGCTGTCGATGAACGACAGGTGATTGCTCGCCAGGATCACCCCGCCACCACGCGGCACGTTCTCCAGCCCCTCGATGACGGGGCGGTAGAGCGCCTTCGCCACGGGCTTGAGCACGAGCTTGGTGATGAGGTTGATCATCTACGTCTCCCTGGCCGCCACTACCCCCGCGCCGGTGACACCGGGGCGAGGCCAGACCGCAGGTTACGTCATCACCCCCGTCCGCCGTCCACCACTCCGCTCAGCGGGCGGCTGCGATTCTCGTCACGCCCGTTCGCCTGCGGTGCGTTGACGGCGAGTCGGTTGACGGCGGGTCGGCTGCCGTCCGGGCCCGGCTCAGTCGACCGGGAAGATCCGCCGTACCACCCGCTCCGCCGCCCCGCCGTCGTCCCAGGGGCAGAACCGGGCCCGGAACGCCGCCCGGGCCGCGGGAGCCGGGTCGCCGGCCAGCAGGGCCTCGGTCAGGGCGCCCGGCTCGGTGGCGACGGCGCCCGGGGGGAAGGCCATCAGGTCGAAGTAGACGCCGCGGACCCGGCGGTACTGCTCCCAGTCGGGGGCGTGGATGACGATCGGGCGGTCCAGCACGGCGTAGTCGAACATCATCGAGGAGTAGTCCGTGACCAGGACGTCCGCCGCCAGGTAGAGGTCCTCGACCACCGGGTGGGCGGAGACGTCGAGCACCTCCGCCGCGTGCGGACCCGTCGTCAGGTCGCCCGCCCCGCCGTGGTGGAGGTAGTGGGTGCGGACCAGCAGGGTGTACCCGGGGCCGAGCTTCTCGGCCAGCTCGCGCAGGTCGAGCACGGGGACGTACCCGCCCTGCCCCTCCCGGTGGGTCGGGGCGTAGAGCACGGTGCGCCGGTCGGCGGCGATCCCGAGCCGGCTGCGGACGTCGGCGGCCTCGGCGGGGGTGGCCAGGGCCAGCCGGTCGTTGCGCGGGTAGCCGGTCTCCAGCAGCTCGTAGTGGCCGGGGAAGGCGCGGGCGAAGTGCTCGCTGGTGTGCGGGTTGGGGGAGACCAGGTAGTCCCAGCGGTCGACCGCCTCCTGCAGCCGGTCGAAGTCCATGCCCTCGGCGGCGTCCGGATGGTCCCTCAGGTCCATGCCCATGGCCTTCACCGGCGTGCCGTGCTGGGTCTGCACGTGCACGGTGCCGGGCCGCTTGACCATGGTGTGCGGGAAGTTGACGTTGTTGACGAAGTACTTGGCGGTGGCCATCAGCCGCAGGTACGCCGGAGTGTTCACCAGCACGTACGGGACGCCCGGCGGCAGGGTGGCGGCCTGCGCCCGGGTCTCCACCACCCACACGCCGGTGACCGAGGGCGCCAGCTCGCGCGCCTTCTGGTAGATCGCCGCCGGGTTGCAGGCGTAGCCCCGGTGCCAGTACGCCGCGTACACCGCCAGGCGGTCGTCCAGCGGCAGCCGCCGGAAGGTGTTGTACGCGGTGAACCTGGCCCCGCTGCGCATCCCCTTGCGCAGCGCGGGGGCGACCGCCCCGGCCTGCTGCTTGAGGCTGCGCGGCAGCCGGCCGCCCCGGCGCAGTTCGCCGTACGCGATCCGGGCGCCGCGCGCGGCCAGCCGGTACTGGATGCCCTGCAGCCCGCCGGGGTAGCGGTAGCCGGCCGGTCGGTGGCGGGCGAAGTGGTCGGCGATCCGGGCGAAGAAGTCGGCCCGCAGCCCGGTCGGCACCAGGCCGGGGGTGTCGTAGACGGTGAGCGCCTGACGGACCGTCCGGTCGAAGACCAGGCGGCGCAGCGCCGGGCCCGGGTCGGTGCCCGGGCGGTCGAGCGCCGCGAAGATGGCGTCGTACTGGGCGAAGGCGTCGGCGTGCTTGGGGGAGGCCGTGGCGGTGATCGCGCCGGGGCGCCCGCGCCGGTAGTTGTAGCAGGAGCGGTCGAGGTAGCGCAGCCGGCCGGTCAGCAGGGCGGGGTAGGTGACGGAGATGTCCTCGTAGTACCCGCGTCCGAACGCGACGTCGAGGTCGAGCAGGAACCGCCGCCGGAAGACCTTGTTCCACACCGACATCACGGTCCGGAACAGCGCCGGGTGGTCGGCGGCGGTGCAGCCGGCCTCCAGCGGGGAGCCGCGCAGCAGGTGGCCCCAGGGGTTGGGCTCGGTGCTGCCGTCGGGGTAGACGTGGGTGAAGTCGGTGAGCAGGACGTCGACCGGGGTCTCGGCGGCCTGCTCCCGCCGGAGCTCGTCCAGCACCGCGGCGAGGGTGCCGTCGGGGAGCCAGTCGTCGCTGTCGACGAACCAGACGTACGTCCCGGTGGCCTCGGCCAGGCCGACCTCGCGGGCGCCGCCGAGGCCCTGGTTCTCGGTCAGGTGCAGTACCCGCAGCCGGGGGTCGCGGGTGGCGTGGTCGTCCAGGATCGCGCCGCAGCCGTCGGGGGAGAGGTCGTCGACGGCGATCAGCTCGACCGTGCCGTCCGCCGGTCCGGCGAGGGAGTCGAGGCAGCGCGGCAGGTAGCGCTCCACGCCGTGGACCGGCAGCACGATGCTGAGGAGGGGGCTCACGCTGGTTCACTCCGCTGGGGATGCCGGGGCGAGGGGCGGCCGCCCGGTTCTGGCGCCACTCTACTGGGCTGCGCCGATGGCCCGGAAAAGCCGAGGGCCCGGAAAAGGCGACCGCCGGTGCCGCGCCGTGCGAGCGCGAGCACCGGCAGTCCGGTGTGGCGGTCCGACCGACCCTCAGCGGTCGACCGCCGGTCCGTCCACCAGTAAGGAGCCGGGCCGCCGCAGCGTCGAGACGGCCGGACAGTGGCTCACCTGGTGTCGGAAGCAGTTGTCCCTTCACCTGTCGAACGTATTCGACGGCGCTGGGCCCGCCTTTCGGCGTTGATAGAGATATTGCTTGTAGGTTTCGCCCTCGTCAATCCCCCGCGTGTGTTCACTTCCTGAATTTTGCGGGCGCCCCGGCCCGCCGATGATCCCCGGGAGGGCGGTCCGGGGGAGATGCGCACTCGTGATCAAGGCCGACCGGATCTGGTGGAGCGTCAGTTCACTTGGCACGATACGGTGGCAGAACACCAGGACGGTTGCGCGAAGCCCGCCACTCACGGATAGTCTTCGCCTCACGGCCCTGGCGCCTCGTAGGGGTGGGAAAACTGATGGAACACATGCAAGTGCGGCCCCGGCCCCGAGTGCCGGCGATCCAGTGCGGCGTCGGCTCGACCGGCCGCCGGCTCGACCGCCATCTCTCGGTTCTCGGCGCGCCGGCCATCTCGGCGGTCGACACCGCCGAGGCGCTCGGCCTGATAAGGGAGCTGACGCCCCGCGGCGTGAGCACCCAGATCGCGCCGCGCCGGACGACGCGGGTGATGCTGCTGGCGCCGCTCAGGCGGCTGAAGCGGAGCCTGTTCGGCAGCCGGGGCTGACGCTCCGCCTCCGGGCGACCCGATGGACCTCGTGGTCCATCGGGTTTTCGGCGTACCCGGGGCCGGGTGCGAGGATGGGCGCATGGCGGACACCTCCTTCCACTCCCGCACCATCGACCTCACCACCGGCAGCGGGGAGGTGGCCCTGGACATCACCGACCGCTGCGCCGCCTTCCTGGACAGCGTGGCCCCCGGCCGGGACGGGCTGCTGAACGTCTTCGTCCCGCACGCCACCGCCGGGATCGCCGTGATCGAGACCGGCGCCGGCAGCGACGACGACCTGCTGGCCGTCCTGCGCGAGCTGCTCCCGGCCGACGGCCGCTGGCGGCACCGCCACGGCAGCCCGGGCCACGGGCGGGACCACGTCCTGCCCGGGCTGGTCGCCCCGCACGCCACCCTGCCCGTGATCGGGGGTCAACTCGCCCTCGGGGTCTGGCAGTCGGTGGTGCTGGTCGACACCAACGGCGACAACCCCCGGCGCACCGTCCGGCTGTCCTTCCTGGGCTGAGCAGGTGGGCGGGGATGCGTCCATATTCTGGCATGCCCTGGTCATACAGGGGGGGGAAGGTGATACTGCTGTGCTCCGACACGGACGGAGCGGTGAATGAGCGGCAGTTGGCGACTGGCCACCGGAGTGCCCGACCCACGCATAGCTGACGGAGTCCTGGGCTATCGGGGCTTCGATCTCGACCTCGGGCGCCCGCAGCGCCGGATCGAACTGCCGACCGGCGCGGTCACGCTGGTGGTCAACCTCGGCGGCACCCTGCGGATCACCCGGTGGGGCGCGGCGGGCGGCTGGCAGTCCGGCGCCTCGTTCGTCGCCGGGCAGCGCAGCGTGCCGGTGCTCGGCGAGCACGACGGGACGCTGCGGGGGATCGAGATCAACCTCGCGCCCTGGTTCTGCTACGCGGTGCTCGGTGTCCGGATGACGGAACTCCAGGACCGCCAGGTCGAGTTGGCCGATCTGCTCGGAACGGGCTGGAGCGCCTTCGAGGAGCGGCTGGCGCTGGCACCCGGCTGGCCGGACCGGTTCGCGCTGCTGGACCGCTGGCTGCTCGGCCGCCGGGCCGGCGGCCCGGCACCGGCGCCCCGGGTGCTGGGAGCCTGGCGGCGGCTCCGGGGCGCGGCCGGGGCCGTCCCGGTCACCGAGCTGGCGGCCGGGGTGGGCTGGAGCCAGCGCCACCTGGAGCTGCGGTTCGCCGAGCAGATCGGGCTGTCGCCGAAGGCGGCGGCGCGGGTGCTGCGGCTGGGCCGGGCGCTGCGGATGCTGACGGCGGGCGAGCCCGCCTGCCGGACCGCGCACTCCTGCGGCTACTACGACCAGGCCCACCTGAACCGGGACTTCCGGGCGCTGGTGGGCGGCTCGCCGGGCGAGTTCCTCGGCCACCGCCGGATGCCGGCCCGCTACCTGGACCGGCTGCCCGGCGCGGTGACCAGCGGGCTGCTGGCATAGCGGGTTCGTCCAAGACCGGACCGGGGCGGCCCACCGATGCTGGTGCCGCCCCGGTCGAGGGGCACTACCGAGAGGACCTCCATGCAGCTCCGGAAGAAGGCGGCGGCCGTGCTCGCCGCAGCCACCCTGTTCAGCGGCCTCGGCGTGCTGACGGCCTCGACGGCCAGCGCCGCCCAGCCGTGCGACCCGACGCAGTTCGTCAACAACTCTTCCGCGTACGGCAAGCTCAAGGGGACGTACAACCTGAAGTACTCGCCCGCCTCGGAGTGCGGCAATGTCGCCTCCGTCCCCTCGGGCAAGGGCTTCTACGTCTGGTGCTACGTCAAGAACTACTACGGCAACAAGTGGTTCTACGGCCGGGTCGAGGGCACCTCCACCTACGGCTGGCTCTCCGCCGACAACGTCGCCGTCGAGCGGGGCAGCCAGTACCCCTGCTGACCCTCACAGGGCCGGCCGGGCACACTCGGGGGTGCCCGGCCGGCCCCGTATGGTTGCGGGTATGAGTGACGAGACCCAGCAGTGCGAGCTGACCCCGAGCCTCGATGCGGTGGCGGCGCTCACGCCGGCGGTCGGGGACGGGCCCCGGGCGGACTGCGTGCTGTGCGGGGAGCCCACCGAGCTGCCCGCCGAGCAGGCCGGGGCGACGCTGTGCCCGGTCTGCGCCTGGCAGGAGGCGCAGCGGATCGCCTGCTCCGGCTGAGCCCCCGACGGGACGGTCAGTGGTGCTCGCGGTCGGCCAGCCGGAGGGTGGAGCCGTGGCGGCCCTTGTGCACCAGGAGTTGGGCCGGGACGCGTGAGCGCAGATCGGCGACGTGGCTGACGATGCCCACGGCGCGGTCGCGCTCCCGCAGGCCGTCCAGCACGTCGAGCACCTCCTCCAGCGCCTGCTCGTCCAGGCTGCCGAAGCCCTCGTCGATGAACAGGGTGTCCAGCGGCATGCCGCCCGACTCGTCGGTGACCACGTCGGCCAGGCCGAGGGCCAGCGCCAGTGAGGCGAAGAAGCTCTCGCCGCCGGAGAGGGTGGCGGTGTCGCGGTCCAGCCCCGTCCAGGCGTCCACCACCCGCAGGGCCAGGCCCGAGCGCCGGTTGCCGGAGGCGCGGCCGTCGCTGTGCACCAGGGTGTAGCGGCCGCCCGACATCCGGACCAGCCGGCCGCTGGCCGCGGCCGCGACCTGCTCCAGCCGGGCCGCCAGCACGTACGACTCCAGCCGCATCCGCAGCGCGTTCTCGCTGGAGCTGCCGGCGGCCAGCTCGGCCAGCCGCTTGATCCGCTCGTACTGCTCCAGCTCGGGGCCCAGCGCCACGGCCAGCTCGGCGAGTTGGCGGCCCAGCCGGGCCAGTGACCCGGCCCGCTGCCGGGCCGTGCTGTCGGCGGCGGAGGCCTCCCGGAGCCGGTCGGTGGCCCACCGGTACGCCTGCTGAACGGCCGTCAGGTCGACGGCGGGCCGCGCGGCGGCGTCGACCAGCTCGGGCGCGCCGAGGCGGCCCTCCACCGCCTCCCGCTCGGCCCGGGCGCCGTCCAGCCGGTGCTGCAGGGCCGCGCGGTCGGCGGCGGGCAGCAGCGCGGCCCCGGCCTCGGCCGGGGAGCCGAACCCGGCCGAGCGGCTGACCTCGGCCGACTCCCGCTCGGCGGCGGCCAGCCGGGCCGCGGCCTCGCCCCGGGCCCGGGTGGCGGCCACGGCGGCGGCCACCGCGTCGGCCAGCGCACCGAGTTCGGCGGCCCGGGCGGCGGCCGAGGGGGCGCCGCCGAGGACGGCCGCGATCCGGTCGGCCAGCTCCTGCTGCTGCGCGGTGAGCGCGGTGAGGCGGGTGGTCAGGACCGCGGTGCGCTGTGCGGCGTCCTGCTGGTGCGCCTGGCGGGCGGCCTGCTCGGCGGTCAACTGATCGATCTGTCGACCGAGTTGGCCGAGCGAGTCGGCGCTGCCCAGCGCCTCGCGGTGCTGCCGGTCGGCCTCGGCGAGTGCCGTCCGCAGCTCCGCCGCGGACCGGTCGCCGGCGGTGCCCGCCGCCCTGGCCTCGCCCACCCGGAGCTGGAGCAGGGCCTGCTCGGCGCCGTCCCGGCGGTGCTCGGCCCGGAGCTGGGCGGCGTGCGCCCGCTCCTCGTCCTCGGCCCGGACCAGGCCGCCGGCGGCGCGGGCGGGGGCCGGGTGCTCGGCCGATCCGCAGACCCGGCACGGGGTGCCGCGGCCGAGCTGGGCGGCCAGCTCGGCCGCCATCCCGGCCAGCCGCCGCTCGCGCAGGTCGAGGCCGAGCTCGCGGGCGTCGGCGGCGGCCGTCCGCAGCTCCGTCAACTCCCGCTCGGCGGTGGCGATCCGGCCCCGGAGGCCGTCCCGCTCCACGGCGGCGCCGAGGCGGTCGCGCAGCTCGGTGCGGCGGGCGTCGAGCTGCTCGACCCGGGTCTCGGCGGCGTGCGCCTCGGCCTGCCGCTCCTGCAGCGCCTTGAACCGGCCGTCGAAGTCGACCAGCCAGTCCGCCGCCTCGTCCGCCAACTCCTCGGCCCGGGCCAGCTCGTGGCCCACCTGCTCGCGCTCGCGGACGGCCTGGGCCAGCCGCCGCTCGTCCGCCCGCGCGGCGTCCAGCCGGCCGAGCTCGGCGCGCAGCCGGCGCTCCTGCTCGGCGAGCCGGTCGGCGTCGGTGTCGGTGTCGGCGCTGTCGGCAGGGGAGGCGTCGCCGGGCTCCGGCAGGGCCGCTCCGGCCAGGGCGGCCCGGGTGCGCCGCTCGGCCTGCTCGGCCGCCGCCAGGTCGGTGGCCGCGGCGGCGCGGTGGCGCAGCACCGGCTCGACGGTGGCGGCCTGCTGGGCGGTGGCCAGCCGGTCGCGGTCGCGGTGGTACTGCTCGGCCGTCCCGGCCAGCCGGGCGGCGTCCAGGACGGCGGCGCGGTGGCGGTCCTGCCGGTCCGCCAGCTCACCGGCCCGCTGGAGCGCCTGCTGGGCGGCGCCGTGGGCGGTCTCGGCCGCGGCCAGGGCGGCGGCCGCGACGGCGGCCCGCTCGGCCGCGTCGGTGCGCAGGATCGCCGCCCAGCCGAGGAACTCCTCGGCCCCGGCGCCCTCCGGCACCCAGTCGGCCAGCGGCTCGGCGGCCGCCCCGGCGGCCTCCTCGGCCCGGGTGGCGAGCGAGTGCAGCCGCTGCCGGCCGTCCTTGACCGCGCCCTCGTGCCGGAGCCGCTGCTCGGTCAGCCAGCGCTCCACCTGCTCGAACCGGCCGGTGTCGAAGAGCTGCCGGAGCAGCTTGGCCCGCTCGGTGGTGTCGGCCCGCAGGAAGCGCGCGAAGTCGCCCTGCGGCAGCAGCACCACCTGGCAGAACTGCTCCCGGCTCATCCCGACCAGCCGGTGGATCTGCTCGCCCGCCTCCTGGTGCGACTTGCTGAGGGCCCGCCAGCCGGGCTCGCCCGCGCCGGTGTCGTCGGCCCACTCGCTCAGCAGCGTCTCCGGCTTGGCGGTGGTGGTCCCGCTGCCGCGCAGCTTGGGCCGCTGCTGCTCGGGCCGGCGGACGATCCGCAGCCGCTGCCCGCCGAGGGTCAGCTCCAGCTCCACCTCGGTGAGCACGGCGGGCTCGGCGTGGTCGCTGCGCAGCGGGTTGCCCCTGCGGGCGCCGGGCACCTCGCCGTAGAGCGCGTAGCAGACCGCGTCCAGCACGCTGCTCTTGCCCGCGCCGGTGGCTCCCCGGAGCAGGAACAGCCCGGCCGAGGCCAGGTCGTCGAAGTCGACCCGCTCGGTCCCGGCGAACGGGCCGAAGGCGGTGACGGCCAGCTGATGGAGCCTCATCGGGGCAGCTCCGCCTTCCGGTCGGCCTGCTCGCGGACGGTCTCGAAGGCCTCCCGCAGCCAGGCCCGCTCGGCGTCGTCGGGCCCGGTGCCGGGGCGGACGTGCCGGACGAAGCCCTCGGCCACCTCCAGGTCCGTCCGGCCGCTGACCCGGGCGGCGTACGACTCGTGCCGGTCGCCGGGCACCGGATCGGGGTCGAAGAGCAGCTGCAGGGTGTGCGGGAAGCGCTTGCGGAGCCGCTCCATCGGGTCGGCCGGCCGGGCCGGGTCGGTCAGGGTGGCCTGCACCCAGGCGTCCTGGGCCTGCTCGTACCGCTCCGCGGTCAGCAGCTCGTCCAGCCGCCCGCGCAGGCAGGCCAGCGGGCGCGGGACCGGGCAGGGGATCCGCTCGGCCTCGACCGAGCCGTCGGCGGCCAGGTCGACCAGCCACATGGACTTCCGGTGCTTCTCCTCGGAGAAGGAGTAGGCCAGCGGGGAGCCGCTGTAGCGCAGGTGCGGGGCCAGGGTCTGGCTGCCGTGCAGGTGGCCGAGGGCGGCGTAGTGCACCCCGTCGAAGACGGCCGACGGCACGCTCGCCACCCCGCCGACGGTGATGTCCCGCTCGCTGTCGCTGATCTGGCCGCCGGTGACGAAGGCGTGCGCCAGCACCACCGCCCTGGTCCCCTCCGGACGGGTGGCCAGATCGGCCCTGACCCGGTCCATCGCGGCGCCGAGCACCTGCTCGTGGCCGCCCTTGGCCAGGCCGAACCGATCCCGGGTGAGGGCGGGCTCCAGGTACGGCAGCCCGTAGACCGCGACCGGCCCGTGCCGGTCGGCCAGCAGGACGGGGGCGGCGACGGCGCCCGGGTCCGTCCGCAGGTGGATGCCGGCCCGGCCGATCAGACCGGAGGCGACGCCGAGCCGGCGGGCCGAGTCGTGGTTGCCGCTGATGAAGACGGTGGGGACGCGGAGCTCGGCGAGGCGGTGCAGCACGTCGTCGAAGAGCTCGACCGCCTCCAGCCCGGGGAGCGCCCGGTCGTACACGTCACCGGCCACCAGGACGGCCTCGACGCCGTGCTCTTGGACCACGGCGACCAGGTGGTCCAGGAAGGCGCGCTGCGCCCCGATCAGGCTCTCCCGGTGGAACGACCGGCCCAGGTGCCAGTCCGAGGTGTGCAGCAGCCGCACGTACCCAACCCCCACACGCTCGTACCCACCAGGACCGCTCCCGAGTATCACAGCTCCCGCCGACAAACCCCGAAGACGGTTGCTCAGCGTGCTTGTCAGTGACGCTGTGTACGTTTCCCGGCATCGGGGGCCCGGTTCCGCCGGGCCGCCGGATTCCACCTCGGGAGGGTGCATGACCAGGAAGTACGGCAGGAAGCGTCGGGCCGGGTGCGGTGGCGGGGGCCGGGTGCGGCAGACGGTGGCGCTGGCGGTGGCCGCCGACGAGGCGGCGTACGCCCGGCTGCGCGGCTGCGGCCTGTTCGGCCCGGCGGACTACGGGGCGTACCTGCGCTGCACCGAGCGGCGGCTGCGGGCGCTGCACGGGCACGGGCTGGCGGTGCACCTGCGGGTGCTGGAGCCGGTGGACTTCGAGGACTTCTGCGCCGAGCACCTGCTCGACCCGGCCGATCCGGTCGCCGAGGTGGCCTACGCGGCCGACCCGGAGCTGGCCGGGGAGCCGTTCGCCTACACGGGGGAGCGGCTGGCGGAGGTGCTTCCGGCGCTGACGGAGGATCACCTGGCCCGGGTGCGGATCTCGATCGGCTGCGCCGCGCTGCTGGCGGCGGTGGCCCCCGAGCGGCGGCCGCAGGAGCGGGTCGCGGCGGTGCTGCAGTACGTCTCCGAGGTCTGCCTGGCGCTGGCGGCCGGGGCGGGGGACGGCGGGCACCGGCTGACGCTCCGTTCGCTCGGGCTGCTGGACGGGGAGGAGCTGGCGGCGGCGGCCGGGCTGCGGGTGGCGGCGGGCCGCCCGGTGGAGCTGGGGCGGGAGGCCGAGGCGTTCTGCGTCACCCTGGCGGCGGCCGTGGCCGGCTACGGCTCGGGGGAGCTGCTGCTGCACCGGGCGGACGGCGGGGTGCACGGCTGGGCGCTGGTCGACGGCTGGCTGCGGCCGATGTCCGGGCCGGAGACGCAGGCCGTGCTGGGTGCGGAGGCGGTGGGGCCGGCCGGCCCGGTCGGCCGGGCCGGCTTCCCGCTGCCGCCCCCGGAGGTGACGGAGCGCTGAACCCCGGGTGGCGCGCCATGCCCCGGGCGGCGGCCAGGGCTGTTCATCGACCGGATGTTCGGGGAAGATCAACACTCGGGGCGTGCTGTCGACGCCGGCACGCCCGCGCGCACCACCAGGAGCACACCACGCACCGCACGCCTACCGGCGCCCGAGACCGAAGGGGGACGCATGAGCCGGATCGAGTACAGCGCGGAGATCGCCGAGCTGCTCGGCCGGGTCCGGCGCCGTCCGACGGCGGGGTGGCCGTGGCGCCCGGGCGAGGAGGTGCCGGAGGGGCTGCCGGTCAAGCAGTCCTGGGGCTGGCTGTTCGTCCCGGACGGCCGGGTGCTGACCCTGGTCAACCCGAGGGACGGCGTGGTCAGCCTGCCCGGCGGCTCGCTGGAGCCGGAGGACGCCGGTGATCCGGGAGTCGCGCTGGCCCGGGAGGCGGCGGAGGAGGCGCAGGCCGTGATCGGCTCGGCGCACTACCTCGGCTACCTCTACGACCGGATCGGCTCGGCCAACGGCGGCCACGAGTGCGCCCGGGTCCGGATGGCCGCCCTCCTCCGCGCGGCCGGCCCGACCGCTCCCGACCCGGCCTCCGGCCGGCACTACCGCCGCCTGCTGGTGGCACCCGGCCTCGCGGTCGAGCTGCTCGGCTGGGGCGCCCCCGGGCTGCGGCAGGCCCGCGCCGCCGTGGATCTGGCGGTCCGTCGGCTCGGGGTGCCGTCCGCCGCCGAGGAGACGATCGAGGAGCTGCCGGCCGCCGGGCTGGCCTTCGGGTGACCGGCAGCTGACATCCCGTCGGGCTGACGGTGCCACACGGGCGAATCCTGGCAACAGTTTTGGCATGGCCACTATCCGCCGAAGCTACTCCCTGGTACACAAAATGTGACCCGCGTCACTCCAGTGGAGGTGCCCGTGCGCCCTGCCCGTGCCGTGTCCGTCGCCACGACGGCGATCCTGCTCACCCTGACCACCCTCTTCGTGGCCCCCGCGGCCAGTGCCGCCTCGGTCCGCTACGTCGCCCTCGGCGACTCCTACTCCGCCGGAGTGGGTGCGGGCAGCTACACCAGCGAGAGCGGCAACTGCAAGCGCAGCACCAACGCGTACCCGTACCTGTGGAAGAACGCCCACGCGCCCGCCGCGTTCGCGTTCACCGCCTGTTCGGGCGCGCGGACCGGTGACGTGCTGAACAACCAGCTCGGCCCGCTGGACGCCTCGACCACCCTGGTGAGCATCACCATCGGAGGCAATGACGCGGGCTTCGCCAGCACCATGCAGACCTGCGTGCTGAACAGCGAGAGCGCCTGCCTGACGGCGGTCAACAACGCCAAGGCGTACGCGACCGGCACGCTGCCCGGCAAGCTCGACCAGGTCTACTCGGCGATCCACGCCAAGGCCCCCAACGCCCATGTGGTGGTGCTGGGTTACCCGCGCCTCTACAAGGTCGGCGGGGACTGCGTGTTCGGGATCGGCGACACCAAGCGGGCCGCCATCAACAGCGCGGCGGACCTGCTGAACGACGTGACCGCCAAGCGGGTGGCGAACGCGGGCTTCACCTACCAGGACGTCAGAGGCCTGTTCAGCACCCACGAGATCTGCGGCACCGGCACCACCTGGCTGAACAGCACCGTGCTGCCGGTCGACGAGAGCTACCACCCCAAGGCCGCCGGCCAGTCGGGCGGCTACCTGCCCGCCTTCACCGCCGGGGTCTGACCGACCTGACGCCTGTGCCCTCTGTCCCACGCGGGCGGCAGAGGGCACAGGCATGCGGTCAGCCCACGTAGTTGCGCAGCCCGGCCACGGTCAGCCCGGCGGCGGTCGCGTCGGTCAGCGCCCGCTGGAGGTCGCCGGCCAGCGAGTCGGCGAAGTGGAAGATCACCACGTCGCCGGCCTGCAGCCCGCCCCGGTAGCTGTTGGACGCGCCCCAGCTGTAGTCCGCGGTGGCGGTCAGCACGGTGCGCAGCCCGCAGTTGGCCGCGGCCTGCAGGGTGTCGGCGTTGAAGGCGAAGTACGGCGGGCGGAACACCTTGGGCACGGTGCCGTACCGCTTGGTGACCGCGTCCCGGCCGTCGCAGATCTCGGCCTGCTGCTCGGCCGCCGACAGGGTGGTGAGGTCGCGGTGCGAGACCGTGTGCACCTCGACCGAGGAGCCGGGGACGGCGCTGACCCGCTTGAAGTAGTCCGGCTCGAAGCCCGAGGGCATCGGCAGCGGGAAGACCGTCACCGGCAGCTTGTTGGTCTCGATGAACTGAGCCGCGTCTCCCGTGCGCTGCCAGCCGTCGTCGATGGTGAAGAAGACCACCTTGTCGTTGGTGGGCATGTTCCAGGTCGCCCAGGCCGGGTCGACCGCGGGGCCGCTGAGCTCCACGTCGTCGGCGGAGAAGGCGCCCTGCTGGTACCAGCCGTGCAGGTAGAGCTTGACCGTGGAGTTGGTCGCGCCGGTGGTGAACCGGGTGGTGAGCTTCTGCCAGTTCCCCTGGGTGGACTGCACCCAGGACGGGGCCACGTCGTTGCCGGTGCCGGTGGCGCCGAGGAAGACGTAGTTGCCGCGGACCCAGGCCGAGTAGGTGTACGTGGTGTTCGGCCGGACCGCGAGGGTCTGGGTGCACTCGCCGTTGCTGCTGTCGCCGGCCGGGGTCACGGTCAGGGCCGAACCCCCGGTGCGGGCGGCGGTGTTGAGCACGGCCTCACCGGCGGCGCACTGCCAGCCGGGGATCGAGCCCCAGTCCGCCAGCGGGAGCGTGGGGATCTCGAAGCCGGGGTTGGTGGCCAGGTTGACGGCCGGGGCGGTCTCGGCGTGCGCGGCGGGTACCGCGGCGCCCAGGACCGTGAGCGCCGTGCCGGCCGCGCAGGCGGCGATACGGCGCAGAGTGGTGGACACGAGTGATCTCCTGTGGGGGAAGAACGCTGCACTCCCCTGAGGGCGGGGACGAATTCGGCGTGCTGCACAACACGCCGGGCCCCTGTTTTCCGGGCCGGGCCATACATTGGACTGGACCAGACGACCCGTCAAGGGTCTGTGTCAGTACGGTGATGGGCCGTCCACATTCCGGTTCAGCCGTAGAGCTCCTCGATGTCCTCGGCGTAGTGCTGGACGATCGCGGTGCGGCGGAGCTTCAGCGAGGGGGTCAGCAGTCCCTCATCCAGGCCGAACTCGCGCGGGAGCAGTCGGAAGGCGCGGATCGACTCGGCCCGGGAGACGGTGGTGTTGGCGGCCGCGATGCCGCGCTGGATCTCGGCGTGCAGGGCCTCGTCGGCCAGCGCGGTCCAGGGGTCGAGCTGGGCCCGGCCGTTGGCCTTCAGCCAGTGCGCCAGCGCCTGCGGGTCGAGGGTGATCAGGGCGGCGACGTAGGGGCGGTCGTCGCCGACCACCAGGCACTGGGAGACCAGCGGATGGGCCCGGACCCGCTCCTCCAGAACGCTCGGCGCCAGGTTCTTGCCGCTGCTGGTGACGATCAGTTCCTTCTTGCGGCCGGTGATGGTGAGGTAGCCGTCCCGGTCCAGCGAGCCCAGGTCGCCGGTGGCCAGCCAGCCCTCGTAGAAGAGGTTCTCCCGGTGGTTGAGGTAGCCGGCGAAGACCGAGGGGCCGCGCACCCAGACCTCGCCGTCCGCGCCGATCGCCACCTCGGCGCCGGGGACGGGCGGGCCGACCGTGCCGGCCTTGGCGCGGCCGGGCGGGTTGGCGGTGACGGCGGCCGAGGTCTCGGTCAGCCCGTAGCCCTCGTACACGGCCATGCCGACGCCGGTGAAGAAGAGGCCCAGCTCCCGGCCCAGCATCGAGCCGCCGCACATCACCGACCGGGCCCGGCCGCCCAGCACCGCCCGCAGCCGCTGGTACACCAGCCGGTCGTAGGCGGCGTGCCGCAGCCGCAGCGAGGCGCTCGGCCCGGGCCCGCGCCCGAACGCGCGCTGCTCCCGGGCGGCCGCCCACTCGATCGCCACCTCGGCGGCCTGGGCGAACAGCTCGCCCTTCCCGGCCTCCTCGGCCGCCTCCCGGGCGCGCTGGTGCACCTTCTCCAGGACGTACGGCACCAGTTGCAGGAAGGTGGGCCGGAACGAGGCCAGCGCGGGCAGCAGCGAGTCGGTGGTCAGCTCGCCGTGGTGGCCCAGCCGGATGCCGCCGCGGACCGCCGCGATCTGCACCATCCGCCCGTACACGTGCGCCAGCGGCAGCAGGACCAGGGTGGCGGGCTGGGCGCCGCCGGTGTCCCGGACGGCCTGCTCCCAGCCGGCCAGCAGGGCGTCGGCCTCGGCGGCCAGGTTGCCGTGGGTGAGCAGGCAGCCCTTGGGGCGTCCGGTGGTGCCCGAGGTGTAGATGACGGTGGCCACCGAGTCGGGGGTGACGCCGAGCCGCTGACGGTGCACCAGGGAGTCCGGGATGTGCCGGCCGTCCTCGGTCAGGGTGGTCACGCAGTCGCGGTCCAGCTGCCAGATCGAGGTCAGCCCGGTGAGCGCGTCGCAGACCGCGCCGACCGTCATGGCGTGGTCCTCGTGCTCCACCACGCAGGCCACCGCCTGGGTCTCGGCCAGGATCCAGCGCACCTGCTCGCCCGCCGAGGTCGGGTAGACCGGTACCGGGATGGCGCCGATCGACCAGAGCGCGTAGTCGAACAGGGTCCACTCGTAGCGGGTGCCCGACATCACCGCGACCCGGTCGCCGTACCGGACGCCGTGGCTCAGCAGCCCCTTGGCGAGGGCGAGCACCTGGTCCCGGAACCGACGCGCCGTCACGTCCTGCCAGCCGTCCGGCTGCCGGGTGGCCAACTGGACCAGCGAGGGGGAGCGTTCGGCGGTGTCGTAGACCGAGTCGGCGAGCCCGCCGACGGCCGGCTCGGGCGCGGCCGGGCCGCTGTACTGCCGCACCCGTGGCCTCCCCGCTCCGGTCCGGTCCCGTCTGCCCGAGCGGGTGCCTGCGAAGCTACCGGATCGTCGCTGCCCTGCCCAGGGGTGGTGCGCCGCCGGGGCGGATCGGCATGTGCCGCTCAAGAGTGCCGAATGGACAGAACTCCCTTTCCGGTGGATAGCGGGAGGATCGTGACCGCTTCCGTCTGACTGTGCATTCGACCCTTCGAACGAGTGGTCATGGAGTAGTAAGCTCACGCAATCTCGGGCAGCGACGTGTCCGAACGCACCCCTGTGTCCGTGCCCTTTCCCGCACCGAGGACTCCATGCGTCTGCGCAGCAGCTCGATCCGCGCGAAGATGATCGCGCTGCTCATGGTGCCCATCATCGCGCTCACCGGCCTCTGGGTGTACGCCACCCTGGTGACCACCGGCGACGTGTGGAACCAACTGGACGTCAGCACCGCCTACCGCGCCTTCGGCACCCCCACCGACCAGTTCGCCCGCGACCTGCAGAACGAGCGCCGGTCGGCCGCGCTGCGGCTGGCCGACCCGGACGACAAGATCCTGCTGGAGCAGTTCGTGCAGGCCAGTGCGGTGACCGACCGCTCGCTCCAACTGCTGCGCTACCAGGCGGACTCCTCGGACCTGGGCAAGCTGGACCCGATGCAGCGGCTCCGGTTCAAGGACGTGCTGACCGCCACCGACTCGCTGGTCGGGCTGCGTTCGATCGTGGACAAGCGCCTGCAGAGCTGGGAGGAGGTGATCGACGGCTACAGCCGGCTGGTGCTGCCGGTGTTCAGCTTCCGGTCCGCCTTCGTCAGCCAGCAGACCGGCCAACTCCCCCGCCAGGGCATGGTGCTGACCGAGCTGGTCCGGGCCCGCGAGTACCTCTCCCAGGAGGACGCCGCGGTCCGGTCGCTGCGGCTGACCATGGAGGTCGCCAAGCGCACCGGCGACAACAGCCTGCCGACCAGCGCGATGTTCCAGGTCGCACTGGAGGCGCTGCACAACCAGCAGGCGCTGTTCACCGTCTACGTGCCCGAGCTGGACCCGCAGGACCAGGCGGACTACCTGGCCGTGCGCGGCAGCGCCACCATGCAGAAGCTTGCCCAGTCGGAGGCGCTGATCCTCGGCGGCTTCGACGAGAACGGCCACCGCAACGCCATCCTGAACATCCAGCCGGCCGCCTGGAACGGTCCGTCCGACCAGGCGCTGACCGAGCTGAGCACGCTCAACACCCGGCTGGTCGCCGAGATCGGCGCCCGGGCCAAGTCCTACGCCGTCAACCAGCTGGTGCGCGGCGGCATCGCGGGCCTGGTCGGCCTGATCGCGGTGGTCGCCTCGGTGATGATCTCGTACCGGATCGGCCGCGGCCTGGCCCGCGAGCTGATCGGGCTGCGGAACGCGGCGCTGGACATCTCCACCACCCGGCTGCCCGCCGTGATGCTGCGGCTGCGCCGCGGCGAGGCGGTCGACATCAGGGCCGAGTCGCCCGAGCTGGAGTTCGGCCCGGCCGAGATCGGCGAGGTCGGCCGGGCCTTCAACCAGGTGCAGCGGGTGGCGGTCGAGGCGGCGGTCGAGCAGGCCGAGCTGCGCCGCGGCGTCTCCGCGGTCTTCGTCAACCTGGCCCGGCGCAGCCAGGTACTGCTGCACCGTCAGCTCACCCTGCTGGACACCATGGAGCGGCGCACCGAGGACCCGGCCGAGCTGGAGGACCTGTTCAAGCTCGACCACCTGACCACCCGCATGCGTCGGCACGCCGAGGGCCTGATCATCCTCTCCGGCGGTTCGCCGGGCCGGGCCTGGCGCAAGCCGGTCCGGATGGTCGACGTGGTCCGGGCCGCCGTCGGCGAGGTCGAGGACTACGCCCGGGTGATCGTCCGGCCGTTCCCCGGCACCGGTCTGCTCGGCAGCGCGGTCGCCGACGTCACCCACCTGATCGCCGAGCTGGTGGAGAACGCGGCGGTGTACTCGCCGCCGCAGGCCCAGGTCACGGTGCAGGGCGAGGTGGTCTCGCACGGCTTCTCGCTGGAGATCGACGACCGGGGCCTGGGGCTGAGCGAGCAGGCGCTGGCCGAGATCAACCAGCGCCTCGCGGTGGAGCAGGAGTTCGACCTGGCGGACACCGACCGGCTGGGCCTGTTCGTGGTCAGCCGGCTGGCCCGTCGGCACGGTATCCGGGTGCACCTGCGGCCCTCGCCGTACGGCGGCACGGCGGCGATCGTGCTGATCCCGCGCGAGCTGCTGGCCGAGGCCCCGGACCAGCCGGGCGACGCCCCGGCGCCCCGTCCGGCCGCCGAGCCCGCGCCCGGCCGTCCCGACCTGGTCGCCGTCCCGGCGCTGGTCGGGGACGGCGGGCACCGGCGCGGCGAGAGCGCGCCGGTGGACGGTGACCAGCCGGTCCGGGCGGGCGCGCGCCCGCCGGGCGGTCCGCGCCCCTCGGCCGCCGAACCCGCCCGTACGCCGGGCGGACTGCCCCGCCGCCGGGCCACCACCGGCGGCCCGACCCTGGTGCCCGCGGGCAGCACCGGCACCGGGCGGCACCGCCGGGAGGACAGCCCGGCGGAGGAGGGGCCGGTCCCGGCCCCGGCCATCGCCCCGGCCGGCGGCCTGTTGCCGCGCCGGGTCCGTCAGGCCAACCTGGCGCCGCAGTTGAAGAACACCGAGAGCGCGCCCGGTACGGAGCAGAGCAGCCGGGACCGCTCGCCGGAGGAGGCCAGGTCGGCCTTCTCCTCGTTCCAGCGCGGCTTCCAGCGCGGTCGCGGCGGCGACCACCGGCTCCAGCCCGCCTCGCTCACCGTGGTCCCGGAACAGCCCCCGGTGCCGCTACCGGTCCCGCCGGCCCCCCGGCGCCCGGCCGCCCTCCCGGCGGCACCCCGGCCCCAGGCCCTGGCGGCCGGACCGACCCGATCTGTGACACCTGCTCAGCCTGCACCAACGGAAGGAACCGAATCATGACCGCAACGGCACAGCCGTCAGGAGACCTCAACTGGCTGCTGGACGATCTGGTGGGACGGGTCGCGGCGCTGCGGCACGCGGTCATCCTCTCCAGTGACGGTCTGGCCACCGGTGCCTCCCGGGGTCTCGGCCGGGAGGACGCCGAGCACCTGGCGGCCGTCGCGGCGGGCTTCCACAGCCTGGCCAAGGGGGCCGGGCGGCACTTCCAGGTCGGCGGCGTCCGGCAGACCATGGTCGAGCTGGACGAGGCCTTCCTGTTCATCACCGCGGCGGGCGACGGCAGTTGCCTGGCGGTGCTGAGCGAGGCCGAGTCCGACGTCGGCCAGATCGCGTACGAGATGGCCCTGCTGGTCAAGCGGGTGGGCGAGCACCTGTCCGCCGACCCGCGCACCGAGTCCGTTCCGCCGGGGAGATGACCGACCGATGATCGTCGAGGACGCCGCACCGGAGCCGAGAGGCGCCGCCGAGCCACCGCAGTCGCCGGTTCCCGCCCGTCCGCCCGTCGAGGACCAGTGGTTCGACGACGACGCGGGGCCGATGGTGCGGCTGTTCTCGATGACCAGGGGGAGGACCAGGCCGGTCGAGGAGGGGATGTTCGACCTCATCTCGCTGGTCACCGCCGTCCACCGGGACGAGTCGGAGGAGCCCGACCTCGACCTGGAGCACCGTTCCATCCTCCGCCTCTGTCGCCACGAGCCGCTCAGCGTCGCCGAGTTGGGGTCGTTCACCGACCTTCCGGTGAGCGTGGTGCGGGTCCTGCTCGGCGACCTGCTGCATGCGGAACTGATAGCCGTCACCCGACCCGTCCCGCTCGCCCAACTACCGGACGAGCGCCTGCTGCGAGACGTGATCAATGGCCTTCGCGCACTCTGACGTCCAACCCGGCCAGGCCTCGCCCTGGAGCGCGGTGGCCCTCAAGATCCTCATCGCCGGCGGCTTCGGCGCGGGCAAGACCACCCTGGTGGGGGCGGTCAGCGAGATCCGGCCGCTGCGCACCGAGGAACAGCTCACCACGGCCGGCCAGGACGTGGACGACACCTCCGGGGTGGAGGCCAAGCGCACCACCACGGTGGCGATGGACTTCGGCCGGATCGACCTCCGCCCCGGCCTGTCGCTCTACCTCTTCGGCACCCCCGGACAGGACCGGTTCTGGTTCGCCTGGGACGAGTTGGCGCTCGGCGCGCTCGGCGCGGTGGTGCTCGCGGACACCCGGCGGCTGGCCGACTGCTTTCCCTCGGTGGACTTCTTCGAGCGCCGGGGCATCCCGTTCGTGGTCGCGGTGAACTGCTTCGAGGGCACCGAGGTGTACGCCCCCGGCGACGTCCGGGACGCGCTCGACCTGGACCCGGGGGTGCCGGTGCTGCTCTGCGACGCCCGCCGCCGGGAGGACGGCAAGGAGCTGCTGATCCGGCTGGCCGAACACGCGATGGAGCGGCGCGGTACCAGGATCTGAGACGCCATCTCACTCTGCGGACGGTTTTGGCCCCGTT
Organism: Kitasatospora sp. NPDC002040; assembly: GCF_040296785.1. Classification (NCBI taxonomy): domain Bacteria; kingdom Bacillati; phylum Actinomycetota; class Actinomycetes; order Kitasatosporales; family Streptomycetaceae; genus Kitasatospora; species Kitasatospora sp. NPDC002040. The sequence continues at coordinate 178,553 of NZ_JBEOXV010000012.1, read as the reverse complement.
GGCTTGCCGCCGGGGCCCCGGTCGTGGAACGCTCTTGCCAACAGTTCGTTCGCAGCGCCCGGGGGGAGGTACCAGAGCATGACCACGGCAGCAGTCCGTCCGACGGTCAAGTCGATGCCGGTGACACCGGATCTGACCATGCGTCGGTACATCGACCAGGCGCTCTGCTCCAGCGCCTGCTGTCGCTGACCCCGGGTCCGCATCCCACGCCTGCTCCGGTGGTGTCAGCTCCCGGTTCTTTCCGCTCGGCCACTTTCTTTCGCCGCGCAAGGAACCTCCACCCGTTCCAGCAGCCGTGCCCCGGCCCGCCCGGCGCGTCCCGGCCCACCGCCTGACCACCCCTCAGGACCGGTGCTCCGCCCAGGTCGACGCGCAGACGACACCCACCATCCGTCACGCGCGAAAGAGCGGCATCATGTCTTCCTCCTCCACCGCCACCCTGCCCGTCCCCTCCGCCACCCCGCACCTGCGGGCCGTCCGCGCCGTCGGCTCGCCCGCCGACCGCTGGCACCCCGCCACCGCGCCGCAGCACTCGGCCCAGGCGCTGTTCGGCGCCCTGCCCGAGGGCGCCACGGTGGTCGCCGCACTGCCCCAGTCCGCCATCCCGCAGGGCCTGTTGGCGCAGTACGGGGCCCAGCTCGGCGCGGCCGGCAGCCCGCTGGTCGGCTACCTGGTGCTGGTGCCCGCCGCGCAGGCACCGGCCGCCGCTCCGGTCCCGGTCCCGGCCCCGGCTGCCGTCCCGGCCCGTCCGGCCGCCCGTCCGGCCGGGCGCGGCATCAGCGTCGACACCGAGCGCCGCAGCGCCCACGTGGACGGCAGGCCGCTCGACCTCACCTACCTGGAGTTCGAGCTGCTCGCCCACCTCACCGAGCACCCGCAGCGCGTCCACACCCGGGACCACCTGGTCTCCGCCGTCTGGGGCTACGGCCACGTCGGCGACGGCCGCACGGTCGACGTCCACGTCGCCCGGCTCCGCCGCAAGCTCGGCGCGGGCTACCGCGACAGCATCGTCACGGTCCGCCGGGTCGGCTACAAGTACACCCCGGCGAACTGACCTGAGCCATGGCGCAGCCAGGGGCCCGGGGAACTGCGAGGACGTCCGGCGTGCGGGTCACCGGGCAGAGTGCCCTGCCTTGCCCGCACGTTGAACGATCCTCGGGCCGGCGCCGCCGTTCCCCGGGCCCCTGACCGCTGGTGGTTACCGGCTCAAGCGGTCGATCTCGGCGAGCTCCTCGGCCGTGAGCGGCCCCGCGGCCAGGGCGTCGAGGTTCTGGTCGAGCTGGGCCACGCTGCTCGCGCCGATGATGACCGAGACGATCCGGTCGTCCCGGAGCACCCAGCTGAGTGCCAGCTGGGCCAGGCTCTGGCCGCGCCGCTCGGCGACCTTGGCCAGCGACCGCAGCTGCTCCAGCTTGGCCCCGGTCAGCGCCTCCTCCTTGAGGAAGTGCCCGACCGACATCCGCGAGCCGACCGGGACGTCGCCGGAGAGGTAGCGGTCGGTCAGCAGGCCCTGGGCCAGCGGCGAGTACGCGATCAGGCTGGTCTGGGTCTCGCCGACCGCGTCCAGCACGGCGTCCTCGACGCCCCGGTCCAGGATCGAGTAGCGCGACTGGTTCAGCAGCACCGGCGTCCCCAGCTCGCGCAGGATCGCCACCGCCTCGCGGTGCTGCTCCGCCGGGTAGTTGGAGATCGCCGCGTACAGCGCCCGGCCCGACCGCACGGCGGTGTCGAGCGCCCCCATGGTCTCCTCCAGCGGAGTGGTGGGGTCGTAGCGGTGCGAGTAGAAGACGTCGACGTAGTCGAGGCCCATCCGGCCGAGCGACTGGTCCAGGCTGGCCAGCAGGTACTTCCGGCTGCCGCCGTCGCCGTACGGGCCCGGCCACATGTCGTAGCCGGCCTTGGAGGCGATGAACAGCTCGTCCCGGTACGGGCGGAAGTCCTGCGCGTACAGGGTGCCGAAGTTCTTCTCGGCGCTGCCGTACGGCGGGCCGTAGTTGTTGGCCAGGTCGAAGTGGGTGACGCCCCGGTCGAAGGCCCGGCGCAGCACGGCGCGCTGCACCTCCAGCGGCTGGGTGTCACCGAAGTTGTGCCACAGGCCGAGCGAGATCGCGGGCAGCAGCACTCCGCTGCGGCCGGCCCGGCGGTAGGTCATCGAGGAGTAGCGGTCATCGGCAGCGCGGTACGTCATCATGCAGGCATCCTGCCAGTTCCGCCCGCCCGACCGGGACCATCGGCCCTGCCGGGTTCCCGAGCCGCGCCGTACGCTGGCGTACGACCCAGGGAGAGGAGCCCCGATGTCCGACCTGGTCGATCTGGCCGACCGGGCCGACCTGGAACTGCTGCTGCGCCGGTTCTACGGCGCGGCGTTCGCCGATCCGGTGATCGGGCCGTACTTCGCCGGGACGGACCTGGAGCGGCACCTGCCGCACATCGCGGACTTCTGGGAGCGGGCGCTGCTGCGGAGTGCCGAGTACCGGCGCGACCTGTTCGCCCCCCATGCCGCGCTGAACGGGCAACAGCCGCTCACCGCCCTGCACTTCGGCCGCTGGCTGCAGCTCTGGAACGCCACCGTGGACGGCCTGTACAGCGGCCCGCTGGCCGACCGGGCCAAGGCGCAGGGGGAGCGGATCTCGATCGCTCTGCTCCGCCGGCTGTCGGACGGTGGGACCGGCGGCGGGACCAGCGGTGGGACCGGCGGGTTCGTGCCGCTCTCGGCGGTGCTGCTGCGCAGCCGATGACCCTTGCCGTGCTCCGGGCGCCCGGCATAGGCTCGCCGGAGATCAGTGGTACGCGGCCGAGTCGAGGGGAGCGGGTTGTGTCCGACCGTTCCGTCCTCCGCCGTTGTTGTCGCCTTCGCGGCACCGTGCGCTGACGCGCCCTCCACCTCTCTCCCGGTGCCGTCCCCCTCCGTACGGGCGACAGCTGCTGCCCGGGGACGGGTGCGGCCGCCGCCGTTCGCAAGGAGACCGCCATGCGGTTCATCGTCTCGTCCCTGGTGTCCAACGGCCCCGATCCGGTGACCGGCCGTCAGTACGCCCCGCAGCAGAAGCTCGAGAACGTGATCGACCAGGCCGTCACCGCCGAGCGGCTCGGCTTCGACGGCTACGGCGTGGGGGAGCGGCACGGCGAGCCGTTCCTCTCGCCCGCCCCGCCGGTGCTGCTGAGCGCGATCGCGGCCCGGACCTCGACCATCCGGCTGTTCACCACCGTCACGGTGCTCAGCGTCCTCGACCCGGTCCGGGTGGCCGAGGACTACGCCCTGCTGGACCAGCTCTCCGGCGGCCGGGTGGAGCTGATCATCGGCAAGGGCAACGACCCCCGGCACTTCGGCCTGTTCGGCCTGACGGAGGACCAGCAGTGGGACTACCTGGAGGAGAACTACGGTCTGCTGCACCGGCTCTGGCGTGAGGAGAAGGTCAGCTGGCACGGCCGCTTCCGGGCCCCGCTCGCCGAGGTGACCACCTACCCCCGGCCGCTCCAGCAGCCGATCCCGGTCTGGCACGGCAGCGCGACCAGCCGCCGGTCCACCGACCTGGCCGCCCGGTACGGCGACCCGCTGTTCTCCGCCAACAGCTTCCACCCGCTCCCCAAGTACGCCGCCCTGGTCGACCACTACCGCGAGCGCTGGGAGCACTACGGCCACGACCCGGCCCAGGCCAGGGTCGGCACCGGCTTCGGCGGACTGTTCATCGCCCCGCGCTCGCAGGACGCGGTCGAGGGCTTCCGGCCGTACTGGAACGCGCTGTTCGACTCGGCGGCGGGCCGGCACAACAACTCCCCCTTCACCTCGCTGGAGGACGCCCTCGACCGCGGCTCGGCCCTGGTCGGCAGCCCGCAGCAGGTGATCGACAAGATCCACCGCTACCACGAGGCCTTCGGCAATGAGGTGGCCAACATCGGCGTCGACTCCCTCACCGAGTCGCTCCAGCACGAACAGCTCGAACTCTTCGCCACCGAGGTCGCCCCGGCCGTCCGCGCCGGGCTCGGCTGAGCCGCCCGGCGGTGCCCCGGCCCCGCACCGCGATCCGTCCGCATCTTGACCGTCCGCACCGTGACCATCCCTACGGTGAACCGGCCGGGCCGCGGCCCGGCGCCGCACTTGGAGTCCCCTTGGAGCGGGGCCGGGCCGATCGCATAGGCTCGGTGACCAGGAACGTGGTCGGGGGAGGGCTGGTGCAGGGAGTGGGCACGGTCCGGATCAAGGTGCTCGGAGCGCTGGCGGCCGAGGTGGACGGAGTCCGGGTCGGGCTCGGCGGGCCGAGGCAGCGCGGGGTGCTCGGACAGCTGCTGGTGGCCGGCGGCGCCGTGGTGGCCGCGGACCGGTTGGTCGACGGCCTGTGGGGCGGCCGCCCACCGGCCAAGGCGGCGGCCTCGCTGCAGGCGTACATCTCCAACCTGCGGCGGGTGCTGGAGCCCGCGCGCGGACCCCGCGAGCCGGCCCGGGTGCTGGTGAGCGAGGCGCCCGGGTACGCGCTGCGGCTGCCGGAGCCGGGGGCGCTGGACGCCCGGGACTTCGAACGGCTGGTGGCCCGAGCCAGGGAGCTGCGCCGGCCGGGGCCGGTCCGGGAGGCGCTGGAGCTCTGGGACGGCGAGGCGTACGCGGAGTTCGCCGAGCAGCCCTGGGCGCTCCGGGAGGTGGCCAGGCTGAACGAACTGAGGCTGAGCGCACGGGAGTTGTCGATCGCGCTGACGGTCGAGCAGGGCGACTGCGGCACCGCCGTGCCGGCGGCGGTGGCGCTCACCGAGGAGCACCCGTTCCGGGAGGAGGGGTGGCGGCTGCTGGCGCTGGCGCTCTGGACCGGGAACCGGCAGGCCGAGGCGCTGGACGCGCTGCGCCGGGCCCGCACCCTGCTGGCGGCCGACCTCGGGCTCGATGTCGGCCCCGCGCTGGCTGAGTTGGAGTCGGCGATCCTCAACCAGCGGACCGAACTCATCGCCGCCGCCAGGCCGCCGGCCCCGCCGCAGGAGCTGTTCGTCGGCCGGGTGGACGAGCTGCGGACGGTGCGGGAGGCGGCGGCCGAGGCGGTCGGCGGCGCGCGCTCGGTGGTGTTGGTCAGCGGGGAGGCCGGAGCCGGGAAGAGCACGCTGCTGCAGCAGCTGCGGGCCGAACTCACCGCCGCCGGCTGGCTGGTGGCCGCAGGCCGGTGTCCGGAGAGCGAGGGCGCACCGCCCGCCTGGGCCTGGACCGAGGCGCTCCGCGAGCTGGCCGGCCAGGTCGGCCCCGGGCCCGCCGAGGCCGAGGTGCTGGCCCCGCTGCTGGAGGCGGAGGAGTACGCCGCGCGCTGGGGCAACGACGCGCTGGCGGGCCGGTTCCGGCTGCACCGCGCGGTGGCCGACTGGCTCCGCCGGGCCGCCGCCGACCGGCCGGTGGCCGTGGTGCTGGACGACCTGCACGCCGCCGACCAGGAGACCCGGGCCCTGCTCGCCGAGCTGGCCACCGGCCCGGCCGTCCCCGGGCTGCTGCTGATCGTGGCCCACCGCCCCGGCGAGGGTGAACTCACGGAGACCCTGGCCCAGTTGGCCCGGCTGTCGCCCCGGCGGCTGCCGCTGCCCGGCCTGGACGAGGCGGAGGCCGGCCGGCTGATCGCGGCCGTCTGCCCGACCGCGGTGGACCGGGCGACCGTCGCCGCCCTGGCCGAACGGACCGGCGGCAACCCGTTCTACCTCCGCGAGAGCGCCCGGCTGCTGGCCGGCGAGGGCGCCCTGGTCGCGGTCACCGAAGTCCCGCAGGGGGTCGGCGACGTGCTGCGCCGCCGCTTCGACGGGCTGCCGGCCGACACCGTGGAGGTGCTCAGGCTGGCCGCCGTGGTCGGCCGGGAGGCCGAGGTCGACCTGCTGCTGGCGGCCACCGACCGGACCGAGGACCAGCTGCTCGCCGCACTGGAGACGGCACTGGCCGGCGGGCTGCTCACCGAGCCGGGCCCCGGGGTGGTCCGGTTCACCCACGCACTGGTCCGGGACACCCTGTACGCGGACCTCAGCGGCCTGCGCCGGGCCCGGCTGCACGGCCGGGTCGGGGCCGCGCTCGCCGAGCTGAGGCCGGGTCAGCTCTCGGCCCTGGCCCACCACTTCACCCGGGCCGCGTCCGCCGCCACCGCCCGGCTCGCGGTGGAGCACTGCGTCCGGGCCGCCGAGGCGGCCGAGCGGCGCTACGCGCACGAGACCTGTGCGGCGCTGCTCCGGCAGGCCCTGGCCAATCTGGAGCTGGTGCCGCCGGGCCGGGACGACCGCCCGGCCCGCCGGATCGAGCTGCTCGGCGCCCTGCTCCGGGCCCAGGTCCGCGCCGGTGCGATCACGGCGGCGCTGGAGACCCGGCGCACCGCGGTCGAGCTGGCCCGGGAGACCGGCCGGACCGACCTGGCGATCGCGGCCTGGACCTCCTGGACCGAGCCCACCCCCTGGGTCGCGCACGCCTACGGCTCGATCGACCAGGGCGCGGTGGACACCCTGACCGGCCTGCTCGCGCTGCCGGACCTGGCGCCCGCCACCCGCTGCAACCTGCTGGACGCGCTCACCTACGAGTTCGACTGCTCCGGCCGCCCGGAGGGCTGGGACGCGGCCGCCGAGGCGGTGGCGATCGCCCGCGCGGAGGGCGATCCGGTGCTGCTCGCCCACGCGCTGGCGGCCCGGGCCCGGGTGCACGACTACGAGCTGGAGACCGAGCTGCGCGGCGAGATCGCGGTGGAGCTGGCCGCGCTGGCCACCGAGCACGACCTGCCGGCCTATCGCTGGCAGGCCGAGCACCTGTTCTGCACCGCCGCCGCCGCCCGGGGCGACCTGGTGGCGCTGCGCGAGCACATCGCCACCGGGCTGCGGATCGCCGAGGCGTACCACCTGCCGGAGCTGGTCGACGTCGGCCGCTGCCAGCTCGGCATGCTGGCCCTGATCGAGGACCGGCCGGCCGAGGCGGAGGCGCACTACCGGCAGGCGATCGACGGGCTGGTCGCCCGGGAGTCGCTGCACGCGGCCGGCTTCACCGCGCTGTACCGGATCACGGTGGCGCTCCGGAACGGCACCCTGGCCGAGCAGCTGCCCATGATCGAGCAGGCCGGCGCGGTGTACGGGGCGATCGTCGAGGACGTCCGCGCCCTGGCCCTGGTCGAGCTCGGCCGCCCGGCCGAGGCCAGGGCGGTCCGGGTCACCAGGCGGTTCGTTCCGTCGGACTACTACCGGTCGTTCTTCCTCACCGTCCGGGCGATGGTGGTGCTGGCGCTGGACGAACGGGCCGAGGCGGAGGACGTGTTCACCGAGCTGCTGCCGCTGCGGCACATGATCGCCGGGGTGGCCAGCACCTCGATCGCGCTGCGCCCGGTCGCCCTCACCCTCGGCGACCTGGCCCGCTACCTCGGCCACCCGAGCGCCGCCGGGCACTACGAGTTCGCCGCCGCGCTGGCCCGCGGGTGGAACGCGCCGCACTGGGAGGCCGAGGCGCTGGCGGCCCTCGCCCTGATCCGCTGACCCCGATCCGCTGACCCGCCGTCACCGCCACGGCTGCCACGAGGTGTTCACACGCCGTTGACACCGGGCGCCGGGCCGGGGCCGATCAGTCGAAGCTGCGCACCCGCCGCCGGTCCGGCGGGAGCAGTAGGACCTCCAGCGCCTCGGCACAGGCCCGGGCGTGGGCCAGGAACCAGGGCAGCCGGGCGTCGGTGAGCACGTCCGGGGTGGAGCGGACGGCCAGGGCGGAGTGGGCGTGGCCGGTCGCGTCCAGCACCGGGATGCCCAGGGTCCGTACACCGTAGGCGGATTCACCGTCGTTGAGGGCGTAGCCCGCGGCCCGGACCCGGTCGAGCTCGGCGGCCAGTACGGCCGGGTCGACGATGGTGCGGTCGGTCCGGGCGTCCAGCGGCGGCAGCGCGGTGAGGTCGTCCTCGCCGGGGCGGGCCCAGGCCAGCAGGACCTTGCCGAGCGCGGTGGAGTGCAGCGGCCGGCGCAGGCCCAGGCCGGTGCTGGGCTGGACGGAGCCGCCGACCAGGATCACCGCGTGGCCGCCGCTGCGGATGGCCAGGTCGGCGGTGGCGGCGGTGGTCGCCGACAGGGCCGCCAACTCGGGTGCGGCGCGGTGCAGTCCGCGCTGGTGCAGGGAGAGCTGGCCCAGCTCCGCGACCGAGGGGCCGAGGCGGTAGCGGGCGGTGCCCCGGTCCTGTTCCAGGAATCCGGCGGCGACCAGGGTGCGGGCCAGCCGGTGCGAGGTGGAGACGGACAGCTCCATCCGGCGGGCCAGGTCGGAGGCGCTGAGGTCACCCGCGTTGTCGCGGAAGCAGTGCAGCAGTCCGAGGGCCCGGGTGACTGCCTGGGCCCCGGCGGGGGCGTCCGTCGTCGTCATGTCCCCAGCATGCGAACGGTGCCACAGTCTGGCAAGTGTGACCGGAACATGAACCCGGGTTACGCCGTCCGACAGGTCCGTCAACAGGTGGGTCCCACCATGTGGAAAGCCTTGCTTCTTCCGGTCGGGCCGTGGAAACCTCCTGTCACCAGGCCACCGGGACCGGAAGGAGCAGCACGATGACGACCCCTCGACCGCTGCGCCCGTCCGCCGCCCGCTGTTGTCGCTGACCTGCCCGACCCCGTTCCGCCTCCTGCCTTGCCGCGTGGTGAAAGCCCCCGTGCGTCAGGGCGTCACCCCCCTTCCTGGGAGTCCCGCCATGGACCAACTCTGGTTCACCCGCTGCCCGGTGCCCACCGCCACCGGGATCGCCGCCGACCGAGGCCTGCTGGCCGAGGAGTTCGCCCCCGACGGCATCACCGTCCGCTCGCTGCAGGACGTGTCCGCCGCCGTGGCCGCCGACCACCACTACACCCACGCCCTGGAGGGACTGTTCCGCGAGGGCGGCAACGTGCCCGCGCTGTGGGCCCGTTCACGGGGTGAGGAGACCAGGGTGGTCGCGCTGACCTGGATCGAGGAGCGGCAGTCGATCCTGGTCCGGGCCGACAGCGGGGTGCGCGACCCGGCCGGGCTGCGCGGGCTGCGGCTGGCGGTCCCGGTGCACGCGATCGGGATCGACTTCTGGCGGGCGATGGCGCTCAGCGGGTTCGCCGGAGCCCTGGCGCAGGCCGGACTCACCCTGGCCGACGCCGAGTTGACCGAGGTGGCCGGTTCGCCGCAGGGCCAGTGGGAGGGCGAGCTGGCCGCCCTGCGGGACGGCCGGGTGGACGCGGTCTACGTCAAGGGCGCACTCGCGGTCGAGGCCGCCGCCCGCTACGGCGCGGTGGTGGCGGTCGACCTGGACGCCCTCCCGGACCGCCGGGCCCGGGTCAACAACGGCACCCCGCGTCCGATCACCGTCCACCAGCGGCTGCTCGACCGGCGTCCCGACCTGGTGGCGCGGTTCCTCGCGGTGCTGGTCGAGGCCGCCGACTGGGCCCGCGACCGGCCCGCCGAGCTGGCCCGCATCCTGAGCGCCGAGACCGGCGCCGGGGCGGACGGCGTGGCGGGCGCCTACCGGCAGGACACCGGGCACTCGCTCCAACTCGACCTCTCCGACGAACGGCTGGACCTGCTGGCGCAGCAGGAGCGCTTCCTCTCCACCCAGGGCTTCCTGCCCGAACGGGTCGACGTCCGGTCCTGGGCCGACCCCGCACCGCTGGAGCAGGCCCGCACCCTGCTCGCCTCCCGCCGCCGCACCGGCGTCTGACACCTCCGCAGAAAGCGACACACCATGAACCCCCGTTGGCTCCCGTCCGCCGCACTCCTGACCGCCGCCCTGCTGGGCCTCGCCGCCTGCGGCTCCTCGGCCGGTGACGGCGGCGCGGCCGCCGGCGACCGGGCCGGGCAGATCGAGGTCCGGATCCCCGAGGACGGCAACTCCGGCCTGCTGGCGCTGGCCAAGAAGGACGGCTCGCTCGCCAAGGCCCTGGCCAAGGTCAACGCCAAGGTGGCCTGGACCGGCACTGCAGGGCCCTTCGCCCCCGCCGCCCAGCAACTCGACGCCGACGCACTGGACTTCGCCCAGGGCTCGATCACCTCCGCCACCGCCGCGCTGGCCCAGTCGCCGGGCTTCAAGCTGTTCGCCGCGGTCGCCCCCGACCAGCTGGGCGAGGGCATCCTGGTGAAGAACGACTCCCCGATCAAGACCGTCCAGGACCTGGTCGGCAAGAAGATCGCGGTCTGGCACGGCGGCACCAGCGAGTACCTGCTGCTCAAGGCGCTCAAGCAGAACGACATCCCGGTCGACCGGGTCGAGCGGGTCTACCTCCAGCCCAACCAGATCGCCCCGGTCTTCAACTCCGGCCAGGTCGACGCCTGGTCCACCTGGGGCACCTACGCCGTCCCCCAACTCGCGGACCGCAACGCGCACTTCCTGGTCACCGGCGGCCAGGTCGGCTCGGACAACCACGCCGTCTGGACGGTGCGCACCAAGTTCGCCGACGCGCACCCCGCCGTGGTCAAGGCGCTGTACGACTACCTGCACGAGGCCGGACTCAAGCAGCAGCAGGACCCGGCGGCGTACCTGAACGTGAAGACCACGGCGGGCCCGGAGGCGGTCAGCCCCGCACAGCAGGCGATCCAGATCCCGATCGACAAGGCGAAGGGCACCGCCCAGCCGATCACCGAGGCCGATCTGACCCGGTTCCACTCGGTCGCGCAGTTCTTCGCCGACCAGGGCATCACCAAGGGCTTCTTCGACGTCAAGCCGTACCTGATCGACGTCAACACCCTCCCGGGGAGCGCCGGATGACCACCACCCACCTGGTCGCCCCGCGGCCCCGGACGGCCCGCAGGCGCAGGCCCGGGCTCGCCCTCGGCCTGCGCACCCTGGGCCCGCTCGTGGTGCTGCTGGCCTGGTACACCGCCTCCGCGACCGGCCTGCTGACCACCGACCTGCTGGCCTCGCCCGGCGCGGTGCTGCAGGCACTCGGCGAGCTGTGGAGCAGCGGCCAGCTCGCCGACGCGCTCTCGGTCTCGCTGACCAGGGCCGGTTCGGGGCTGCTGATCGGCGCGGGCATCGGGCTCGCGCTCGGCGTGCTGACCGGCTTCTCCCGGCTCGGCGAGGAACTGCTCGACTCCTCGGTGCAGTTGCTGCGCACCATCCCGTTCCTGTCGCTGGTGCCGCTGTTCATGGTGTGGTTCGGCATCGGCGAGACCGCCCGGGTGGTGCTGATCGCGGTGGCCACCAGCTTCCCGATGTACGTCTCCACCGCCGGCGGGGTGCGCAACACCGACCGCAAGCTGGTGGAGGCGATGCGCAGCTTCGGGATGGGCCGGGCCGCGCTGGTGCGCGAGGTGGTCCTGCCCGGCGCGCTGCCGTCGCTGCTCTCCGGCCTGCGGCTGTCGATGACGCTCAGCGTGATCGCGCTGATCGCCGCCGAGGAGATCAACTCCACCGCCGGGATCGGCTATCTGATGTCCACCGCGCAGGAGTACTCCCGCACCGACATCCTGACCGTCTGCATCCTGGTCTACGCCCTGATCGGGCTGCTCGCGGACGGTGTGGTCCGCCTGCTGGAACGACTGCTCATGCCATGGCGCACCCAGGGAGCCCAGCGATGACCGTCACCCCCGACACCGCCGTGCACCTGCGCGGCCTGCGCCGCACCTTCGGCGACCGCCACGTGCTGGACGGCCTGGACCTGGAGATCGCCCGGGGCGAGTTCCTGGCCCTGCTGGGTGCCAGCGGCACCGGCAAGACCACCCTGCTGCGCATCCTCGGTGCGCTCGACCACCACGACGCCGGGACGGTGCTGGTCCCCGAGGCCCGTACCGTCGTCTTCCAGGAGCCGCGCCTGGTGCCCTCCAAGAAGGTGCTGGCCAATGTGACGGTGGGTCTGCCGCGCGGCGCGGCGAGCCGGGAGACCGGTCTGCGGGCGCTGACCGAGGTGGGCCTGGAGCGGCACGCCGACGCCTGGCCCGCCACCCTGTCCGGCGGCGAGGCGCAGCGGGTCGCGCTGGCCCGGGCGCTGGTCCGGGAGCCCGAACTGCTGCTGCTGGACGAGCCGTTCGCCGCCCTGGACGCGCTGACCCGGCTGCGGATGCAGGACCTGGTCGGCGAGCTGTGCCGGGCCCACCGACCGGCCGTACTGCTGGTCACCCACGACGTCGAGGAGGCCGTCCGGCTGGCCGACCGGGTCGCGGTGCTGCGCGACGGCAAGCTGGTCACCGACCAGCGGATCCCCATCGACCACCCCCGCGACCCCGCCGACCCGGCCTTCGCCGACCTCAGGCGCCGCCTGCTCGCCGACCTCGGCGTGCACACCCCGATTCCCGCTGGAGCGAACTGAATGACTGTCAACATCGGTGTGCACAACGCCAACCCCTCGCTGTACCACCTCTCCCGGCTCGGCCTGCTGGAGGCCGCCCTGGCCCCGCTCGGCGAGACCGTGGCCTGGCACCAGGTCGGCGGCCTCGACACCGCCGGGGCCCTCGCGGACGGCACCATCGACTTCGGCGGCACCGGCTCCACCCCGCCGCTCTCGGCCCAGGCCGCCGGGCACGACCTGGTCTACGCCGCCGTCTCGGCACCGCGGCCGGGCCACGGCGCGCTGCTGGTCGCCGCCGACAGCCCGATCCGGACCGTCGCCGACCTCGGCGGCCGGACCGTCGCGCTGGCGATCGGCTCCTGGCAGACCCACTTCACCGCCAAGGCGCTGGCCGGGGCCGGGCTCTCGTACGGCACCGACATCACCGCGCTGCGCTCGGACGGGGGTTCCTACGAGCAGCTGCTCGCGGGCCGGATCGACGCCTGGGTGGCGCAGGGCGCCGAGCTGGCCGCCGCCCGCCGCTCCGGTACGGTCCGCGTCCTGGCCGAGGCCGGCGAGGTGATCACCGACCGGTCCGTCTTCTTCACCCGCCGGGACTTCGCGCTCGCCCACCCCGGGCTGGTCGAGGCCATCGTGGCCGCGCTCGGCCAGGCGGACGCCTGGGCCGCCGCGCACCTGGACGAGGCGGCCGCGATCGCCGCCGCGGACCAGGGCGGCACCGAGGCCGACTGGCGGCAGGCGCTCGAAGCCCTGCCCTGGAAGCTGGAGCCGGTCTCCGCCGCCTTCCTGGCCGAACAGCAGGAGGCCGCCGACATCCTGGCCGCGGCCGGCTTCCTGCCCACCCCGATCACCGTCGCCGACGCCGTCCTCGGAGCCCGCTGATGCCCACCCCCGAGATCCTCTGGTACGTCATCCCGCGCGAGGGCGCCTTCCCCTGGGAGCCCGAGGGCCGCCGGGGCGTCGACCTGGCCTACCTCCAGCAGCTCGGCGTCGCCGCCGACCGGCTCGGCTACGACGGCGCGCTGTTCGCCACCGACCTGTACGACGTCTGGCCGCTGGCGAGCGCGCTGGCCGCCGTCACCCGGCCGAGCTTCAAACCGCTGCTCGCCGTGCACCCCGGGCTGATCTCGCCGACCCTGCTGGCCAAGATGGCGCTCAGCTTCAGCCAGCTGTTCGGCCCGGACCGGCTGCGGTTCAACGTGGTGAACGGCTCCACCGAGCAGCTGCGCCAGTCCGGCCTGCACCTGGAGCACGACGAGCGCTACGAACTCAGCGCCGAGTACTGGTCGATCGTCAAGCGCCTGACGGCCGGTGAGGTCTTCGACCACAAGGGCCGGTTCTACGACCTGCCGGGCGCGGGCAGCTCGCTGCGCGAGCTGGCACCGGTCCAGGGCGGGGCGCACACCCCGCTGTGGTTCGGCGGCTCCTCGGCACCGGGGATCGAGATGGCGGCCGAGCACGTCGACGTCTACCTGACCTGGGGCGAGCCGCCGCACCTGCTGGAGCAGAAGCTCCGGCAGGTCCGCGAGCGGGCCGCCCACCACGGGCGGACGCTGCGGCTCGGGCTGCGGCTGCACCTGATCGTCCGCGACACCGAGGAGCAGGCCTGGGCGGCCGCCGACCGGCTGCTCGACGTCACCAGCGAGGCCACGTACACCCGGATGCTGGGGGACGGCGCCGAGGACGGGGTCGGCTGGCAGCGGCAGTTCCGCCAGCACGGCGGCCGGGTGCCGGCCCGGGCCCGGGAGCTGGAGACCCATCCCAACCTGTGGCCCGGCATGAGCCTGTTCCGCCCCGGCCCCGGCACGGCCGTGGTCGGCAGCACCCGGCAGGTGGTGCAGCGGCTCCGGGAGTACCAGGACCTGGGCGTGGACACCTTCATCCTGTCCGGCAACCCGCTGCTGGAGGAGGCCTACCGGGTGGCCGAGACGGTGCTGCCGGCCCTGCGCTGACGGCCCGCCACCAGGGAGCCGGGGCGGCCGCCGTCCGGCGGCCGCCCACCCGGGGCTGCGATTCGGGGGCCGGGGCGAAGACGAAGGCAGCTGACCCGGCTGCGCACGGGTGACGTCCGCCGAGGCAGACCCCGCAGCACCCCGACGCCCCGCCGCCGGAGGCTCTGGGCCGTTGCCGTTCGGCGGCCTTGGATCGCTGCTGCCGGGGGCGGTGGCCGGCGCCAAGTGGGTTCCAAGTGCGGGTGTGCAGGCTGGGGGAGTCTCAACGGAAACCGCCGGAAGGCTCCCGCATGTCCTCGTTCCTCGGCCGCCTGGGTGGCGCCGCCGCCGCCAGACCGTGGCGGACCCTGCTCGCCTGGCTCCTGATCCTGGTCGCCGCCTTCGGCCTGGCCGCCGCCCTCGGCGGCGAGCCGCGCGACAACTACCGGGTCCCCGGTACCCGTTCGACCGCCGGCGGGGACCTGCTGGCGGAGCGCTTCCCGGAGATGTCCGGGGCGGGCGCCCGGGTCGTCGTGCACGACCGGGAGGGCGACCGGCTGCCGGAGCCGGTGCTGGCCGAGCTGCGGCAGCGGCTGACCGCCCTGCCGAAGGTCGGCTCGGTCGGCGAGCCGGTGCTCTCCGAGCGGGGCGACACCGCCCTGCTCCAGGTCTCCTACCGGGCGCTGATCACCGAGTTCAAGGGCTCCGAGGGCCTGGACGCGCTGCGCGGGGCCGGGCGGCCGACCGAGGCGGCCGGGCTCCAGGTGGAGTTCGGCGGCCAGCTGCCGGAGAACTTCTCCGCCCCGGACGGCACCGCCGAGCTGGTCGGCGTGGTGGCCGCGCTGGTGATCCTGGTGATCGCCCTGGGCACCCTGGTCTCGGCCGGGCTGCCGCTGCTGGTGGCGCTGGCCGGGCTCGGCCTCGGCACCGCGCTGACCACCCTGCTGGCGGCCGTCACCGACATCAGCGCGACCGCCCCGACGGTGGCCACCATGGTCGGCCTGGGGGTGGGCATCGACTACGCGCTGCTGCTGGTGAGCCGTCATGTCGAGGGCCTGCGGAAGGGGCTGACGAAGGAGCAGGCCGCCGCCGAGGCGACCGCGACCGCCGGGTCCTCCGTGGTGGTCGCGGGGGCCACGGTGCTGGTCTCGCTGCTCGGGCTGCGGCTGGCCGGGCTGTCCACCTACGCCTCGTTCGGCTACGCGACCTTCGCCGTGGTCGGCGCGGTGATGCTGGCCTCGCTGACCCTGGTCCCGGCGCTCTGCTCGCTGGCCGGGCCGCGCCTGCTGCGCCGCTCCGAGCGGTCCGACCCGACCAGGAAGGCCGCCACCGGGCCGACCCGGACGGAGCGCTGGGCCGAGCTGATCGGCCGCCGTCCGCTGGCCGCCGGGCTGGCCTCGCTGGTGGTGCTGCTCGCGCTGGCCGCGCCGATGCTCGGGATGCGGACCTGGCCGCAGGACGCGGGCAGCCAGGCGGCGGACAACACCACCCGCAAGGCGTACGACCTGGTGGCCGACGCGTACGGCCCGGGGGCGAACGGTCCGCTGGTGATCGCGATCGACCTGCGCACCCTGCCGGCCGCCGAACTCCCGGCCCTGGAAGCCCGGCTGAAGGCCGACCCGGGGATCGCGGCGGTCGCGCCCGCGGTGCAGAACCGGGCCGGTGACGCGGCGGTGGTCTCGGTCCGGCCGAGCACCGGGCCGCAGGACGAGCGGACCACCGAGCTGCTGGACCGGCTGCGCGGCGGCCTGCTGCCGGCCGGCGCGGAGGCGACCGGGGTGGTCGCGGTGTTCGCGGACATCTCGGCCCGGCTGAGCGAACGGCTCTGGATCGTGGTCCCGTTCGTGGTGGCGCTCTCGCTGATCCTGCTCACCCTGCTGTTCCGGGCGCCGGTGCTGGCGGTCAAGGCGGCGGCGATGAACCTGCTCTCGGTGGCGGCCGCGTACGGGGTGACCACGGCGGTGTTCCAGACCGACACGGGCGCCCACCTGCTCGGCCTGCCGCACGCCGTCCCGGTCTCCAGCTGGGTGCCGATCCTGATGTTCACCGTGCTGTTCGGGCTGTCGATGGACTACGAGGTCTTCCTGCTGGCCCGGGTCCGGGAGGACTGGCTGGCCACCGGGGACGCCAGGGGCAGCGTGGTGCGCGGCCTGTCGGCGACCGGACGGGTGATCAGCAGCGCGGCGGCCATCATGGTCGCGGTCTTCATCGGCTTCGCACTGGACCCGGACATCACGGTGAAGATGATGGGCGTCGGGATGGCGGCCGCCGTCCTGGTGGACGCCACCGTGGTCCGGCTGCTGCTGGTCCCGGCCACCATGACGCTGCTCGGCCGGGCCAACTGGTGGCTGCCGGCCTGGCTGGACCGGCTGCTCCCGGAGCTGCGGATCGAGGCGGAGGAGAGTGTTCCGGCCAAGGAGCTGGTCCCGGCCTGACCCCCGGCGGACGGACCCGAACGGTCCATCGAAGAAGTGACCACAGCGGAGTGTCAAAAAGGACATAAGCCTATATATGCGATGTAATCGCAGGCATGATCCGCTCCTGGCGACCTGCCGATCCCACGCCTGAGCCACCGTCAGCCGGACGGTGGCTCAGGTGAGCCTGCTGCGGGAGAACGCCGTCCTGGCCCTGTTCGCCTGCCTGGCGCTCGGCTACCTGGTCGGCAAGCTCAAGGTCGGTCCGATCCAGCTCGGCGGGATCTGCGGGACGCTGATCGTCTCGATGCTGATCGGCGCCCAGCACGTCTCGGTCAACAGCGACGTGAAGAACGTGGCGTTCGCGCTCTTCATCTTCTCGCTCGGCTACATGGCCGGGCCGCAGTTCTTCGCCAACATGAACGCCAAGGGCCTGCGTTTCGGCGTGCTCTCGGTGCTGGAAGCCGCCGTGGTGATCCTGCTCGCGATCGGCTTCGCGGTCGGCTTCGACCTGGACGTCGGCACCGCCGCCGGCATCCTGGCCGGAGCCGCCACCGAGTCCGCCGTGGTCGGCACCGCACAGGAGGCGATCAGCCAGCTCGGCGGCATCACCGACGACCAGTCCCAGCAGCTCCAGGCGCACGTCGCCACCGCGTACTCGGTCTGCTACCTGTTCGGCCTGGTCAGCATCGTCATGCTGACCAGCCAGATCTTTCCGCTGCTGCTGCGGATCAAGCTCCCCGAGGCCTCCCGCGCGGTCTGGGAGAAGATGCGCGGCGGCGAGGGCGGCATCGGCGCGGACGAGCAGGCGGCGCTGCCCGCGCTGGTCGGCCGCACCTACCTGGTCTCGCAGGGCGAGGGCAGCCGGGTCGGCACGCTGGAGGCCGAGTCGCGCCGACTGGTCTCGATCGAGGGCGTCAAGCGCGGCGACCAGGTGCTCACGGTCGAGCCCGGGCTCCAACTGCGGCGCGGCGACCGGGTGCTGGTGGTCGGGCGGCGCGAGGCCGTGATGGACACCGGCCACGACCTGGGCCCGGAGACCTCCGGCGTGCCGGGGCTGGACAGCCCGCTCGCGGTCCGCGAGGTGGTGGTGACCCGCAAGGACGTCAGCGGGCGGACCGTCGCCGCGCTCCGGGCCGCCGAACCGGAGGCGGTCGGCGGGGTCTACCTGACCGACATCCAGCGGGTCGACCACCACCTGCCCGCCGTCGGCGAGACCGAGCTGCACCGGGGCGACACGCTGACCGTGGTCGGCGCCAGGGCCAAGGTGGAACGTTTCGCCGCCCGGGTCGGCGCGACGGTCCGTCAGGACACCGCCGACTACATCTACCTGAGCCTGGGCATCTGCGCGGGCGTGCTGCTGGGCATGGTCACGGTCCACGCCGGCGAGGTGAACCTCTCCCTCGGCACCGGCGGCGGCTGCCTGATCGCCGGCCTGGTGTTCGGCTGGCTGCGGGCCCAGCGCCCCACCTTCGGCGCCTACCCGCCGGTCGCGGCGCAGACCGCGAAGGACCTCGGCCTGTCCATCTTCATCGCCGTCACCGGCATGGCGGCCGGGCCGGACGCCGGGCCGCTGCTGAAGCAGTACCCGGTGCTGCTCCCGGCGGCCGGGGTCCTGATGGTGGTGATCCCCGCCTTCCTGTCGCTGTTCGTCGGCCGGAAGCTGCTGAAGATCGAGCCGCCGATCCTGATCGGTGCGATCGCCGGCCAGCAGTGCTCCACCCCCGCCATCACCGCCGTGAGCAATGTCGCCCAGAGCAGCGTGCCGATGCTCGGCTACACGATCACGTACACCATCTCCAACTTCCTGCTCCCGCTCACCGGCCCCGTGCTGGTCGGCATCATCGGCCTCTGACCCCCGCTAAGGACCACGATGGACTGGATCACTGATCACGTCTTCAAGCCGTATCCGGAACTACTGATCTTCCTGACCATCGCGATCGGCTTCCTGGTCGGGAAGATCCGCTACAAGGCCATCGGGCTGGGCGCCGTGACGGGCTGTCTGATCGCCGGGCTGTTCACCGGGTGGGTCACCGACGTGAGCGTCAACGGGACGGTGAAGTCGGTCTTCTTCATCATGTTCCTGTTCGCCCTCGGCTACAAGGTCGGCCCGCAGTTCTTCCGCGGCCTGAAGAAGGACGGCCTGCCGCAGGTCGCCGTGGCCGTGGTGGTCTGCGTCACCGGCCTGCTGGTCTGCTGGGCCTTCGCCGAGATGCTCGGCTACGGCCCGGGTCTGGGCGCCGGCCTGCTGGGCGGCGCGCTCACCCAGTCCGCCGTCATCGGTGTCGCGCAGGACGCGATCGGCAACATCCAGGGCCTGACCGCCGACCAGATCACCGCCGAGCAGAACCTGGTGCCGATCGGGTACGCGGTCACCTACCCGCTGGGCACTATCCTGTGCGCGGTGCTGCTGGCCAACATCGCGCCCCGGCTGCTGAAGAGCAACCTGGAGGCGGACTCCAAGGCGCTGGCGATCGAGCTGGACGCCCCGGAGTCCAACCCGGACCTGGCCGAGGGCTACTACGAGGTGGTGCTGCGCGCCTTCACCGTCGCGGGCAACGGCCTGGTCGGCCGGACCATCGACGACATCGAGTCGCAACAGCAGGAGCAGGGCCGCCGGATCTACATCACCCGGGTCCGCCGGGGCGGCGAGATCCTGGACCACACCCAGCAGACCGTGATCCAGCAGGACGACGTGATCGCGGTCAGCGCGCTCCGGCACGACCTGGTGGAGTTCGACCCGGCCCGGCAGATCGGCCCGGAGTCGGACGACGCGGGCCTGCTCAGCTACCAGACCGAGAACCTGCACGTGGTGGTCTCCAACAAGGAGCACCTGGGCAAGACCGTCGCCCAGATCCGCCGCGAGCCGTTCATGGTCGGCGTCTTCGTCGACAAGATCTACCGCTCCGGCGCCGAGTTCCCCTACCGGCTCTCCACCGAGCTCGAGCGCGGCGACACCCTGGTGCTGACCGGCCCCAAGCGGCTGGTCGACCCGGCCACCTCGGCGCTCGGCAAGTCGGTGCCGACCAGCTTCGCCACCGACATGATCTGGGTCGGCCTGGGCATCTTCCTCGGCGGCTGCATCGGCATCCCGGCGCTGACCGCGGGCGGGGTGCCGATCTCGCTCTCCACCTCCGGCGGCGCGCTGATCATGGGCCTGATCTTCGGCTGGATCCGCGGCCGGTACCCCACCTACGGCAACGTGCCGCCCGGCGCCCAGTGGTTCATGGACACCTTCGGCCTGTGCGCCTTCGTCGGCATCGTCGGCATCAACGCCGGTCCGAGCTTCAGCAGCGGTCTCTCCCAAGCCGGTTGGGGCCTGCTGGTGTGGGGCGCGGTGGCCACCGTGATCCCGCTGATCGTGGGTCTGCTGGTGGGGCACTTCATCTTCAAGATCCGGACGCCGATCCTGATGGGCGTGGTGGCGGGTTCGCAGACCACCACGGCCGCGATCGGTGCCATCAACGAAGAGGCCAAGAGCCAGATCCCGACGCTCGGCTACACCATCCCGTACGCGGCAGGCAACGTCCTGCTGACCATCTGGGGCGCCATCATCGTCGCCCTGCTCGGCTAGGAGAGAGACCCTCATGAGCAAGCCTTCCATCAGCCGCGACGAGATCCGCCGACTGGCCCAGCTGAGCCCGTTCGAACTCAAGGGCCGCTTCATCGAGTTGGCCGAGGCGTACCAGGCCGACCAGCCCGGGCAGAAGGGCAAGTCGAACGCGCACATGCTGAACGCCGGGCGCGGCAACCCGAACTGGATCGCCACCGGTCCGCGCGAGGCGTTCCTGGCGCTCGGCCACTTCTCGCTCTCCGAGAGCCGCCGGGTGTGGACCGCCGACAACCTGGGCGGCATGCCGGAGAAGCAGGGCATCGCCGAGCGCTACGACAAGTTCACCCGCTCGCACCCCGAGCTGCCCGGCATCGAGCTGCTGACCGCCTCGATCGAACTGGCCGTGCAGCGGTTCGGCTTCGACCGGGACGCCTGGATCCACGAGCTGGCCGACTCCACCATCGGCGACAACTACCCGGTGCCGGACCGGATGCTGACGCACGGTGAGCAGGTGGTCCGGGGCTACCTGCGCGAGGAGCTGATGGACGACCGGGCGCCGGCCGACCAGCTCGACCTGTTCGCCACCGAGGGCGGCACCGCCGCGATGTGCTACATCTTCGACTCGCTGATGAAGAACGGCATCCTGAAGAAGGGCGACAAGATCGCCCTGATGGTGCCGGTGTTCACCCCGTACATCGAGATCGCCGAGCTGGACACCTTCGACTTCGACGTGGTCAAGGTCGAGGCGTCCAACTTCGCCGAGACCGGCGTGCGCGGCTGGCGCTACCCGACCGAGGAGGTGGCCAAGCTGGAGGACCCGGCGGTCAAGCTGGTCTGCCTGGTCAACCCCTCCAACCCGCCGTCGCTGGCGCTCTCCCAGCGGGTCGCCGACCAGATCAAGCAGATCGTGGCGACCAAGAACCCGAACCTGCTGATCGTCACCGACGACGTGTACGGCACCTTCGTCAACGGCTTCCGCACCATCGCCGCCGACCTGCCGCGCAACACCCTGCTGGTGTACTCCTACTCCAAGCACTACGGCTGCACCGGCCACCGGCTGGGCGTGATCGGCCTGCACAAGGACAACGTGCTGGACGAGATGCTGGCGAAGCTGCCGGCCGAGGAGAAGGCGCGGCTGAACAAGCGGTACGGCACCCTGACCCTGGAGCCGGAGAAGATCCGCTTCATCGACCGGCTGGTGGCCGACTCCCGGCAGGTGGCGCTCAACCACACCGCCGGGCTGAGCCTGCCGCAGCAGGTGCAGATGTCGCTGTTCTCGCTGTTCGCGCTGCTGCCCGAGGGCAAGGCGTACAAGGCCAAGGTGCAGGAGATCGTGCACCAGCGGCTGGCCCTGCTGCTGGAGGGCTCCGAGATGAAGATCGCCGACGACCCGCAACGGGCCGGGTACTACATCGAGTTGGACCTGCTGGCGGAGGCCGAGCGGACCGCCGGGCCGGAGTTCGCGGCCTACCTGGAGAAGACCTACGAGGCGACCGAGCCGCTGTTCCGGCTGGCCGAGCAGACCGGTGTGGTGCTGCTGAACGGCGGCGGCTTCGACGGCCCCGAGTGGTCGGTCCGGGTCTCGCTGGCCAACCTGGACGACCTCGACTACCTGAAGATCGGCCACCACCTGCGGCAGATCTTCCTCGACTACCGCACCGAGTGGGAGCAGTCGAAGGCCTGACCGCGCACCGGGAGGGGCCCCTGCGGGGGCCCCTTTCGGCTGTCCCGAGGCGCATGCTGGAGGGAGGCGTCGACGCTTCGGAGGCGATCATGGACATTCGATCCCCCGCAGGTGTGGTGGTCGGGGTGGACGGCTCGCCCCATGCCGCGGTGGCCGCCGACTGGGCCGCCCAGGAGGCCGAACGGCGCGGGTGCGGGCTGCACCTGGTGTACGCCGTCAACACCGGGACGGTGACCCTCTCGCCCCGGGCCGGTGCCGCCGTGACCGATCTGATCCTGAAGAACGCACAGGCCGTCCTGGACGAGGCGCTGGCCCTGGTCGGGGCCGCGCACCCGGCCCTGAGCCCGACCGGTGACGTGGTGCCGCGCGACGCGGCGGCCGCCGTCCTGACCGCCGCCGAGCACGCCGAGCTGGCGGTGGTCGGCACCCGGGGGCACGGCGGTTTCGCCTCGCTGCTGCTGGGCTCGGTCAGCCTGCGGGTCTGCGCGCACGCCACCGGCCCGGTGGTGGTGGTCCGGGTCCCGCCGGAGCAGGGCAGGCACGTGCTGGTGGCGATCCGGGAGGAGCGGGACGCACCGGCGCTGCGCTTCGGCGCGCGGCAGGCGCTCCGCGCCGGGCTGCCGCTGCGGGCGCTGCACACCTGGTCACCGGTGGTCGCGGACGTGACCCGGGCCGCGCCGATGCTGGACGAGCTGGGGGAGGAGGCCAAGCTGCACGAGCAGCTGCTGAGCCGCACCGTCGCCCCGGTCCGGGAGGAGTTCCCGGAGCTTTCGATCGACGCCGTGGACTACAGCGGCCCGACCGCCGCCACCCTGGTCGACGCCTCCAAGGAGGCGGCCCTGCTGGTGATGGCCCGGCACGAACCGGCCCCGCACCTCGGGCTGCGGCTGGGCACCGCGGTGCACGCGGTGCTGCACCACGCGCACTGCCCGGTGGCGGTGGTCCCGCTCTGACGTTCCTGTGACGGCCCGGGCCTGACGGCCGCTCAGCGCCAGAGGTGCAGACCCGCCGTCAGTTCCCGGATGCACCGGGCGCCGAGGTCGGCGATCAGCTCCGGCGCGTCCTCGGTCGCGGCCCAGGTCTCCAGCGCCACCCGCATCGCGGTGTTGGCGGCGGCCGCGGCGAGCCGCAGCTCCAGCGGGTCGGCGGCCGGCCCGGCCAGGGTGCCGATCACCGGGGCGAGGGCGAGTTCGGACTCGTGGTGGACCCGGTGCCAGACCGCGAGCA
This sequence comes from Kitasatospora sp. NPDC002040, assembly GCF_040296785.1. Taxonomy (NCBI): domain Bacteria; kingdom Bacillati; phylum Actinomycetota; class Actinomycetes; order Kitasatosporales; family Streptomycetaceae; genus Kitasatospora; species Kitasatospora sp. NPDC002040. Next base: position 155,546 of record NZ_JBEOXV010000012.1, on the reverse strand, counting down.
GGTCGGGTTCGGCGGGGGTGAGCCGGAGCAGCCCGCGGACCCACTCGAAGGTGGCGGCCGGGTACTCGTCCGAGGGGGTCAGGGCGATCCGGGCGGAGTGCTCCAGCGCCTCGGGGACGGAGAGCTCGGGCGGGCTGAGCGCCAGCTCGGTGACCCAGTGCCTGACCCCGCCGGAGAGCAGCGGCCCGACGGCGTCCTCCTTGGTGCGGAAGTACCGGTAGAAGGTGCGCAGCGAGAGCCCGGCCGAGCGGGCGATGGCCTCGGCGGTGCAGCCGGCCGCCCCGTGTTCGGCGAACAGCCGGGCGGCGGCGAGCGCGATCTCCTGCTGGGTGGCGGCCTTGCGGCGCTCGGTGAGGGAGGGGCGTTGGTCGGGCACGGGGCGAGTCTAGTGCCGGACAGGCACGGGATGCGCGAGTGGCACAACGTGCCATCTCGGCGTACCGTGCAGGACGAACCATCGGATCGTCCAGCAGGAGAGCACCATGAACCGCTTCGAGGGCCGCCGCGTACTGATCACCGGCGCGGGCTCCGGCATCGGCCAGGCCACCGTCCGCCGCATCCTGGCCGAGGGCGGCCGGGTCGTCGGCGCCGACGTGGCCGGGACCGGGCTGGCCGCCACCCGGGAGCTGGCCGCCGCCGACGGCACCGACGGGCGGCTGACCACGCTCACCGTCGACATCGGCGACGAGGCCTCGGCGGTGGCCGGCACGGCCGCCGCGATCGAGGCCCTCGGCGGCCTCGACGCCCTGGTCAACGCGGCCGGCATCCTGCGCTCGGAGCACACCGACCGCACCGGCCTGGAGCTGTGGAACACCGTCCTGCGGGTCAACCTGACGGGCACGTTCCTGATGACCCGTGAGGCGCTGCCCGCCCTGCTCGCCACCGGGCGCGGCGTGGTGGTCAACTTCAGCTCCACCTCGGCGGCCTTCGCCCACCCGTACATGGCGGCGTACGCGGCCAGCAAGGGCGGGGTGCAGTCCTTCACCCACACCCTGGCCGCCGAGTACGCCAAGCAGGGCCTGCGCGCGGTCTCGGTCGCGCCCGGCTCGATCAGCAGCGGGATGACCGACGCCTCCGGCAGCAGCGGTCAGAACCGCGGTCCGGGCATCCCGGCCGACGCCGACATGTCGCTGTTCGCCAAGCTCAGCCCGGCCCTGCAGTCCGGCAACGGGTACGGCTTCGCCGGCCCCGAGGCGGTGGCCTCGGTGGTGGCGATGCTGGCCTCGGACGACGGTGCCTTCGTCACCGGCACCGAGATCCGGATCGACGGCGGCACCCACGCCTGACCCGACACGCCGGGCCGGAGCGGCGCAGCGCCGGGCCGCCGCTTCGCCGTCATGATGATCGCAACGGTCGGACGAGGTGAAGGCGGTGGCCCGTGCGGGACCGGGTGCTGAACGTGCTGCGACTCGGTTTCGGCCTGCTGGCCGCCGTCGCGCTGGGGGTCCAGGCGCACCGGACCGTGCTGCTGGATCTGTCGATGGCCAACTTCTTCAGCTACTTCACCAACCTGAGCAACATGGCCGCGGTGGTGGTGCTGCTGGTCGGTGGCACCCTCGGACTGCTCGGCCGGGGCCGGGTGCCGGACCTGGTGCGGGGCGGGGTGGTGCTCTACATGACCATCACCGGTCTGGTCTACGCGGTCGCGCTGTCCGGCTACGACCTCGGCCCGCTGCTGCCCTGGGTGAACACCGTGGTGCACCGGCTGCTGCCGCTGGTGCTGCTGGCCGACTGGCTGGCCGACCCGCCGCGGCGCCCGATCAGCCGTCAGCGGGCGCTGTCCTGGCTGCTGTTCCCGCTGCTCTACCTGTCGTACACGCTGATCCGGGGTGCGGTGGTGGACTGGTACCCGTACCCCTTCCTCGATCCGCGGCACCCCGACGGGTACGGCCGGGTGGGGGTGGCCTGCCTGCTGGTCACGCTGGCGTTCGCGGGGGTCGGCGCGGCCCTGGTGTGGGCGGGCAACCGGCTCGGCGCGTCCCGGGGCACGGCCGGGAGTTGACGCTCCGTCGGCCCCGTTGATCCGGACATATCGGGCAAATGGTTGATACGCTCCCGAGGTGGCCGATGAACCGGAGGACGGACCGCCGGGCCCCGTGCGCGAGCCGTCCGTGGCGGACGCCGTCCTGCCGATGGCCGTGCTGGTCCTGCTGGTCGCCGGCGCGCTCGCGCTGTTCGGCCTGGACGCGCTGGACGGACCGATCCAGGTCGCGCTGATCCTGTGCGCGATGGTCGCGGCCCTGGTCGCGCTGAAGAACGGCCACCGCTGGGAGGAGATCCAGCGGGCCGGGCAGGGCGCCCTCTCCTCGATCACCAGCGCGATGTTCATCCTGCTCGCGGTCGGCGCGCTGATCGGCGTCTGGAACCTCTCCGGCACCATCCCCACCCTGGTCTACTACGGCATCCAGATCCTCTCGCCGAGCTGGTACTACGCGGCCACCGCGCTGATCTGCGGCCTGATCGCGCTCAGCATCGGCAGCTCCTGGACCACGGCCGGCACCATCGGCGTCGGCCTGGTCGGCGTCGCCGGGATGCTCGGGGTCTCCACCAGCATCACGGCCGGCGCGGTGATCTGCGGCGCCTACCTGGGGGACAAGCTCTCGCCGCTGTCGGAGACCACGGTGCTCACCGCGCAGCTGGTCAAGGTCGACCTGCACCAGCACATCAGGCGTCAGGCCTGGACCTCGGTACCGGCGTTCGGGCTCGCCTTCCTGGTCCTGCTGGTGCTCGGCCTGGTCCAGGGCCCCGAGGTGCAGAACCCGGTCGGCGAGGCGACCGAGCTGAGCGCCCTGAACGGGATCTACCGGATCACCCCGCTGAACCTGCTGCCGCTGGTGCTGCTCGCGGTGCTCTCGGTCCGCAAGGTGCCGGCCTCGCTGGCACTGGCGTTCTCCGCGCTGTTCGCCGGCCTGCTCGGCGCCTTCCTGCAGCCCTCGGTGGTGGCCGATTTCGTGCCGGGCGAGGGGAACCCGGTGCTGGAGTCGGTCAAGGCGGTCTGGTCGGCGATGGCCAACGGCTTCTCGATCGACACCGGCATCGGCGAGATCGACCGGCTGCTCTCCCGGGGCGGCATGGACAGCATGCTGGCCACCCTCTGGCTGATCATCGGTGCGGTCACCTTCGGCGCCCTGCTGGAGGAGTTCGGCCTGATCGCCCGGCTGGTGGACCCGCTGATCCGCTCGGCCGGCAGCACCGGCCGGCTCTTCCTCACCGTCTTCCTCTGCGGCTTCGGCCTGAACGTGGTCGCGGGCGACCAGTACATCGCGCTGGTGCTGCCCTCCCGGGTGTTCCGGCTGGAGTTCGAGCGGCGCGGCCTGGCCCCGACCAACCTGTCCCGGCTGGCCGCCGACAGCGGCACCGTCACCTCGCCACTGGTGCCGTGGAACTCCTGCGGCGCCTTCATGGGCGCCGTGCTCGGCGTGCCGACCCTGTCCTACCTGCCGTACTGCGTCTTCAACTACGCCAGCCCGGCCCTGAGTGTGCTGTACGGCATCACCGGCTTCAAGGTCGAACGGACCGAGGCCGCCCCCGATTCGGAGCAGCGGTAGAGAGTGAGGCAGCGATGAGCAGCGCCGAGACCGGCAGCGCCCCGGCGGAGCCCGCCGGGGGCGGGCCCTCGACGGCCGCGAAGCTGTCCCTGCTCACCCTGACCATGATGGTGGTCGGGTCGATGGTCGGCGCCGGGGTGTTCTCGCTGCCGCGCCGGTTCGCCCAGGAGACCGGCGTCGCCGGGGCGCTGATCGCCTGGGGGATCGCCGGGACGGGCATGCTGATGCTCGCCTTCGTGTTCCAGACCCTGGCCGTCCGCAAGCCCGACCTGGACGCCGGTGTCTACGCCTACGCCAAGGCGGGCTTCGGCGAGTACCTCGGTTTCTTCTCCGCCTTCGGCTACTGGGCCAGCGCCTGCGTCGGCAACGTGACGTACTGGGTGCTGATCATGTCGACCATCGGCGCGATCGCCCCGGCGCTCGGCGACGGCGACACGGTGCTCGCGGTGGTGCTGTCCTCGTTCGGCCTGTGGGGCTTCTTCTTCCTGATCCGACGGGGCGTCAAGGAGGCGGCGGCGATCAACCGGATCGTCACCATCGCCAAGATCGTGCCGATCCTGGTCTTCGTCCTGATCGCGCTGTTCTACTTCAAGGCCTCGGTGTTCGCCGACAACTTCGCCGGCGCCGACTACGCGGGCTCGCTGTTCCAGCAGGTCAAGGGCACCATGCTGGCCACCGTCTTCGTCTTCCTCGGGGTCGAGGGGGCGAGCGTCTACTCCCGCCACGCCAAGCGGCGCGAGGACGTCGGCCGGGCCACCGTGCTCGGCTTCCTGAGCGTCTTCTCGGTCTTCGCCTCGGTCACCATCGTCTCCTACGGCCTGCTGCCGATGGGGGAGATCGCCGAGCTGCGGCAGCCCTCGATGGCCGGGGTGCTGGAGGCCGCGGTCGGCACCTGGGGCAAGGTCTTCGTCAGCGTCGGGCTGATCGTCTCGGTGCTCGGGGCGTACCTGGCCTGGTCGCTGATGGCGGCCGAGGTGCTCTTCGTGGCCGCCAAGGACCAGGACATGCCGCGCTTCCTGGGCCGGGTCAGCGCCGCCGACGTGCCGGTGCCCGCGATGGTGATGACCACCGTGCTGTCGCAGGTGGTGCTGGTGGTCACGTACTTCTCCGACGACGCGTTCAACTTCGCGCTCGACCTGACCAGTGCGCTGACGCTGATCCCGTTCCTGCTGGCGGCGGGCTACGCGCTGAAGATCTCGGTGGTTCGGGACCCGCTGACGGGGCGTCGGGAGGGCCGCGGCACCGAGCTGCTGGTCGCCTCGCTGGCCACCGTCTACACCGCGTTCCTGCTCTACGCGGCGGGGCTGAAGTTCGTGCTGGTCTCCTTCATCATCTACGCCCCGGCCACCGTGCTGTTCGTGATGGCCCGGCGGGAGCAGGGCCGCAAGCTCTTCTCGCCCGCCGAGCTCGTCATCCTCGCCGTCTCGATCGCCGGTGCGGTCCTCGGCGTGATCGCCCTGGCCGTCGGCTGGATCAGCCTCTGACGGTCCGCCACCTCGCGGCCCCACCGAAGAAAGGCACCCCATGACCAACAACGACCAGGCGGTCAGGCCCGCCAACGGCGTCCACTCCGAGGTGGGCCGGCTGCGCAAGGTGCTGGTCTGCGCGCCCGGGCTGGCGCACCGCAGGCTCACCCCGTCCAACGCCGACGACCTGCTCTTCGACGACGTGATGTGGGTGGAGAACGCCCAGCGCGACCACGCCGACTTCGTCAACAAGCTCACCCAGCGCGGGGTCGAGGTGGTCGAGCTGCACGAGCTGCTGGCCGAGACGATGGCCCGGCCCGGGGCCAGGGACTGGCTGCTCGACCGCAAGATCATCGCGAACGAGGTCGGCATCGGCCTGCTGGAGGGCACCCGCGGCTTCCTGGAGACGCTGGCCCCGCGCCAGCTGGCCGAGTTCCTGATCGGCGGACTGGCCACCTCCGACCTGCCGGAGGACTTCCGCTCCGGCTACGTCGCGCTGGCCCGCGAGTCCACCGGCGTGCGCGAGTACCTGATGCCGCCGCTGCCCAACACGCTCTACACCAGGGACACCACCTGCTGGCTGTACGGCGGCGTCACGCTCAACCCGCTGTACTGGCCGGCCCGGCACGACGAGACGCTGCTGATGAAGGCGGTCTACGAGTTCCACCCCGACTACGCCGGCTCCAAGGTCTGGTGGGGCGACCCCGAGGTGGACTGGCGGCAGGCCACCTTCGAGGGCGGCGACATCATGCCGGTCGGCAACGGCGTGGTGCTGATGGGCATGAGCGAGCGCACCTCCCGACAGGCCATCACCCAGGTCGCGGCCGAGCTGTTCCGGCACGGCGCGGCCGAGCAGGTGGTGGTGGCGGGGATGCCCAAGCTGCGCTCGGCGATGCACCTGGACACCGTCTTCACCTTCGCCGACCGGGACATCGTCACCCTGTACCCGACCATCATGGACGCGGTGCACACCTTCACCCTGCGACCCGGCGACAAGGCCCCGGGGGTGGAGATCGTCGACGAGGCGCCCCGGAGCTTCGTCGAGGTGGTGGCCCGGGCGCTCGGTCTGCCGAAGCTGCGGGTGATCGAGACCGGCGGCGACGTGTACGCCTCCGAGCGCCAGCAGTGGGACAGCGGCAACAACGCCGTCGCGCTGGAGCCGGGCGTGGTCTTCACCTACGACCGCAACACCCAGACCAACACCCTGCTGCGCAAGGCCGGGGTCGAGGTCATCACCATCGTCGGTGCCGAACTCGGCCGCGGCCGCGGCGGCGGGCACTGCATGACCTGCCCGATCATCCGTGACGCGGTCGACTTCTGACGCCGGGCCGGCGCCCGCGCGGGTGGTGCGCCGGCTGCCGTCCTGGGGCGCCCTGGCCGGCGCCGCGCTCTGCTACGTGCTGTCCTTCACCCCGTCCCTGATCCCCCGGGCCTGGTGGCTGCAGGCCGCCGCCGGTGCGATCACCGCCGCGTTCGGCTACGGGATCGGTGCGTTCCTGCAGTGGCTGCTGCGCCGGTGCGGGGTCTCGGTGACGGCCCGGGTCCGGCAGTGGGCCTGGTCGGCGCTGGCCGTGCTGGGTCCGCTGGCGATCGTCTTCGTGACCGCCTGGAGCGTGCGCTGGCAGGGCGATCTGCGCCGGGCGGTCGGGCTGGACCCGCGGATCAGCTGGTGGCAGTGGGCCCTGGTGCTGCCGGCGGCCCTGCTGCTGACCGCGCTGCTGGTGCTGGTCGCCCGGCTGGTCCGGCTGGGCACCCGGGCGATCGCCCGGCAGCTCGGCCGGGTGGTCCCGGCCCGGACGGCGGCCGTCGGAGCGGTCGTGCTGGCCGCCGTCCTGGTGGTCGGGCTGGTGCAGGGCTTCCTGCTGCGCGGTCTGCTCGACGCGGCGGAGAGCGCCGCCGCCCTGACCGACCGCTCCACCTCGCCCGGGATCGTCCGGCCCGCGCTGCCCACCCTGTCCGGCAGCCCGGCCTCGCTGGAGAGCTGGGACAGCCTCGGTGCCAAGGGCCGGGACTTCATCGGCCGGGCCACCACCGCCGGGCAGGTCGCCGCCTTCTCCGGTCGGCCCGCCAAGGACCCGGTCCGGGTCTACGTCGGCCTGCGCTCCGCCGACACACTGGCCCAGCGGGCCCAACTGGCGGTGGCCGAGCTGGACCGCACCGGCGGCTTCGCCCGCAAGGTGCTGGTGGTGATCAGCACCACCGGCAGCGGCTGGGTGAACGAGCAGGTCGCCACCCCGCCGGAGTACCTGTACGACGGCGACAGCGCCCTGGTGGCGATGCAGTACTCCTACCTGCCGAGCTGGATCTCCTTCCTGACCGAGGGCGAGGCCGCGGACGCGGGCGCCGCGCTGATCGACGCCGTGCACGCCCACTGGGCCACCCTCCCGGCCGACCGCAGGCCGAAGCTGCTGGTGGCGGGGGAGAGCCTGGGCTCGTACGCCACCGAGCGGGCCTACCCGAGCGGGGTCGGCGGGCTGGCCGGCGGCACCGACGGCGCGCTGCTGGTCGGGCCGACGCCGGACAACCCGATCCGGCACGACGTCACCGACGGCCGCGACCCGGGCAGCCCGGTCTGGCGGCCGGTCTACCAGGACGGGCGGACGGTCCGGTTCGCCCAGACCCCGGCCGACCTCGACCTGCCCGGCGGGGCCTGGACCCAGCCGCGGATCGCCTACCTGCAGAACGGCAGCGACCCGGTCACCTGGTGGGAGCCCGCGCTGCTCTGGCGTCGGCCGGAGTGGCTGGAGCAGCCCAGGGCCGCCGACGTCTCACCGACCATGCGCTGGTACCCGCTGGTCACGTTCTGGCAGGTCAGCTGCGACCTGGCGGCGGCCAACGACGTCCCGGCCGGGCACGGCCACCGGTTCGGCACCCTGCCGGTGCAGGCCTGGGCCAGGATCGCGCCGCCGCCGGGCTGGACCGACGCGGACAGCGAGCGGTTGGCCGCCCGGCTCCGGGACGGCGGATGAACTCCCTTGGCAGTGCGCCCGATTGACCGTCACTCGGACGGCGCACCCCTGGTCGCCCCGGCACCCGACCCTGCGAAACATGAGGTGCGGACGGTCCATCGGCGACGCAGGAGGCAGCAGTGACGAAAGCAGCACGCGGGTACGGGCGGAACGGGGTGCGCGGGGCCGCCGCGCTGGTGGCGGCCGGCACGGCGGCCGCGCTGCTGGGAGCCTGCGGCAGCGATTCGTCCAGCAGTACGCCCTCGGCCGGCCCCAGCCTGTCGGTGGCGCCCAACCCGTCCTCGTTCTCGGGCTCGCCGCCCTCGGCCTTCGCCTCCGCCGCCGCCTCGATCTCGGCCGCGGCCTCCTCCGCCTCGGCCGCCGCAGCCTCGTTCGAGGCCTCGGTGTCGGCCTACGCGGCGGAGCACCAGGAGCGGGCGGCAGCCGCCCTCAAGGGGGTCGAGGGCAGCGGCAACGCGGTCTCCGACGTGACCCTGACCGGCGTCCCGCTGGCCACCTCGGGCGGCATCCAGGCCGCCGTGGTCAACATCGTGAACAGCACCCGGGCGCCCGCCTCGTACGCCGTCCAGGTGGACTGGCGGGACGCCTCCGGCCAGGCCGTGGTGAGCACGGTGGTGGGCGCCGAGAACGTGGCGGCCGGGCAGCCCGCCAGCCCGGTCTCGTTCAGCCGCCGGCCCACCTCGGACCAGCTGACGCCGGTGGTGGTCAAGGCGCAGCGGTACTGAGGGCCTCCGGCCCGGGCCGCCCGGCGATCAGCACCGCGACGTCGTCGGCCGCGCCGGAGCCGTACTCGCGCAGGTCGGCGGCGAGCAGCTCCAGCAGCCGGGCCGAGCCGCTCCCGGTCCAGCCGCGCACCCGGTCGGCCAGCGGGTAGAACGAGCCGGCCCGGTCCCGGGCCTCGCTCACCCCGTCGGTGAAGATCACCAGCCGGTCGCCGGGCCCGAACGGGACGGTGTCGACCGGGTGGTGGTCGTTCAGCAGCGCCCTCAGGTTCAGCGGCAGCGCATCGGTGGAGGGCTCGACCGTGACCACCTCCCGGCCGCGCAGCAGCAGCGGTGCCGGGTGGCCGCAGTTGAGCACCCCGGCGGTCCGGCCGTCGGGCGGGATCTCCACCAGCACGGCGGTGGCGAACCGCTCGGCGGCGTCCGAACTGGGCACCTGCTCGCTGTAGCGCACCATGCCGGTCTCCAGCCGGTCGACCAGTGCCGCCAGGTCGGGTGCCTCGTACGCGGCCTCGCGGAAGGTGCCCAGCAGCACCGAGGCGACCTCGACGGCCGGCAGCCCCTTGCCCTGCACGTCGCCGACGATCAGCCGGACCCCGAACGGGGTGCGCAGCGCCTCGTAGAAGTCGCCGCCGATCCTGGCCTGGGCCGCCGCCCCGTCGTACAGCAGGTTCAGCTCCACCCCGCCCAGCGCGGGCGGCAGCGGGCGGAGCAGGACGCTCTGGGCCACGTCTGCCACCGCCCGGAGCTCGGCCAGGTCGCGCTCCCGGCTCTGCCGGACGTGGCTCGCGTAGCAGGCGGCCGCCGTGACGGTGACGATCACCAGCAGGGCGGTGCCCGTCGCCGTGACGAAATCCGCGTCCCGGTCCAAGGAGAGCACGACCTCGGTGGCCATCGTGAGCGCCCCGATCCCGGCAATTCCCCGGACGCTCCAGGTGGCGGCGGCCAGCGCGGGTGCGGCGGCGAGGAACCGGTCGTACCGCTGCTGCCCGGGCGTCAGCACGTCGAACATCGCTGCCAGCGCGATCAGCACCAGCGGCGCCCAGTGGGCGAGCGACCAGAGGTAACCGACCCGCCGCAGCTCAGGGAGTCTCCGCATGGCCCCAGGCTATCGACAGGTGACCGAAACACCCCGGTTTGTCCACGCCGGGCGCTCCATCTCGTGCGACGGTGGGCGGACGTGCCACTGCCCTGACGGAACCTCGGTCCGGTACGACCGGACCCCGGCCCGCAGCGCTCGGAGGACCAAGGAGAAGAGGACGATGGAACCCGACGACCTGACAGCCGAGGCCCTGCGCGAACTGCGGGCACCGCGCTCCTACCCCGCGGCGTCGCTCACCCTGCCCACCCACCGCAGGGAGCCCGACAACGCGCAGGACCCGGTCCGGCTGCGCAACGTGCTGGCCGAGGCCGAGCGCCGGATCGACGCCGACCCCGACATCGCCCGGCAGGCCAGGATCGACCTGAAGGCCCGGCTGGCGAAGGCCGTGTCCGAGGTCGACCTGCGGCACGCCGAGGAAGGGCTGGTGCTGTTCGCGACCACCGCCGAGCACCAGATCTGGACCCTGCCCCGCGAGGTACCCGAACGAGTGGTGCTGAGCGACACCTTCCTGACCCGCAACCTGGTCGCGGCCAAGGCCCAGTTCCGGCCCTACTGGGTGCTGGTGGTCGCCGGCGACCGGGCCACCCTGTGGAGCGGCATCGGCGAGGCCCTCACCGAGCACCGGGCCGACGGCTTCCCGGCCGAGCCCGAGGCGCTCGAGTGGGACGTCCAGCGCGAGGAGCGGGTCGGCGACCAGCCCAGCACCTTCCGGGACGAGGAGACCAGGCGCTTCCTGCGGGCGGTCGACACCTCGCTCGGCGAGCTGCTCGGCACCGACTCCCGCCCGCTCTTCCTGGTCGGCCTGCCGCAGGCCGTGGCCCTGCTGGAGGAGGTCGGCTCGGCCACCAAGGGGGCGGTCGGCAAGGCGCTCAACGGCGGGCTGGTGAACGGGCCCGACCGGGTGCTGCGGGAGGAGCTGCGCCCGGCCCGGGCCGCGTACGCCGAGCAGGAGGGCCGCCGGGTGGCGGGCCTGCTGGACGAGGCGCGCGGCCGGAAGACCTTCGCGGCCGGGCTCGACGAGGTCTGGGAGGCCGTCCGCGAGGGCCGGGTCAGCCTGGTCGCGGTCGAGGAGCACTACCAGCAGACCGTCCGGCTGACCGAGGGCCACCTGGCCGCGGTGGGCGCCGAGGCGGTGGCGGAACCGGGCAGCTGGGAGCGCGGCGTCCGCGAGGACATCGTCGACGAGCTGGTCGAGGCGGCGCTGGACCAGGGCGCCGAGGTGGTCTTCCTGCCGGACGAGGCGCTGGCCGACCACGACCGGATCGCCGCGGTGCTGCGCTACTGACCGCCGCCGGGGCCCCGGTCGCGTACGACGCGGCCGGGGCCCCGGCGTACCCCGGGACGTGCATACTGGACCACCGGCCGGTGCGGGCGTCCCGGCTGCTCCGAACCTACGGGGAGTCACGGGACATGGGGCTGACCAGCCACAAGCTACTGATCCTGGCCGCCGCCGCGGCGCTGCTGCTGCTGGTCGGCACGGTCAGGTACTGGTCCCGGTTCGCCCGGCCGACCTGGCAGGCGGTGCTCGGCCGGATCGGGGTGCTGCTCGCCACCCAGTTGGCGGTGCTCTGCACACTCGGCCTGCTGGCCAACAACTACTTCGCCTTCTACAGCAGTTGGGGCGACCTGCTGGGCACCGGGGAGAACGGCGCGGTGACCGTCACCGGGCAGCCCCCGGCCACGGGTGCGACGCCGAGCGCCAGTGCGAGCCCGGAGCCGCGGGTGGTGCCGGTGCAGCGGCTCGGCCGGGCCGAGGTGGACAGCGGCAGCCGGGGCCACGAGCCCAAGCGGGTCGGCGAGATCGAGGAGGTCCGGATCCCCGGCCCGTCCACCGGCCTGAGCACCGACGGCTACGTCTACCTGCCGCCGCAGTACTTCCAGCCCGAGCACGCGGAGCGCCGGTTCCCCGCGGTGATCGTGCTGACCGGCTTCCCCGGGGACGCCAAGAACCTGATCACCCGGCTCAACTACCCGGGTGCGGCGCTGGAGTTGATGAACAGCGGCCGGATGCAGCCGACCGTCCTGGTGCTGATGCGCCCCTCGCCCGCGCTGCCCGCCGACAGCGAGTGCGAGGACATCCCGGGCGGGGTGCGGTCCGAGACGTACTTCACCCGGGACGTCCCCCGGGTGCTCGGCGCCTCGTACCGGATCTCGACCGGTGCCCGGGCCTGGGGCATGGCGGGCAACTCGACCGGCGGGTACTGCGCCCTCAAGCTGGCGATGCGTCACCCCGAGGTCTTCCCGGCCGCGGTCTCCATCTCCGGCTACTACCGGGCGGCCGAGGACGTCTCCACCGGCGACCTGTTCCAGGGCAGCGCGCAGCGCCGGAACGAGGCCGACCTGATGTGGCGGCTGGCCTCGCTGCCCCAGCCGCCGGTCGCGGTGATGCTGGCCGGCAGCCGGGAGGGCGACGGCGACTACCAGCGCGAGACCGACGCGTTCGAGGCCGCCGTCCGGGCGCCGATGACCGTGGCCACCGCGTCGGTGCCGACCGGCGGCCACAACTTCCAGACCTGGAGCAGGCTGCTGCCGCCCGCGCTGGAGTTCCTGTCCAGGAACCTGGCGCCCTGAGGGACGGTCAGCCCTCGGCCTTGAGCGTGCCGGTGTGCAGCTCGCCGACCCGGCCGCCCTCGCCCTCGTACGTCCAGAAGGCGCGCACGGTGAGGTTCGCCAGGTCCATCACGTGGCTGACGGTGATGCCGCTGTTCTCGGTCCAGCTGACGAAGTAGATCTCCGGGGCGACCTGGGCGACGTGCAGCCCGACGTCCTCCCACTGGCCGGCCGACTCGCCGAGGCCCTCCCAGCGCAGCCGGGTGCCGTCCGCCGAGTAGGAGTTGCGGAAGGCGGCGCCGTTGTCGACCTGGAACAGGTAGGTGCGGCCGGCGAAGCCTGGCAGGGGCGCGGTCATCTCGGGCTGGTCCTCGTCTGGGTGAAGCGGCAGATGGGTACGGCCGTGTCGGCCGTACCCATCCAACCTATCGGACCGCCGGTCCGTTCACCGGCTACTTCAGGTACGGGCCGTCCGTGCCGATCTTGCCCGGGGCGGCGTTGCTGCCGCCGAGGTCGAGCACGTAGACCCGGAGGTTGCCCTTGCCGGCGGCCGGGACGGAGAGGGTGCCGTTGGCGACCACCTTCACGTCGCCGGTGACCGCGTCCTTGTAGGTGCCGTTCGGGATCCCGGTGTACGTGGCCGCGTTGGTGACCGCGACCAGGGCGAAGCTGTCCACGCCGCCCTCGGTGTAGCGGCGCTTGAAGGCCATGTCGCCGCTGACGCCCTGGGTGGAGTACTGGCCCAGCTGGAGCGCCGGGATCGCGCGGCGGATCTGGTTCAGCCGCTGGAGCTGCTTGACCAGCGGCTGCTGGAGCGTGCCGGCCACCGCGCCGGAGGCGGAGCTGACGACCGAGAAGTCACTGGCCGTCACCTCTCCCGCCACCTTGTCGCCGTAGTACGCCCGGCCGGTGGTGGCGAGCGGGCAGGTCGGGCCGCAGTCGATCTGCTTTCCGGCCTGGAACTCGATCTCCGAGCCGTAGTAGAGGGTGGGGATGCCGCGGAAGGTCCACATCAGCGCCATGTTCTCGGCCCAGGCGTCGGTGCCCCCGGCGTAGCGGGTGCTGGACTTGTTCGGGCCGAAGTCGTGGCTGTCCACGTAGACCACGTTGTAGGTCGGGTCGTTGGTGGAGTCGTCGGAGTCCTTGCCGTTGTTGAACGCGTTGGAGGCGTCGCCGAAGTTCATGTGCATGCGCATGTCGATGATGTTCATGCCGCTGAACTGGCTCTTGTCCGGGGCGTGGTAGGCGTTCCCGTTCAGGAAGGCGTTGGTGGAGACGGGCTGGTTGCCGGTGCCCATGGTGTTCTCGTAGTTGAACTGGTCCAGCGCCGCCTGGACGTCGTCCGCGACGTACTCCCGGCGCTCCTTCCAGGTGAAGAACTGGGCGGAGTGGTTGACCGACCCCCGGTTCCACCTGTCGTTGACGAAGGCGCCGACCTCACCGAAGACGAAGAAGTTCGCGGCCTTCGCGGCGCCGAACTTCCGGCTGACCTCCTCGTAGATGGCGGGCAGGAAGCGGCGGTTCCAGGTGACCCGGGGGATGTGCACGGCGGTGTCGATCCGGAAGCCGTCCACCCCCATGTCGATGTACTTGTTGTACGCGCCGATCAGGTACTGCTGGACCACCGGGCTCTCGGTGTTGAAGTCGGCCAGGTCCTCGTGCAGCCAGCACGAACGGGAGTCCTCGCCCTCCCAGTTGCCGATCCAGCACTGGTGGTAGAGCGCCTTGGGGAACATCCCGGTGGTGGCGCCGGGCCACTGGCAGTTGTAGATGGTGTAGCCCTCGGGGCTCTTCGCCCCGGTCGGCTTGCCCCAGTTGAGGCAGGTGTTGCCGCTCGGCTCGGCGGTCGACCAGAGGTCGCCGTTGTAGTACGACTTGCCGGAGACCGGGTCGACGGTGAGGCCGTCGTACTCGAAGCCCGCGTTCGGGGCGTCGTAGTACCAGCTCCACTGGGTGTCCCGGACGCCGTACACGGTGGGCGTGAACAGGCCCTTGGCGCCCCAACGGGAGCTGTGGTTGTAGACCACGTCCTGGTAGATCTTGATGCCCTTGGCGTGCGCGGCGTTGATCAGGTCCTGGTACGAGGCGCCGGCCGACTCCAGCCGCGGGTCGACCTGGTAGAAGTCGTAGCCGTGGTAGCCGTGGAAGTCGTAGTCCGAGCGGTTGAGCACCACCGGGGTGATCCAGATCGCCGAGAAGCCGAGGCCCTTGACGTAGTCGAGCTTCTGCACCAGGCCCTTGAAGTCGCCCCGGAACATCGGGTCGTTGTTGGCCGCGTTGCCGGACTTCACGTCCTGGCTGCCGCCCCGGTTGTTGCTGCTGTCACCGTCGTTGAAGCGGGCGGTGAGCACGAAGTAGATCGGGTCCTTGCGCGGGTCGGTGCCGAGCGGGGTGCCGCCGGGGGCGGTCGGCTCGGCCGCTCCGGTGGTGGCGCAGGACGCGGCCGAGGCGGGCGAGAGGTTGCCCGCCGCGTCCTTGGCCACCACCGTCCAGCAGTACGAGGTGGTGGGCTCCAGGCCGCTCTGCGAGTACACCGTCGAGCCGGTGTCGACGACCGAACTGCCCTTGGTGCCACCGGTCCTGGTGATCCGGTAGCCGGTCACGCCGATGTTGTCGGTGGCCGGGCTCCAGGTCAGCACGGTGCCGGTGCCGGTGGCGTTGGCCAGTACGGCGGTGGGGGCGGTCGGGGCGGTGGTGTCCGGGACGACGGCGGCGCACGGGTCGGTGGCGCCGGCCGTCACCGTCCTGTCCTTGACGATGCTGTTGCCGCTGCCCAGCTGGTAGTTGACGCCGTTGTTGTTGTCCCAGACGCCGTTGCCGTTGTTGAAGGTCGCCTGCCAGGTGGTGGCGCTGCCGAGCGCGACGGCCTTCTTCACCCAGCCGGTGCAGGCGGCCGCCATGCCGGTCCCGGGGCTGGTGGTCCAGCTGCCGCCGGTGGGGGCCCAGTGCAGGTTGACGGTGGACCAGCCGACGGTGGTGGTCGCGTACCAGACCGTCGCCGAGCCGGTGCCGCTCGTGGGGGAGGGCGACGGGGACGGGGACGGGGTGGGCGTCGGGGTCGGGGTCGGGTCGGGGGTGACCGTGCCGCACGGGTCGCTGTGGGCCACCACGCCGTCCTTGACGGTGATCGCGCCGGTGCCCAGCTGGTAGTTGGCGCCGCCGTTGTTGTCCCAGATGCCGTTGCCGCTGTTGAAGGTCGCCTGCCAGCCGGGCGCGGTGCCGAGCGCGACGGTGAGCTTCACCCAGCCGGTGCAGGCGGCCGCCATCGCGGTGCCCGGGGCGGTGGTCCAGCTGCCGCCGGTCGGGGCCCAGTGCAGGTAGTACCCGGGCCAGTTGCGCCCGGTGGTGGAGTAGAAGACCGTGGCCGAGGTCGGGGTGGCGGTGGCGCACGGGTCGGTGCTGGTCACCTGGCCGCCGGAGACGGCGCTGACCCCGGTGCCCAGCTGGTAGTTGGCCCCGCCCTTGTTGTCCCAGGTGCCGGCGCCGTTGTTGAAGGTGGCGGCCAGCGTGGTGGCGCTGCCGAGGTCGACGGTCTTCCTGTACCAGCCGGTGCAGGCGGCCTCCATCGCGGTGCCGGGGGAGGTGGTCCAACTCCCGCCGGTGGGGGCCCAGTGCAGGTTGACGGCGGTCCAGCCGGCGGCCGGCCGGTAGTACACGGTGGCGGTGGAGGCGGCCTGCGCGGTGATCGCGGGCAGCAGGGTGGCGACCAGTCCGGCGACGACCGCCAGGACGGCGAGCAGCGGATTCCGGTGTCTGATCAGGCGGTGGCGTGCGGCTTTGCGGTCCACGGATGGACTCCTCGGGGCCTCGTGGGTGGGGGAGAGGCACCCGGCCGACAGCACAGGGCCTGGGGAGGGCACTGCGGCGCACGCCACCGATCGGGAGCTGACGAATCGTCTTGCGCAAGTTGCCGCAAGATGTTTCAGGAGCGTACCCGGCTGTAAATCGCACGTAAAGAGTCGACGTCAGGTCGGCGGGAACGACAGGGCCGCCCGCCCCCGGGGAGAGGGGGCGGGCGGCCGGGGGCTGTCGGTCAGCAGCCGAAGTTGACCTTGTAGAAGGTCGCGTAGTGGTCCGAGGTGTAGTAGTCCTCGTGGTAGACCTTGCCGGTGACGATCCGTCGGGCGCCACGGGTGGAGGACCCCGGGGTCTTGACGGTGTACTCGTGGTAGTAGCCGGTGGACTGGCCGGGGAGCACGCCCTCCCGGTTCTGGAAGACGATGCCGTCCTGGCTGTACGGGAACGGACCGCCCTGGTCGATCAGCCTGATGGTGTCCCGGCCCTGGCTCGGCAGGGCGGTGAGGCAGATGCTGCCGCTGACCTTGGCGGAGGCATCTGCGGCGAACACGACGGTGGGGGCCAGGGCGACCAGGCCGACGACGGCGACGGAAGCGGCGCGGGTCTTCAACGCGCGTAGAGTGAGTGCCATGGCAGCCAGTGTGAGGGCATGTCAGGTCCCTGCGGAAGTGCTGCGGAAACACTTCACTCGCGCGTAACTGCCATGGAACTCAGGGGACTTGTGGCGTACCGCTACTCCGTCGAAGTGGCGGATGTGTGTTCGTCACATGGGTGGGACGTGGCTCTGTTCCTACCGTGGCTCCATCCCCCACCCATGGAGCCACCATGCGACGACTGTTCGTCCTGCTGCTCACCATCGCCGCGCTCGCCCTCGGGCTCGGCCCGGCCGCCGCCGCGCCACCCGGGTACCTGAGCCTGGAGGCCTCGTTCGGCTCGCCCGGCAACGGCTGGGCCAAGGTCGAGCGCTACTACGACACCACCCCGGGCTTCCGGACCGAGCAGTACCCGGCCGACGGCCGGGGGGACCAGGACGGCGCCCGGGTGACCTGGTTCGGCGGCGTCAAGCGCCCCTCCTCGGCCCGCTTCCTGCTCTACTCCGCCGCCGGGTGGAACACCAACCCCGGGTCCGCCGTGCTGCTGGTGCACGGTGCCAACGACAACGCGGACCGGGCCTGGGCCAACCCGGGCGAGGGCACCAACTGCGGTGCCTCCGGCTGTCCTTCGACCGGGCTGGCGCAGCAGCTGGCCGCCGCCGGGCACCGGGTCTTCGCGGTCAACTTCGCCCACAAGCACGGCGACAACCTGATGCAGTCCCAGGTGGTCGGTGACGCCCTGGCCCTGATCCGGGACCGGCTCGGCGTGGCGCAGGCCGACCTGGTCGCCTGGAGCAAGGGCGAGGTGGCGGCCCGCAGTTACGTCTCCTCCGTCCGCCCGTCCTGGGGGCGGCCGTACGTCGGTGACGTCCGCCGCCTGGTCACGCTCGGCGGCCCCAACGGCGGTATGGACTACGTCTACGCCCACGGCTGGAGCTTCTCGCTGGCCACCTGGCCCGCCTGCGGCGGCACCGCCAACGCGCCCTCGCCGCACCTCTACCTGACCTGCTACGGCAGCTACACCGCGCAGCCCTGCCTCGGCGTGCTGCCCAGCGGCGGCTACGACTGCTACCCCGGGCAGCGCCAACTGCTGGCCCGCTGGGACGGGTTGTACGGCGTCGACCAGCTCACCCAGGACTGGTGGACCACCTACTACGGCGGCCAGGGCTACTACAGCTCCGGCCAGGGCATCCAGGCTGCGATCGACGCCGGCTCACTGATCGGGCCGCTCCAGCAGGCGGGCATCCCGGCGAGCATCCCCAGCTACCTGCTGGCCGGTGGCTCCGCCGACCTGCCCGGCCTGCTGAACGAGAACCGCGGCCCCAGCGACGGCCTGGTCTTCACCGCCAGCGCCCTCGACACCACCGGCATCGGCACCGTCGCCGGCACCAGGCTGCTCACCGGCCTGAACCACCTCGAACTCGGCTGGGCCCCGGCCGCAGCGGCCCAGATCCAGACCTGGCTGTCCTGAACACCCGGACGGGGCCAGAGGGTTGGTCCCTCCGGCCCCGGGCGGTGCAGGGTCAGGCGAAGGTGCTGGTGGCCCAGAGGGCGCCGCCGATGCCCTGGCCGCCGTCCTGGCGGTAGATCACCAGGTTCCCGTCGTCCTGGAGCCTGAGGTGGGCACCGTGGTTGCCGTAGGTGCCGCTGTTCCAGAGGGCGCCGCCGGTCTCCGGTCCGCCGTTGGCCGGGTAGAGCACCAGGTTCCCGTCGGTCTGCATCACCAGCCGGGTGCCGGGGTTGCCGCTGGTGTGGCTGGCCCAGAGGGCCGCGCCGTCGCTCCTGCGGTAGAGCACCAGGTTGCCGTCCTGCTGCAGCATCAGCAGGGTGCTCCCCTGCTCGGCCCACTGCCGGGGCCAGACCGTCCGTCCGGACGGGAAGGCCGGTCCGGTCCGGAGGGTGCCGGTGGACCAGAGCGCGCCGGCCGCCGGGCCGGGAGCGGAGTCCCCGCGGTAGAGCACGAGGTTGCCGTCGTCCTGGAGGGCGAGGTAGGCGCCGCTGTTGCCCGAGGTGTTGCCGGACCAGAGGGCGCCGCCGGTGGCCGGCCCGCCGCCGCTCCGGTAGACCACCAGGTTGCCGTCGGGCTGCATGACGGCGTACGCGCCGGGGTTGCCACCGGTACCGGAGGACCAGAGCACGCCGTTGGCGACCTTCCGGTGCGTCAGCGCCAGGTCGCCGTTGGCGAGCATGGTCAGCTTCAGGTCCTGGCCGAGCAGGGACTGACCGGCCGTCAGGGTGGCGCCGGGGGCGAGCAGCGGGCGGGTGGGTGCCACGACGCCGTCGATCCAGCTGCCGAGGTTGTCGGTGCGGACCTCGTAGGCGCCGTTGTCGGTGGTGGCAGGGGCGCCGAAGCAGCCCTTCTGGTGCGAGGTGCTGGAGATCGCGACCAGCTCGGGGACACCGCCGACGGTACGGAAGGCCGGGCCGCCCGCGTCGCCCTTGCAGACGGAGACGTAGCTCGGGGAGCTGCCGCTGATACCGATGCCGCCGGCGTCGACGCTCTGCACCGTGAAATCGCCGGCGCGCAGCTTGGTCGGCGCGGCAGTGCTCAGGGTGCTGCCGAAGCCCGCCACCGTGAGGATCTCGCCGGCCGCCGGGGCGGTGCTGCCGAGCTTGATCCGGTTGGCCCCGAAGACCGGGAACTCCAGCTTGGCCAGCACCAGGTCGCGGTCGGCGTGCGGGGCGAGCGTGGTGACCTTGAGGGTCCGTCCGGACGCGGTGTCGGCCAGGTCCACCCGGTTGACCGTCGCGGTGGTGGCGAGCCTCGGCGGGCCG
Organism: Kitasatospora sp. NPDC002040; assembly: GCF_040296785.1. Lineage (NCBI taxonomy): Bacteria > Bacillati > Actinomycetota > Actinomycetes > Kitasatosporales > Streptomycetaceae > Kitasatospora > Kitasatospora sp. NPDC002040. Next base: position 136,023 of record NZ_JBEOXV010000012.1, on the reverse strand, counting down.
GCGGCGGCGGGGGTGGTGCCGTCGGCGAAGCAGCTCCTCGCGGTCAGCAGCCAGAGCGGGTCGATCAGAACGCCGGAGCAGCTCAGACCCTGGTCGCCGATGGCGAGCTTGGCGGTGAAGGAGTACTCGTCGTCCATCGGGACGTCGCCGGTCACGGCGTTGGCCGGGCCGACCGCACCTCCGGTGAGGAGGCCGAGGGTGAGAGCCGTGACGAGTACTCCGGCGGACCTGCTGAACCACGGGCGCGGTGCGCGCATATGTCTGTGCCTTTCGCTGACGGGACGGAGAAGTCGGTCGAACTTCCGTTTATCGGGGCGGAGTTGATTGGTCGGCGAAAGATGGCAGCAGGCATTCGTGAATGCCGCTGCGAAACCCCCGCTGAGCGCCGAGCGTATGATAAGAACACCGGCCCGTCGAGTTGATTGGCCTGGGATGAACGGCAGTTGACCGGCCGTCGGATGCGGTGGAATGGCCCTTGGGTCACCGTTTGCCGGATTTCGGCAATTCGTGTGAGCAGGACCGGTAATTCCTCCTGTGCGACCGGGAGTGCCGTCCTGATTCCGCCCGTTTTCCGGGGATGTGAGAGAGGTCTCATTGTCGATGGTCGGACAATCTGCCTAGCCTGCATGGAGTTGTCCGCGCCGCTGCGGACGCCGTCGCCGGGACGCCGAGTCCTGTCCGCCCGTCGACGGTTACTCGACCACACCGAGTTCGGACAGGAGCGGGGGAACCAGGTCAGTCTGCGGTCACCCCTGCCCCGGCAGGGAACCGCTCGGGGTGAAGCCGCGCGCACGCGCGGCCGGGCAGTCCTCCGGCCCGAACCCGACAGCTCACCTCGTAGGCGTCGACGAGGACCCTGCCCATGCGTATTGCCCTGACCCCTGCGCGTCTCGGCGCGGCCGCCCTGGTGGCCGTACCGCTGATCGCCGCTGCTCCGCTGGCCGGCCAGGCCCAGGCCGCCACCTCCGTCACCCAGGACCGGCTCACGCCGGGCTCGATGGCCGCGAACACCGCGACCAAGGCCGGTCTGACCGTGCACTCCGGCAGCTGCTTCACCGCGAAGACGCTCGGTGTCGGCGTCCGCGACGCGGCCGGCCGCAACCTCGACTTCCCCGGCAACGCGAGCAACGTGCAGATCTGCCCGAGCGGCGTGAACTTCACCAGCGGGGCCCGCTCGCTGCCGGCCGGCACGTACACCCAGTTCGGCTTCTGGCAGGACCTGAACGGGAGTTGGCACAACCTGCCGTCGCAGCGGCTGACGGTCGGCGGCGCGGTCACCCCGACCCCGACGCCCACCCCCACGCCCACCCCGGTGCCGACCCCGACCCCCACGCCGACCCCCACCACCCCGGCCGGGACCTCACCGATCCCCGGCAAGGCGCTGACCTGGTCGGAGGAGTTCGACAACGGGATCGCCTGGGGCTCCAAGTGGGTCGGCGACCGCAGCAGCTCGTACCGCTACGGCACCCACAACCCGGACGACAACAAGCTCGACTGGATCAGCCAGAACGGCGTCAGCGTCTCGGGCGGGGTGGCGACCTTCACCGCCAAGCCCTCCAGCCACACCCTGGAGAACGGCAAGCAGGCCTGGGACACCGGGCTGCTCACCACCGAGTACTCCTCGGAAGGCTTCCAGGTGAAGACCGGCGACTACGCCGAGACCCGGGTCAAGCTGCCGGCCGGCTCCGGTGCCTGGCCGGCGCTGTGGACCTGGAAGAACGGCAACGGGGAGATCGACTCGTTCGAGTACCACCCCGACAACGCCGGTCTGCTGGAGCTGACCAACCACGTCAAGTCCGGCCTGAAGTACCACACCGACGCGAACGCCGTCGGCCACGACAAGTGGGTCACCATCGGCACCTACTACGGCGCCAACTCCGTCGACTGGTACGTGAACGGGACCAAGGTGTTCTCCGACGGCACCGGCGTCGGCAGCAACTGGTCGGCCTACCTGATCCTCAACCTGTCGGTGGGCGCCGGGCAGTACCACCCGGGCCCGTCCGGCTCGGCCCCGATCAGCTTCGCCTCGGACTACGTCCGGGTCTACCGCTGACTCACCCGACGGTCAGCGTGAACGGCGTGCTGTTGTTCGCGGTGTGGTGATCGTCGGTGCTCACCACCCTGACGTGCCCCTCGGCCCTGGTGCCGGGGGGCACGTCGGCGTTCACCCGGACCGGGACGAGCGCGGTCGCGCTCCCGAACGGGGGCAGCCCGGGGCCGAAGGTGCAGCTCACCACCCGGGCGCCCGCCGTCCGGCAGGTGGTCGGGAAGTACGGCCCCTCGGCGGTGAACCCGGCCGGCAGGTCGATCAGCACCGTGAACGGGGCGGTCGTCCGCAGCGGTCCGCCGTTGGCGACGAACCCGTGCACGGTGGTCAGCCCGCCGGGCGCGGCCGGGTCCGGGTCCAGCCGGACCACCTGGAGGTCCGAGCCGCCCGGTACCGCGACCGCCGGGCCGATGCCCAGGACCAGGGCCGCCGACGCGGCCAGTCCGAGGGTGATGACGCGTCCACGCATTGCGCTCTCCTGCTCACCGAACGTAGTGCTGCCGGTGCAGAATCTATCGGCGCGGCGCGGGTTCGTGCGGATGCGAGGGCGGACGCGGGGACGGTGTCCGGCTCAGGGAGCCAGGACCTGACCGAGTCGGGACGCGATCTGACGCATCACCGGGACCAGCGAGGAGTTGCCCGCCTGCGCCTCCAGGGCGCGGATCCGGGCCTCGGGGCCGGAGACCGAGAGCGCGGTCGGGGTCGGCGCGCCCGGGACGGCGACCGCGATGCAGCGGACGCCGATCTCCTGCTCCTGGTCGTCCACCACGTAGCCGCGCTCCCGGGCCTGGGCCAGCTGGGCGAACAGCTCACCCGGGTCGGTGACGGTGTAGGGGGTGTGCGACTGGAGCGGCTGGGTGCCGAGCACGCCGCGCGCCTCGGCCTCGTCGAGCTGCGCCAGCAGCGCCTTGCCGACGCCGGTGCAGTGCGGCTGCACCCGGCGGCCGACCTCGGTGAACATCCGCATCGAGCGGCGCGACTGCACCTGCCCGACGTAGACCACCTCGCCGCCCTCGAGCACGGCCAGGTTGGCGGTCTCGCCAGTGGCCTCCATCAGCTCGGCCAGGTACGGCCGGGCCCAGCTGCCGAGCAGTCGGCCCGCGGTCTCGCCGAGCCGGATCAGCCGGGGGCCCAGGGTGTAGCGACGGGCGGTGTCCTGGCGGACATAGCCCTGCTGCACGAGGGTACGAATCAGGCGGTGGATGGTCGGCATCGGCAGCCCGGAGGTGGCCGAGAGTTCGCTCAGGGTGGCGATGCCGCCCGAGTCGGCCAGGGCTTCCAGCAGTTGGAAGGCGCGCTCGACGGACTGCACGCCGCCGGTGGCCCGGTCGGCCCCTGTGGGTGCTGCGGCGGAGGTGCTGGCCACCGGCGTTCCCTTCACTGTCGGAGGAGGAGTAGAGTCCCAGCGATCTACCTCAACAAAGCGTTGAAATTCTGTATCGCGGAAACTAGTCTCCACCTTACAGAACCGAACCCGCCAGCAGACGGGTCGGTATCGAGGAAGTTCCCACCGGAATTTCCCTGTTGGCTCAACAGTCCAAGGAGTGTCCTGCCCATGGCCGCAGACCAGGGATCCGCCGGCGCCTCTCCCGCCGCTCCCGTCGTCACTGTCGCCGGTCCGCGCGTCCCCCGCGCCGAGGAGGTGCTCACCCCGGACGCGGTCGCCTTCGTGGTCGGCCTCCATCGCGCCTTCGAAGGCCGCCGGCAGGAGCTCCTGGCCCGACGACGGACCCGCCGCGAGGAGACCGCGGCCGCGGGCACCCTCGACTTCCTGCCCGAGACGGCCGCGATCCGGGCCGGCGACTGGAAGGTCGCCGAGGCGCCGCGCGCCCTGCAGGACCGCCGGGTCGAGATCACCGGGCCGACCGACCGCAAGATGGTCATCAACGCCCTCAACTCGGGCGCGAAGATCTGGCTCGCCGACTTCGAGGACGCCACCGCCCCCACCTGGGAGAACGTGGTCAGCGGTCAGATCAACCTGATCGACGCCTTCGAGGGCCGGATCGACTTCGCCACCGAGGCCGGCAAGTCGTACGCGCTCAAGCCCGCCGCCGAGCTGGCCACCGTGGTGGTCCGCCCCCGCGGCTGGCACCTGGACGAGGGCCACCTGCTGGTCGACGGTACCCCGGTCTCCGGCGGCCTGTTCGACTTCGGCCTGTACTTCTTCCACAACGCCGCCCGGCTGATCGCGCGCGGCGCCGAGGACCCGAACTCCGGCCCGTACTTCTACCTGCCGAAGACCGAGAGCCACCTGGAAGCCCGGCTCTGGAACGACGTCTTCACCCACGCGCAGGCCGCGCTCGGCATCCCGCACGGCACCATCCGCGCCACGGTGCTGATCGAGACCATCACCGCCGCGTTCGAGATGGACGAGATCCTCTACGAACTCCGGGACCACGCCGCCGGGTTGAACGCGGGCCGGTGGGACTACCTGTTCTCGATCGTGAAGAACTTCCGCGACGCCGGTGAGCACTACATCCTCCCGGACCGGAACACGGTCGGGATGACCTCGCCGTTCATGGCCGCGTACGCCCGCCTGCTGGTGCAGACCTGCCACAAGCGCGGCGCCCACGCGATCGGCGGCATGGCCGCCTTCATCCCGTCCCGCCGCGACCCCGAGGTCAACGCCGCCGCGCTGGAGAAGGTCAAGGCGGACAAGGAGCGCGAGGCCGGCAACGGCTTCGACGGCTCCTGGGTCGCCCACCCGGACCTCGTCCCGGTCGCCCGCGCCTGCTTCGACGCGGTGCTCGGCGACCGGCCGAACCAGAAGGACAACCCGGGCTCCAGCGAGACCGTGACGCCCGCCCAGCTGCTCGACATCGCGGGTGCAGGCGGCAGTTGCACCCAGGCCGGCCTGCACAACGCCGTCCAGGTCGGCGTCCGCTACATCGAGGCCTGGCTGCGCGGGCTCGGTGCGGTCGGCATCTTCAACATGATGGAGGACGCGGCCACCGCCGAGATCTCGCGCTCGCAGATCTGGCAGTGGATCCGCAACGACGTGGTGCTCGCCGACACCGGTGAGAAGGCCTCCGCCGAGCTGGTCCGCCGGCTCGTGGCCGAGGAGCTCGCCGCCCTGCGCACCGAGCTGGGCGACGAGGTCTACGCCGGTGGGCGCTGGACCGAGGCCGCCAAGCTGTTCGAACAGGTCTCGCTGGCCGAGGAGTTCGTCGACTTCCTCACCCTGCCCGCGCTCCCGCTGCTCGACTGACCCCAATCTATCCAGCCCCGACCGGCCTGCCGCCTGCCGCGCTGTAGAACTGGCGGCGCCGATTGCTACGAACCGTACGGCCACCCGCCGAGTGGGTGGCCGTACGCCTTTCCCGAGGAGTACCGATGGCACGCATCTTCTTCAACGGCCAGGCCATGGTGGGCGGTCCGTTCCACGCCTCGGTGGCCGAGGCCCTGATCGGGCCGGTCACCACCGCCCCCGGCTACCGCTTCTTCTCCATCGGCGACGTCTGCCCGGGCCTGCACCCCGACCCCGCCGTCGACACCGCCATCGAGGGCGAGCTCTACGACATCTCCCTGGAGCACCTGCGGGACGTCATCCTCCCCGGCGAGCCGCGCGAGCTGGAGCTCGGCGTGATCGAACTGGCCGACGGCTCGGCCTGCCTGTCGATGCTGCTGGCCCGGGGCGAGGCCGAGCGCGGAGTCCACCACGAGATCACCGGCTTCGGCGGCTGGCGCGCCTACCTCGCCACCCTGGGCCGGACCGCCTGACCCGTCAGGGCGTGAGGCGGTAGCCGAGGCCCCGGACGGTCTCGATCGCACAGCGGGCCCGGGCGGCCTGGAGCTTCCGGCGCAGTGCGCCGACGTAGACCTCGACGATGTTGAGGTCGCCCTGGAACGCGTGGTCCCAGACGGCGCCCAGGATCTCGGCCTTCGGGACGGCCTGGTCCGGCCGCCGGGCCAGGCACTCCAGGACGCCGAACTCCTTGGCCGTGAGCCGTAGTTGCGTACTGCCGACGGTGCAGCGCCGGGCGGCCGGATCGACCGTCAGATCCCCGACCGCGAGCGCGGCCGGCCGGCCGGTCGTGCCCCGGCGGATCAGCGCGCGCAGCCGGGCGGTCAGCACGACGTAGGAGAAGGGCTTGCTGAGGAAGTCGTCCGCTCCGCTGTCGAGCGCCTCGGCCTCGTCGTACTCGCCGTTCTTGGCCGTCAGCACCAGGACCGGCACGGGGTTGCCGTCCTGGCGGAGTTGGCGGCAGACCCGGAAGCCGTTCAGCCCCGGCAGCATCAGGTCCAGCACCACGGCCGCATGGCCGCCCGCCCGGGCCAGCTCCAGGCCGGCCAGGCCGTCGCCGGTCACGTCCACGGCATAGCCCTCGGCCCGCAGGCCCCGGCTGAGCGACCGTGCCAGCCGGGCCTCGTCCTCGACCAGAAGAAGTCGCATCGTGCCAGCCTAGACCGGGTGGGGCGGGGTGCGGCCGAAGCTGAACGGATCTTCAGGTCCGGCCGGGAGGACGGGCAGGCGGAGGACCAGCTCCGCCCCGTGTCCGGCGGCGGGTTCGACGGCGGCGGCCGTACCGTCCAGGCCGCGCGCGATGCCGCGCACCAGGGCCAGGCCGAGCCCGGCACCGCCGTGCTCCCGGTCCCGGGCCTCGTCGAGCCGGACGAACCGTTCGAAGATCCGCTCGCGGTCGGCCGCCGGTATGCCCGGGCCGTCGTCGGCCACCGTCAGTTCCGCCTGACCCGCCGTCACCCGCAGCGCGACCGTGACCTCGGCGGCGGCGAAGCGGCAGGCGTTGTCCAGCAGATTGCGGACGGCCCGGGCCAGCAGCAGCTCGTCACCCGCCACCACGGCGGATTCGAGCGCGAGCACCCGGACCTTCCGGGAGCCGGTCCAGGCCCGTTCGGCCGCCTGCTCGGACAGCAGGTCGTGCAGGTCGACCGGTTCGCCCGGGGCCTGCTGTTCGTCCGTCCGCGACAGCAGGAGCAGGTCGTCGGCCAGGGCCTGGAGCCGCTCGGTGTCGGCGAGCGCCTCCGCCACCACCTCCGGCCAGGGAATGTCGTCGGGGTGGGCGAGGGCCACCTCCAGCGAGGTGCGCAGGACCGCGATCGGGGTGCGGAGCTCGTGCGAGGCGTCGGCGACCAGCCTGCGCTGTTCGGCGATCGCCTGCTCCAGCCGCTCCAGTGTCTCGTTGGTGGTCACCGCCAGCCGGGTGATCCCGTCCCGGGCGGGCGGGACCGGCACGCGTTCGTGGAACGCCCCGCCGCCGATCCGGGCCATCCGCCGCCGGATCGCCTCCACCGGCCGCAGCGCCAGCCCGATCACCACCCAGGTCACCAGCCCGACGAACAGGGCGCCGCCGGGGACGACGTAGCGGCCGAGCACGGTGGTGAGGCGCGCGGCCGAGGCCCGGGCCTCGATGTCGTTGACCACCACGTACGTGGTGACCTGTTGCGGCGGCAGACCCTGACGGCCGGTCAGCCGCTCCAGGTCGGCGGAGCTCCAGAGCTGGCCCCTCCGTCGCAGGAAGGTGAGCGTACGGTCGGTCGGATTGGGGCCGACCGGGGTCGAGATGTCGTAGCCCACGCCGTCCGGGAGCCCGATCCGTACGGTCTCGGCGTCGCCGATGGAGCGGTGGTCGGAGTAGCGGTTGGGCATCGGGGGCAGGAAGACCAGCGGCGACTCGCCGATCCGGTCGTGCCGGGCCCAGCTGCCGTCCGCCAGCACCAGGGCGTAGGCCGACTGCTGGTAGTTCCCGATGATCGCACCGGCCCAGTCGTCACTGGTGATCGCGGCGTCCAGCAGGGTCGCCTCGCGCAGCGCTTTCGCCTCCGCGTTCGGCATCCACTGCTGGTACGCCGCCTCCCCGGCCCAGACCGCGGCCGGCCCGAACACCAGCACCGAGGCCAGTGCGGCGCAGACCGCCGCCCTGGCGCGTACCGAGGTCCGCCGCCATATCCGCATGGTGGACAGCATAGGCAGGGCGGCGGTTCGGCCGACGGCCGGTCAGGTCAGGTCACGGGCCCGGCGGTTGCTCCGGCGGCGGTGGCAGGGAGCGGAGCCGGTCGGTCTCCTGCTTGAGGTGGCGGGCGAGTTCGGACTGGCGGACGTAGCCGCGGTGGTGGTGGCCGCGGATCACCGGGCGTTCGCTGCCGGGCTGGCGCAGGGCGGTGGGCGGGTCGGCGAGCCAGGTGTCGGTGACGTTCGGATCGCGCAGGGCCTCGCCGCCGAACGGATCGGTGGTGCGGTGGAAGTTGGCCCAGGTGACGGTGGTTCCGCCCACGGGGAGCGGGGCGTGCAGGTAGGTCGGGAACCAGCGGCGGTAGAGCCGGGGGACCGGATTGCCGTAGGTGACGACGGACAGGCGCGGTATCGACGCCTCGGCGTGGGCGGCCAGTTGAGCGACCGTGGCGGTGACGATCACCGCGCCCTGGCTGTGCCCGAGCAGCACCACCGTCCCGCCCCGCTCGGTCAGGTGCCGTACCCGCTCGGTGAGTTGGGGCACCGCCTGCTCGGCGTAGCTGGGTGGGGCGTAGGGGTGGAAGGAACGCGGCCAGAAGGTGGCGATGTCCCAGACGATCGCGGTCAGCTTGCGGGTGTTCGGATCGGCCAGCGCATTGCGCACCACCAGCAGCAGGGCCAGCGGACCGAGCAGCAGGATCGCCCCGGCCACGGTCGCACTGGGGGCCGGGAGGCCGGCCCAGATCAGGTTGACGTCCGGCTTGGGCCCCTTGCTCCACGCCAGCACGTACGAGCAGCTGAACGCGATCGCGGCACCGGCCAGCAGCACCGCGGCCCCGGAGAGCCCGCCCTCCAGCCAGCGCAGCAGCAGCGTGCCGATCTGCTTGCGCCGCCGCACCGCGGCCAGCCAGATCCCGGTGTCGGTGGCAGGGCCGGCATCGGGCCCGGTCAGCTCCAACTCGGCGGCCCGGTCAGCGACCACGGCCCGCTCCTGCCAGCGCGCCAGCTCGGGGGCGAGGGTGTCCTCCCAGTCCCGCCGGTGCCAGAGCCAGACCGCGCCGAACCAGAACAGCAGCACCGCCATCCCGTCGATGCTGAACCGGGCCAGCGCCGCTGAGCCGGGCAGGATCTGAACCTGCGTCAGCACCGCCGCCGTGGCGTCCTTGGCGGGCGGGCTCAGCCAGTGCGCCGCCGACAGCGCCACCCCGGACCAGATCGCGAACAGCAGCCCGCTGCCGACCGTCACGGTGGAGAACGCGGGCGGCAGCCGGGGCAGACCGCGCCGGGCGGTGGAGCGCTTGGCCCACAGGGCGACGGCCAGCATCAGCACCCCGGCCGAGTACAGCACCGCCAGCAGCAGGTTGAAGGCGTCCAGCAGGTCCGGCATGCCGATCCCGATCCGGCTCAGCCCCGCCGCACCGGTGCGCCGCCCGCTCGGCTGGACGGCGCAGAGCACCCCGGCCAGCACCAGTACCGCCCCGGTGCCGCCGCAGAGCACCCGGCGGGCGGTCTTCCCGCCGGCCAGCACGGCCCGGAGCCGGTCCACCAGGGCGGCGCAGGCGAGCACCGACAGGCCTGCCAGCAGCAGGAGTTCGATGCAGGCCACCGCGACCGAGGCCCGGCCGCCGGTGGCCGCGGTGCGCAGCAGCACCAGGGCGAGCACGGTCCAGGCCCCGGCGGTGTGCAGGGCCCGGTCCTGGGTGGCGTAGCCGGCGCCGTCCTGCCAGAACGCGGCGTCGGTCAGCCGGGCCTTGGAGAGGTCGTACGCGGCGCGCTCGCCCTGGGCGGCCACCTCCCAGCGCCGGTTCGGGCTGGTGCCCAGGTGCAGCAGCAGCACGAACAGCGCCGGGACGAGCGCGGCCGCCGCGGCGGCCAGGTACGGGCGGTCCTGCATCCGCAGCGCGTGCCAGAACGGCTGCACCCGGCAGTTGGTGACGGCCAGGCACTGCCAGGCGGCCTGGTCGACGAAGACCTGGGTGAGGAAGAGCAGGTAGGTCGCGGTGACGCAGAACGCCATCACCCGCACCATGGCCTGCTGGAACCGGACCTGGCCCCGGTTGCCGAGCGCCATCCAGCCCGCCATGTTGGTGAACGCGAACGGCAGCAGCAGGAACCAGAGCGCGGTCGCCCACGAGCGCGAGGTCAGCCCGCCCCAGAAGTACGCCTCCCGGTGCCGCTGGGACAGCGGGTCGTCCCGGCCGCGCCAGATCCCGGCCAGCTTGCTCCCGGCCACCTGTCGCACCTCGGGGTCGTCCAGCACCTCGGCCGGCCCCGAGCTGCCCCAGCCGTGCACCACCAGCTCGGTGACGCCGTCCCGGGCCACGTCGATCGGGTAGTCGTAGTCGCCCGCATGGTCCTCGTCCGCCGCCACCGCACCGCCCCCTGACGCCCGCCGGTGGTCGAACTGTGAGTCAGGGGAGGGTAGTTGTCAACGCATTTGGCCATCGGGGCGAGGGCGCGCGGGAGCCGCCCGGTAGCGCCGGAGGCGCCCGGCCGTTACACGAATCCGCTGGTACCGATGGCCGGCCGAGACGCTCCCGAGGGGGCAGCACGATGTCCCGCTCCTACCGTGAGGGCCATTGAACGCGCCTGAAGCCCACCGGATCCAGCGAAAGAACGGCCACGATGTCAGTCACGCACCGAAACCTCCCCCGCAGGCTCGCCGCCGCGGGAGCCCTGCTGCTGAGCGCCGCCACCGTGGTGGCGCTGCCGAGCCCGGCCCTCGCCACCGGGAAGGACTCCGTCAGCACCCGCGCCGGTGCCACCACCGACCAGGAGCGCAGCCGGATCGACGGCTACTGGACCCCCGACCGGATGAGGCTGGCGGGTGCCGTGGTCCCCGAGATCACCCCGCTGCCCGAGGACGACAACACGCCGGACGACCCGCGACCGCTGCCGCCGAACACGCCGGACCCCGGGGACGTCTGGACCCACGGCGGAGCGGTGAACAGGAGCGTCGGCCGGCTCTTCTTCACCTTCGCGGACGGCTACGACGGCAGTTGCACGGCCACGGTCGTCACCGGTGAGAACCGCAGCACCGTGGTCACGGCCGCGCACTGCCTGCGGGGCGTCGGAGCCGCCACGGACCCCGACACCTGGCACCGCAACGTCTACTTCGTGCCCGGCTACCGGAACGGCACCAAGCCGCTCGGCGGCTTCAGCGTCAGGAGCATGGCCACCTCCTCCCGCTGGGACGCCGATCCGGACGGGACGGGTTCGGAGGGCATGGCCGTGGCCGGCTACGACACGGCCGTCATGGTGGTGAACCGGTCGGCCGACGGGCGCCGGATCGCGGAGCTGACCGGAAGTCAGCGGATCGCCTTCACCAAGCCGGTCGAGGGCGGGTTCGTCCACACCTTCGGGTACCCGAAGGACCGGCTCAACCTGGGCAACCCCAAGTACGCCGGGTCGCGGCTGATCCACTGCGCGGGCCCGGCCCGGCCCGGCGTCGCGGCACCCCTGTTGTGGGGCGAGCAGTGCGACATGGGCCACGGGGCCAGCGGCGGACCGCACTTGGCCGGGTTCGATCCCCGGACGGGCACCGGCACCGTGGTCGGCGTCACCACCGCCACCGACGAACTCGCGGGCGGCCCGGCCGGCACGCTCTACGCGACCCGGCTCGGTGACAGCGCCCACCGCCTCTACGACTGGGCCCGGACGCACGCGGCCTGAGCAGCCGGCGGCGCCGGTGGTGCAACGGGTGACAGCCCCGGACTCTCGCCGTGAGTCCGGGGCTGCTCTCCAGCCCCGAGGGGTGGAGTCCGGTTACCGCACCGTCCCGGGTGCGGACCGGAGTTGAGGGGGTGTCAGAGGCGGGCGGCCAGCTCCTTGGCGGCGCGGGCGCAGTCCTGGGCGATCTTGTCCTCGTTGACGGTGGTCAGGTTGCCCTTCTCCACCACCGGGTTGCCGTTGACCAGCAGCAGCGCCAGCGGCGGGAGGGCGCCGAGGGTGAGCGCGGCGATCGGGTCGGCGATCGAGGAGTGCATGATGCCGTCGATCTTCCAGAGCGCCAGGTCGGCGAGCTTGCCGACCTCGATCGAGCCGATCTCGTTCTGCCGGCCGAGCACCCGGGCGCCGCCCATGGTGCCCAGGCGGAGCGCGCTGCGGCCGGTCAGGGCGGTGGGGGAGCCGTGCAGACGGTTGATCAGCAGGGCGTTGCGCAGCTCGGTGCCCAGCTCGCCGGACTCGTTGGAGGCGGTGCCGTCCACGCCGAGGCCGACCGGTACGCCGGCCTTGAGCATGTCCGGGACCCGGGCGATGCCGGCCGCCAGGCGGGCGTTGGAGGACGGGCAGTGCGCGACACCGGTGCCGGTCTCGGCGAACTTGGCGATGTCGGAGTCGTTCATGTGGACGCAGTGCGCCATCCACACGTCCTCGCCGAGCCAGCCGGTTGACTCGAAGTAGTCGGTCGGGCCCATCCCGAACAGCTCCTTGCAGAACGCCTCTTCCTCGGCGGTCTCGGAACCGTGGGTGTGCAGCCGGACGCCCTTGCGGCGGGCCAGCAGGGCGGCCTCGCGCATGAGTTCGGTGGAGACCGAGAACGGCGAGCAGGGCGCGATGGCGATCTGCAGCATCGAGTCGAAGGAGGAGTCGTGGTACTTGTCCACGGCGGCCTCGGAGGCGATCAGGATGTCCTCGGTCTTCTCGACCGCGTGGTCCGGCGGCAGGCCGCCGTCCTTCTTGCTGCGGTCCATCGAGCCGCGCAGCGCGGTGAAGCGCATGCCCAGCTCCTGGACGGCCTCGATCTCGGCGCCGAGGATGTCGCCGCCGTCCTTCGGGAACACGTAGTGGTGGTCCGAGGCGGTGGTACAGCCGGACTTGAGCAGCGCGGCGGCGGAGCCCTGGGCGGCGGCGTGCACCAGGCGGTCGTCGATCCGGGCCCAGGTCGGGTAGAGCGCGACCAGCCAGTCGAACAGGATGTTGTCCTGGGCCAGGCCGCGGGTGATCCACTGGTAGAAGTGGTGGTGGGTGTTGACCAGGCCGGGGGTCACCAGGTGGCCCTCGCCGTTGATCCGGCGCACCACGTTGTCCAGCCACTGCGGGGCGGGGCCGTTGCCGACCGACTCGATCTTGTTGCCGAGGACCACGACGTGGCCGCGGGCGTACTCGGTGTCGTTGGCGTCGACCGTGGCGATGGCGACGTTCTCGATCACGATCCGCTGGTCGGGGCGCGGGGGCTGGACTGCCATGGTGGTTCTCCTATGGGGGGAGGGTGAGGGGCGCGCGGTGAGCGTTGCGCGCCCCTCACCGGTCAGGACGGCGTCGCCGTTGACACCGTCGCACCGGTGGAACCGCCGGATGAGGCTTGGCGGTTCGCACCGACGTGGTGGAAGAGCAGGTTGAGCAGGACGGCCAGCACGCAGCCGGCCGAGATGCCGGAGTGCATGAGCGTGCGGACGGCCTCGGGAAAGGCGTCGTAGAAGGTCGGGGCCGCGATCGGGATGATGCCGACCCCGAGCGAGACCGAGACCAGGATGGTGTTGGCGCTGGAGTTCATCCCCGCCTCGGCCAGGGTCCGGATGCCGCTCGCCGCGACCGTGCCGAAGAGCACGATCCCGGCGCCGCCCAGGACGGGCGAGGGCACCAGCGAGACCAGCGAGCCGAGCACCGGGAACAGCCCGAGCAGGATCAGGATGCCGCCTCCGGCCGCGACCACGAACCGGCTGCGGATGTTGGTCAGGGCCACCAGCCCGATGTTCTGGGCGAAGGCACTGGCCGCGAATCCGTTGAAGACCGGGCTGATCGCGGTGGCGAGCCCGTCCGCCCGCAGGCCGGCCGCGAGCGTCTTCTCGTCGGCCTCGCGGTCGACGATCCGACCCAGGGCCAGCATGTCGGCGGTGGACTCGGTCATCGACACGATCATCACGATGCAGATCGAGACGATCGCGGTGATCTCGAAGACCGGGGCCCCGAAGTGGAACGGGGAGGGCAGGGCGAAGACCGAGGCCTGCGAGACCGCCCCGAAGTCGGCCAGCCCGAGCGGGAAGGCCAGCGCGGTGCCGATGGCCAGCCCGATGAGCAGGGAGAGCTGCTGCCAGAAACCCCGGAGCAGTTTGTTGCAGAGCACCACCGCGGTGAGGGTGAACGCGGCGAGGCCGATGGCCTTCATGGAGCCGTAACCGGGGGCGGCGGGTGAACCGCCGCGCGCCCAGTTGACCGCGACCGGCAGCAGGGACACCCCGATGAGGGTGATCACGGTGCCCTGGACGACCGGCGGGAAGAATCGGATCAGCTTGCAGAAGTACGGTGCCGCGAGGAAGCACAGGGCCCCCGCGACGATCACTGCGCCGAAGATCACCGGCAGGGCCTGGTCGGGCCCGTGCTCCTTGGCGATCGCCAGCATCGGTGCGACTCCGGCGAACGAGACACCGTTCACGAACGGCAGCCGGGCGCCTATTCTCCAGATCCCCAGGGTCTGGAGCAGGGTGGCCAGTCCTGCGGTGAACAGGCTGGCCGAGATGAGCAGGGCGAGCTCGGTGGGGGACAGGCCCACACCGGCACCGACGATGAGCGGGGGCGCGACCACGCCCGCGTACATCGCGGCGACGTGCTGGAGTCCGGTGGTGAAGAGTTTCACCGGCGGCAGCAACTCGTCGACCGGGTGGACCGAGCGGCCTTCCGGTGTGTCGGGGAGGGTGGTTGACACACCATCAGGCCGTCTCGGCCCGTCCGGGATTGAACCGCCGTCTGTGGTTCGGTTAGAGCTGGTTGCCATGTCGAGCTCCTCTGGTGCTCGTGGCTCCCGGCGCGCCCGTGGCGCTGGAGCTGCCCCGGAGGCGGGACGGCGGTACGAGGGTCCTCCGGGCGATTTCTCCAGCTCCCCGGGCCGGCCGCCGTGAGGCGAGCACGATCTCCGGTAGGTGGGGGTGGAGAGACTGGTGGTGCGGGTGGTGCAGGCCGTCCGGCACGGCCCGGTTTGGCGAGACCGGTGGGTGCAGCGGTGCTGGACGGGGTCCATGGGGTGGGTCAGGCGACCGGGATGACCGGGACGACGCCCTCGCGGTGCACGGTGCCCTCGATCAGGCCGTACATCCGGTCGGCGGCGTAGTAGACCTCGTTCTCGTTCTTGAGACCGAAGGGCGACAGGTCGACCAGGAAGTGGTGCTTGTTGGGGAGTTCGAGCCGGACCTCGTCGACCTCGGCCCGGTTGTTGAGGACCCGGGTGCCCATCGAGTGCAGCGTCTGCTGCAGCGAGTAGGAGTAGGTCTCGGCGAACGCCTCCAGCATGTGGCGGCGGATGTGCTGGTACGAGCGGTTCCAGTTCGGCTGGGCCTCGCCCTCGGCACCGCTGAAGCCGTACTTCCACCGGGCCGTCACCTGGGTGGCCAGGATCCGGTCGTACGCCTCCTGGAGGGTGGTGTACTTGTCCTTGATGTAGCCCCAGAACTCCGAGTTGGTGGAGTTCAGGACGGTCAGTTCCTTGAGACCGGAGATGACCTGGACGGTGGTGCCGTCATAGGTGATCTCGCTGGTCCGGATCTCGCCGCCGTTGCGGGTGAAGGAGTGGCCGACCTCTTCGGACCCGATGAAGCGCGCGGAGCTGTCCGGCGTCTTGATCCGGTCCCAGGTGTACTCCTCGATCCGGATCCGGGCCCGGTGGATCGGCTCGTTGTTGTCGACGAAGTGCTTCGCCAGCGTGATGCCGAACGCCTCCGCCGACTCGATGCCGTACTCCTTGGCGAAGGCGTACACCGTGTTCTTGGTGGTGTCGGTGGGCAGGCAGTTGGCGTTCGAGCCGGTGAGGTGGACGTCGTCGAGGTCACCGGAGAGGGCGACCGAGACGTTCAGGTCCTTGATCTCGTGGCGGGTCGAGTCGCGGTAGACCCGGACGATGCGGTTCTCCGCCTTGCCGTACTGGTTCTGACCGAGCACGTGGGCCATGACATGGCTCCTAAGGGTTCCAGCGGTCTACTAGCTTCCGCGGTAGACCGAGTATCCGAACGGGTTGAGCAGCAACGGCACGTGGTAGTGGTGCTGCGCGGGTGCGACCGTGAAGACGATCGAGACCTCGGGGAAGAACGGCGGCTCCTCGGACTTGGCCGCGTAGTACGCGGCGGTGTCGAAGAGCAGCCGGACGACCGAGCCCGCCTCCACGGCCGGCAGGTCCTTGGCCCGGCCGTCGGAGTCCGTGGCGGAGGTGCCGAGCACCTGCCAGCCACCCTCGGTGTGCAGTGCGAGCTCGACCGGGACGCCCTCGGCCGGGCGGCCGAGGCTGGTGTCGAGCACGTGCGTGGAGATGCCAGTCATGGGTTGAATGACCTTACTGATGGCAGGAATTGACGGATCGACAGCGAATCAGGCGGCGTCGAACAGTCGGTTGATACGGATGTCGTTGATCTTGCGCAGCTCGCCCCGGACGATCGCGGCCTCGGTGGCGGCGTCGTTGGGGAAGCGCTCGCGGAGCGCGGCGAGCATGGTGCCGGCCGTGCGGCCGGTGGCGCAGATCAGGAACACGTGGCCGAACTTCGCCTCGTAGGCGGCGTTGGCCTCGTGCAGCTCGTCCAGGAGTGCGGAGTCGACTCCCTGGATGCCGGCCTGCTCACGCTCGGAGGTGGCGTCGCCCGTCTTGGGCTTGCCGATCCGGGCGTGGCCGGCCATCGCGTCGCCGAGGTCCTCGACCGACAGCTCCGCCATCGCCGCCTCGTTGGCGGCGAGCAGCTCGGCCGGGTCGGACCAGGGCCGGGTCTCCGCCACGGCGGCGGCCCAGCGGGGGCTGGAGCAGATCTCCAGCAGAGTCTCCGTCAGAGCGGCGGCGGGGATCGCCGACAGCGCATCGGGAGTGGTGGGAAGGCTGGTCACGGGTGGACCTCCTGAAGAGTGGTGCCACCCGCAAAAGCTAGATCCGCCACCTTCAGCCGTCAACACTTTGTTGAACTGTTGGTGGTTACGTTTTGAGACCGGGGCTCTGACCGGCCGTTTTGGTGTGCGATTCACCAATCGTGCCCGGTGGGGCGTGTCGGACAGACTGGGGCACATCGCTCGGCCGCACCAGTCAAAGGGTACGGATTCGGTCAGGTCAGCCGGTCTTCGTGCCGTCCTGCCGGTTCAGGTAGTTGTACACCGTGAACCGGCTGACGCCGAGGGCCGAGGCCACCGTCTCCACCCCGTGCCGGACGGTGAACGCGCCGCGCTCCTCCAGGAGGGCGACCACCCGCTGCTTCTCCCAGCGGTCCAGCTCGGCCAGTGGGCGGCCGTCGAACTGACGGGCCATCTCGGCCAGCAGCCGGTCCAGGGCGCTGCTCAGGTGGGGCAGCCGGACGGCGACCGCCGCCTGGCCGTCCCACTCCAGCACCACGTCCTCGGTGCGGGCCTCGTCGATCGGGACCTGGGTCGCGCCGACGGCTTCGAGCAGCGGCTTTATCGCCGCTGCGAGCGGGTGCTCCAGGGCGTCGCTCATGGGGTACCCACTCCTTCCGGGGTCTTGTCGTTGTCGAGCAGGGTGACCTGCAGGGAGATCTGGGTCGCACCCGCGTCCAGGCTCTCGCGCAGCAGCTCGGTCACCGCGGCGAGCACGTCGTCCCGGAGGCCCTCGGCCTCGGTCCCGAACGGCCCGACCGTGACGGCCAGGCCGGCTGCGTCGACCACCTGCCGGGCGGCCACCGCGTGGGCGGGGAACGTGTCCAGCTCGAACGGCTCCGTCGTGAACTCCACCTTCAATCGCACCTGCTCACTGTAGCGATCAGGTGTCCGGGCGGAAGGGGCCGGGCTGGGCGGATGGCTTCAACAAAATGTTGCGGCGGTCTTGACGGTCCCTCGGATCGCGAGGCATGCTTCCACCAAGCAGAATCCCTCTTCCGGATCGTGGAAGTTGGATCGGAAGAGTGAAAGGTGATTGACGTGACTGCCGCTTCCAAGCACAGCTACACGGTCAACCTGTCGATCCTGTTCGGTGAGCTTCCGCTCCTGGAGCGCCCCGCCGCCGCCGCGGCCGCCGGCTTCACCGCCGCCGAGCTGTGGTGGCCCTTCGGTGAGAACCACACCCCGTCGGAGGCCGAGCAGGACGCGCTCCGCAAGGCCTTCACCGACGCGGGCGTGCAGCTCACCGGCCTCAACTTCCTGGACGACCTGACCAAGGGCGCCCGCGGCACCCTCTCCGTACCGGCCGAGAGCGAGCGCTTCCGGGAGAACATCCCGGTCACCGTCGCGCTCGCCGAGTCGCTCGGCACCAAGGCGCTCAACGCGCTCTACGGCAACCGGGTGGAGGGCGTCCCCGCCGCCGAGCAGGACGAGCTCGCGCTGGAGAACCTCACCCTCGCCGCGCAGGCCGCCCACTCGATCGGCGCGATCCTGCTGATCGAGACCCTCAACAAGGCCGAGTCCCCGGACTACGCGCTGGTCACCGCCGAGGCCGCGATCGCGGTCGTCGACAAGGTGAACGCCGCCACCGGCCTGGGCAACGCGAAGTTCCTCTGCGACCTGTACCACCTGGCCCGCAACGGCGAGGACCTGGCGGCCGTGATCGCCGCCCACGCGGACAAGATCGGCCACGTGCAGATCGCCGACACCCCGGCCCGGAACGAGCCCGGCACCGGCGAGCTGGACTTCGAGGACCTCTTCGCCCGCCTCACCGCCGCCGGGTACACCGGCCGGATCGGCCTGGAGTACCGCCCGGCGAACGGCGTCAGCGCCGACAGCTTCGAGTGGCTCCCGCGCGAGCACCGCGCCAACTGAGCCCTCTCCTCCCCACCCTCCCAGCACGAAGGAATGCGACGCACATGAGCGCCTCCCGCAAGATCGCCTTCATCGGCCTCGGCATCATGGGCAGCCCGATGGCCGCCAACCTGGTCAAGGCCGGACACACCGTCACCGGCTTCAACCTCCAGCAGCCCGCCATCGACGCCCTGGTGGCGGCCGGCGGCAAGGGTGCGAACTCCATCGCCGACGCGGTGAAGGACGCCGAGATCGTCATCACCATGGTCCCGGCCGACCCGCAGGTCGAGCAGGTCATCCTCGGTGAGGGCGGTGTGCTGGAGAACGTGGCCGAGGGCACCCTCGTCATCGACATGTCGAGCATCACCCCGCAGACCTCGATCAAGGTCGAGGCCGCCGCCAAGCCCAAGGGCATCCGCACCCTGGACGCCCCGGTCTCCGGCGGCGAGGCCGGCGCGATCGAGGCCGTGCTCTCCATCATGGTCGGCGGCGACGCGGCCGACTTCGCCGAGGCGAAGCCGATCCTGGACGCGCTCGGCACCACGGTCATCCACGTCGGCCCGGCCGGCGCCGGCCAGACCGTGAAGGCCGCCAACCAGCTCATCGTGGCCGTCAACATCCAGGTCCTGGCCGAGGCCGTGGTCTTCCTGGAGAACGCGGGCGTGGACCTCCCCGCCGCGCTCGACGTGCTCGGCGGCGGTCTGGCCGGTTCGACCGTGCTGAACCGCAAGAAGGGCAACATGATCGACCGTCAGTTCGCCCCGGGCTTCCGGATCGACCTGCACCACAAGGACATGGGCATCGTCACCGACGCCGCCCGTGCCGTCGGTGCGGCCCTGCCGGTCGGCGCCGTGGTGGCCCAGCTGGTCGCCTCCGCCCGCGCCAACGGCGACGGTTCGCTGGACCACTCGGCCCTGCTGCGGGGCGTCGAGCGCCTCTCCGGCCGCGAGGTCAAGTAACTCCATAGCTCCTCCTGGTGGCGTGTACCTGTCCGGTCGTGCCCGCGCCACCAGGAGGTCATTCTCGGTCGGCGGCTGCGCTGGGGCTCATACCGTTCAGCCGCCGACCGTCCCAAACCGGTGACATCCGCACACCCTCCCGGGGGCACTTCGGTCGTGCTCGCGGACGTCACCCGGCCCCCTCCCTCGCCGAGGGGAGCCTCTCGTACGTCGGAAGCGGGACGAGAGGAACGGCGGGGAGGGGGCGCACCCCCACTTCTGGGCAGAAGCTTTGAACACCAGCGATACGGAAAGAGGCCCACGCATGCCCGCCACCCCCACTCAGGGTCATGTCGTCGTCGCCCCCGACAAGTTCAAGGGCACGCTGGAGGGCGCCGAGGTCGCCGCCCGGATCGCGGCCGGCATCCGCCGGGTCGCCCCGGACGTGGAGATCCGTGAGCTGCCGGTCGCCGACGGCGGCGAGGGCACCCTCGCCGCGGCGCTGGCCGCGGGCTTCAAGCGGGTCGCCGTGAAGGTGGCCGGCCCGACCGGCCTGCCGGTGGACGCCGCGCTCGCCGTGCGGGGCGACACCGCCGTGGTCGAGCTGGCGCAGTCCTCCGGACTGGCCCGGCTCCCCGGCGGTCGGACCGCCCCGCTGGCCGCGGGCTCGTACGGCGTGGGCCAGCTGATCGGCCGGGCCGTGGGCCTGGGCGCCAAGCGGATCGTGCTCGGCCTGGGCGGCAGCGCCTGCACCGACGGCGGTGCGGGCATGGTTCAGGCGCTCGGCGTCGGTCTGTACGACGCCGACGGTGCCGAGCTGGCGCCCGGCGGGGCCGCCCTGCGCAAGCTGGCCAGGATCGACCCGGGCTCGCTCGCCGACGCCCTCACCGGGGTCGAGATCGTGGTCGCCTGCGACGTGGACAACCCGCTGCTCGGGGTCCGCGGCGCGACCGCCGTCTACGGCCCGCAGAAGGGTGCGGACGTCGAGGACCTGCTGATTCTCGAAGAGGGCCTGACCCGTTGGGCGGACACCGTCCGCGACACCACGGGCCGGGACCTCCGGAACGCCCCCGGCGCCGGGGCCGCAGGCGGGGTGGGCTTCGCCGCCCTCGCACTGCTCGGCGCCACCATGCGGCCCGGCATCGAGCTCCTGCTCGAACTGCTGGGCTTCGACGAGGCCGTGCGTGGGGCACGACTCGTCGTTACCGGCGAGGGATGCCTGGACGCGCAGACGCTCCACGGCAAGGCCCCCGCCGGCGTCGCTGCGGCGGCCACCCGGGCGGGGGTTCGGGTGGCCGCCGTCGCCGGACGGCTGGAGCTCTCGGAGGACCAGTGGCGGGCGGCCGGGTTCGTGGCGGCGTACGCGCTGACCGACCTGGCGGAGCAGCCCGGCGACAGCATGACCAAGGCGGGCGAGCTGGCCGAGGTGGCCGGTGCGCAGCTCGCGGCGGACCTGCTCAAGCTCTAAGGCTCATCGTACTTTCCTACATTGACGTTTTGTTGAAGGCGGGCCTAGGCTCCGGTGCACGGAGCCCCAACTGCCCCGAACGCCTTCGGTTTACCCCCACTCGTACGCTCGGTTCGGAGGTTCCAGATGCTCATCGGTGAGACGCCCGCGACCACGGCGGTGATCCGTTCCCGCCGCGTGGTCCTGCCGGACGGCGAGCGTCCCGCCGACGTGCTGATCCGGGACGGCCGGATCGAGCAGATCGCCGAGCACGGCTCGCTGCTCGCCGGCGACCTGCACCTGACCGACCTCGGCGACACCGCGCTGCTGCCCGGCCTGGTCGACACCCACGTGCACGTGAACGAGCCCGGCCGGACCGAGTGGGAGGGCTTCGCCACCGCCACCCGGGCGGCCGCCGCCGGCGGGGTCACCACGATCATCGACATGCCGCTGAACTCCATCCCGCCCACCACCACGGTGGACGGCCTGGCGGCCAAGCGGAAGATCGCCGCGGACCAGGCCTGGGTCGACCTCGGCTTCTGGGGCGGCGCCATCCCCGGCAACGTCGCGGACCTCGAACCGCTGCACCGCGAGGGCGTGTTCGGCTTCAAGAGCTTCCTCGCCCCGTCCGGGGTGGACGAGTTCCCGCACGTCGAGCAGGCCGACCTGGAGCTGGCGCTGGCCGAGCAGGCTAGGATCGGCGCGCTGGCGATCATCCACGCCGAGGACCCGGCCGTGCTGGAGGCCGCTCCGCAGCAGCCGGGCGTGCACTACCGCGACTTCCTCGCCTCCCGCCCCGACGACGCCGAGGCGGCGGCGGTGGCCCGGCTGCTGGACACCGCGCGCCGGACCGGCGCCCGGGTGCACATCCTGCACGTCTCCTCGGCCGCCGTGCTGCCGCTGCTCCGGCAGGCCCGCGCGGACGGCGTCCGGGTGACCGCCGAGACCTGCCCGCACTACCTCACCCTGTCGGCGGAGGAGGTGCCGGACGGCGACACGGCGTTCAAGTGCTGCCCGCCGATCCGGGACGAGTCCAACCGCGACCTGCTCTGGGCCGCGCTCGCCGACGGCGAGTTCATCGCGGTGGTCTCGGACCACTCGCCCTCCACCCCGGACCTGAAGCTGCTGCAGAAGTACGGCGGCAGCGGTGACTTCGCGGCCGCCTGGGGCGGCATCGCCTCGCTCCAGATCGGCCTGCCGGCCATCTGGACCGAGGCCCGCAAGCGCGGCCACAGCCTCTCCGACGTGGTGCGCTGGATGAGCAGCGGCCCGGCCTCGCTGGTCGGCCTGACCGGCACCAAGGGCGCCATCGCGGTCGGGTACGACGCGGACCTGGTGGCCTTCGACCCGGACGGCGCGTTCGCGGTCCACGCCGAGCAGCTGCACCACCGCAACCCCGTCACGCCGTACGCCGGACGGACCCTGAGCGGAAACGTCCTGACCACCTGGCTGCGCGGCCGGGTGGTGGATGTCGACGCCGAGCCGTTCGGCCGCCAACTCGCCCGATCCTAGATGGCTCGAAACTAAGGAGACTCAGTTGAGTACCAGTCAGACCCCGAGCGCTCCGTTCACCGAGCTGGTCAACCTGGCCTCCCGCCTGCTGGGCGCCGGTGTGGTCGCCACCAACGAGGACACCTTCGCCGACGCGGAGAACCTGCTGGTCGCCAAGCCCGCCGAGTTCCGCCCGCACACGTTCGGCCACAAGGGCCAGATCATGGACGGCTGGGAGTCCAAGCGCCGTCGCGGCGTCTCGGCCGAGCAGCCGCACCCGACCAACGAGGACCACGACTGGGCGATCATCCGCCTGGGCGTGGCCGGTGTGATCCGCGGCGTGGTCGTCGACACCGCGTTCTTCACCGGCAACTACCCGGAGACCGGCTCGGTGCAGGGCGCCTCGGTCGCCGGGCACCCGTCGCCGGAGGAGCTGGACGCGGCCGAGTGGGTCGACCTGGTGCCGCGGACCGCGCTCCAGGGCAACACCGCGCACGAGTTCGAGGTCACCGACGGGACCCGCTTCACCCACGTCCGGCTGAACATCTGGCCCGACGGCGGCGTGGCCCGCCTGCGGGTGCACGGCGAGGTGCTGCCCGACCCGCGCGAGCTGGACGGCCTCTCCTTCGACCTGGCCGCCCAGGAGTTCGGCGGCGTGGCCGAGGCCGCCTCGGACCGCTACTTCTCCTCCCCGCACAACCTGAACGCTCCGGGCCGCGCCTCCGTCATGGGCGATGGCTGGGAGACCCGGCGTCGGCGCGACAAGGCCAACGACTGGGTACAGATCGCCCTGGCCGGGGGCGGCGAGGTCCTGGCCGCCGAGGTGGACACGTCCTACTTCGTCGCCAACGCCCCTGGCTGGGCCGACCTGGTCGGCTACGACGCCTCCAACGGCGGCAACCCGTCCGAGGACGCGGACGGCTGGTTCGAGCTCCTGCCCCGCACCCGGCTGCAGCCGGACACCCGGCACCGGTTCCGCCTCGCGGCCGGCCGGACCGCCACCCACGTACGGATCAACGTCTACCCGGACGGCGGCCTGGCCCGCCTGCGCCTGACCGGCCGGCTGACCGAGGCCGGCCGCGCCGCCCTGGCGCTGCGCTGGTTCAACGCCGTCCCGGCCACCGAGGCCGCCGCCGCCCTGACCGAGGCCGGCCTCACCCCGGCGGAGGCCACCGCGCTGACCGCCGCCCGCCCGCTCGCGGACGCCGCCGCGACCACCGCCGCGGTGGCTGCCCTGCAGCCGGCCGACGGCCCCGACGGCGAGCAGTCCTCCCGCCGCCGCTCGGCCATCTGGCGCCTGCTCGGCGTCTGACACCCTCCGCCCCGCGTACTACTGAAGGACCGTCATGTCGAAGATTCTGACCACCGAGTCCGGCGCGCCGATCGCCGACAACCAGAACTCCGCCTCGGCCGGCGAGTACGGCCCGCTGCTGATCCAGGACCAGCAGCTGCTGGAGAAGCTGGCCCGCTTCAACCGCGAGCGCATCCCGGAGCGCGTCGTGCACGCCCGCGGCTCGGGCGCCTACGGCTACTTCGAGGTCACCGACGAGGTCTCGCAGTACACCCACGCGGACTTCCTCGCCGAGGTCGGCAAGCGCACCGAGGTCTTCCTCCGGTTCTCCACCGTGGCGGGCAACCTGGGCTCCAGCGACGCGGTCCGCGACCCGCGCGGCTTCGCGCTGAAGTTCTACACCGCGCAGGGCAACTACGACCTGGTCGGCAACAACACCCCGGTGTTCTTCATCAAGGACCCGATCAAGTTCCCCGACTTCATCCACTCGCAGAAGCGCGACCCCTTCACGGGCGTGCAGGAAGCCGACAACGTCTGGGACTTCTGGTCCCACTCGCCGGCCTCCACCCACCAGATCACCTGGCTCTTCGGCGACCGCGGCATCCCGGCCTCGTACCGTCACATGAACGGCTACGGCAGCCACACGTACCAGTGGGTCAACTCCCAGGGCGAGGCCTTCTGGGTGAAGTACCACTTCAAGACCAACCAGGGCATCCGCTCGCTGGACGGCGACCAGTCGGCCGAGGTGCTCGGCGCCGACGCCGACAGCCACCAGCGCGACCTGCACCAGGCGATCGAGCGGGGCGTGTTCCCGTCCTGGACCCTGTACGTGCAGCTGATGCCGGTCGCCGAGGCGGCCGACTACCGCTTCAACCCGTTCGACCTGACCAAGGTGTGGCCGCACGCGGACTACCCGCTGGTCAAGGTCGGCCGGCTGGTGCTGAACAAGAACCCGGAGAACGTCTTCGCGGACGTGGAGCAGTCGGCCTTCTCGCCGAACAACTTCGTCCCCGGCATCGGCCCCTCCCCGGACAAGATGCTGCAGGGCCGCCTGTTCGCCTACGCCGACGCCCAGCGCTACCGCCTCGGGGTCAACCACACCCTGCTCGCGGTGAACGCCCCGAAGGCGACCGTCGCCGCCAACTACGGCCGGGACGGCCTGTCGGCGGTCAACGCGGCCGGCCGCGGCAAGAACTACGAGCCCAACTCGTACGACGGCCCGGCCCAGACCGACGCCCCGCTGGCCGCCCCGGTCCGGCTGGAGGGCCACACCGGGACGTACACCACCCCGGCGCACACCAAGGACGACGACTTCTTCCAGGCCGGTGAGCTCTACCGCCTGATGTCGGACGGCGAGAAGTCCCGCCTGATCAACAACATCGCGGGCTTCCTGTCCCAGGTCACCCGGGACGACATCGTCGAGAAGAACCTGGCCCACTTCCACGCGGCCGACGAGGAGTACGGCGCCCGCCTGGAGGCGGCCGTCGCCAAGCTCCGCGCGGGCAACGACAACTGACCGACCCTCCGCATCGGTCACCGGGCCCGCGCCCGGTGACCGGCCGACGGGCCTCTCCCCCCAGGGCAGTGGGGGAGGGGCCCGTTTCGGCATATGCCAGTTGACCGGTTGTCGGCGCGGGCCCGTGCGGGCTGGACCGGGTGGCTACGCTGGACGGGACGGCGGGTACGGAAGGGGAGGCCATGTCGGTACGGGGGCAGGGGACGTCGGTCTCGGCGGGGCCGTTCGGGGTGATGCGGCGGGCGCTGCGGGTGCTGGAGACGGTGGACCGCCACCCGGGCGGGGTGCCCGAGGCCGCGCTGGCGCGGGAGTTGGGGCTGCCGGCGGTGGTGGTGCGGGAGCTGGCCGAGGCGCTGGAGCTGGAGGGCTACCTCGCCCGCGAGGACGGGTTCTGGGTGCTCGGCGGGGCGGTCGCGGTGCTCGGGCAGCAGAACCGGGAGCAGCTGGTCCGGGCCCGGATGGAGCGCCGGCTGGCCGAACTGCGGGACGAGCTGGGCGCGGCGGTCTACTTCAGCCGGTACCACGACGGCGAGTTGACGGTGGAGGCGGTCTCGGCCGCCGACCACGCCCCGGCCGTGACCGAGTGGGTCGACTTCCGCGCCACCGCGCACGCCAGCGCGATCGGCAAGTGCCTGCTCGGCCAGCTCGACCACGACGGCCGCCGGGACCACTTCTCCCGTCACCCGGCCGCCCGGCTCACCGCCAGGACCATCACCGACCAGCAGCAGCTGATGCACCGGCTGGAGTGCCAGCCCGCCACCGTGCCGGTGCTGGACATCCAGGAGTACGCCCTCGGCACCGTCTGCGCGGCCGTCCCGGTCTCGGCCGGGAGCACGGTCGGCTGCCTGGCCACCTCGCTGCCGGTCGGCCAGGTGCACCGCCTGCGCGCCGCGGCCGAGCTGCTGGCCGACCGGGCGGCGCCGTTGATGCTGGCGATGGCGGTCTGACCGGGCAGGTCTCTTATTAGACGCGATGTCGATAGGAATGGCCGAACCCCTTGTGGGGCGCCGTACCCGCGAGTAGGTTGCCTGGAGTCGAGCCGCCCACCCGCCGGTCAGGAGGCCCTCCCATGCCGCCCCGCCCCGTTGTGCCCCCCGCCGTCCACGACAGCCTCGTGCTGGAGCCCCGTGACGTGCACTTCGACTGGTCCGAGCTGCCGCTGCACTGGATCCCGGACGAGCCGATGGCCACCCACACGGTGAACGTGCTGCACCTGCTGCTGCCCGAGGGCGAGCGCTGGTTCGTCGAGGTGTTCAAGGACGCGCTGCCGCTGATCACCGACGAGCAGCTGCGCGAGGAGGTGCTCGGCTTCATCGGGCAGGAGGCGATCCACGCCGAGGCGCACCAGGAGGTGCTGGACCACCTGCTCGGCCAGGGCCTGGACCCCCGGCCGTACGTGCGGCAGGTCAGCTGGCTGTTCCGCCGGGTGCTCGGCGCCCGGCCCGGCCTGACGCCGGTTCAGCAGCGGGAGAACCTGATCGAGCGGGTCGCGTTCGTCGCCGCGATCGAGCACTTCACCGCCTTCCTCGGCAACTGGGCCCTCAACTCGCCCGGCCTGGACCGGGCCAAGGCCGACCCCACCATGCTCGACCTGCTGCGCTGGCACGGGGCGGAGGAGGTCGAGCACCGGAGCGTCGCCTTCGACCTGATGGTGCACCTGGACCCGGGCTACCTGCGGCGGCTGCGCGGGATGATGATCTCCGGGCCGACGCTGTTCCACCTGTGGATCCGGGGCGTCCGGTTCCTGATGGCGGCCGACCCGAGCCTGGACGGGGCGCTCAGGCCCACCTGGCGGGAGGCGCAGCGGATCGCCCGGCGCGGACTGCTGCCGGAGCCGGGGCGGATGGTGCGGTCGGCCCTGCGCTACTTCCGCCCGGGCTACCACCCGACCCAGGAGGGCTCCTCCAGCCAGGCCCTCAGCTACCTGGCCGGGTCGCCCGCCGCCCGCTCCGCCGCGAGCCGGTAGGCGGCTGCGGTCCAGGGGCTGGTTGCCCGCTCCTGCGGCCGGCATCGCAGTTCCCCGACCCCTGTTCGTGCTGTCCGGTGTGCCGAAGATGGAGCCTGTGCATGGATCTCGAAACGCCTCCGCCCGACCTGTACGGGCGCCCCGGTGCGGACCGGTTCCTGCGCCGGATGACCGCGTTCGCCGACTGGTACAACCCGTTGATGGGCCGGCCCGGGGTGCGGCGGAGTCCGCGCCGCCCCGCGGCCCGGCCGGTGCCGCCGCTCCAACTGGTGGTGACGGTGCACCGGCCGGTGGCCGAGGGCGTGGTGGAGCTGCGGCTGGCCGACCCCGGTGGGGACCCGCTGCCGGCCTGGCAGCCGGGGGCCAGGATCGAACTGACGCTGCCGTCCGGTCTGGTGCGGCACTACTCGCTCTGCGGTGACCCGGCCGACCGCGGCACGTACCGGATCGCGGTCCGCCACCTGCCGGACGGGGGCGGCGGATCGGCCGAGATCCACGACCGGCTGCACCCGGGCGTGCGCCTGTCCGCCCGGCGGCCGCGGAACGGCTTCGCGTTCTGCGCCGAGCCGGCCGTCCTGCTGCTGGCCGGCGGGATCGGGATCACCCCGCTGCTGCCGATGGCCCGGCAGGCCCAGCACCTGGGCCTGGACTGGCGGTTGGTGCACGTCGGCCGGAGTGCGGAGTCGATGCCGTTCACCGAGGAGCTGCGGGCGCTGGACCCGGACCGGGTCGAGTTCCTGACCGAACTCACCCCGGCGGCCGAGCTGTTGGCCCGGGCGCCGCGCGGTGCCGCGGTGTACTGCTGCGGCCCGGCGCCGATGCTGGCGGCCGTCCAGCGGGCCTTCGACCCGGCCGCCACCCGGGCACTGCACTTCGAACGCTTCGGTGCCGCCCCGATCCTGGACGGGCAGCCGTTCACCGTCCAACTGGGCTCGGAGGGGGCGAAGTTGGAGGTCCCCGCCGACCGCTCCGCGCTGGACGTGCTGCGCGAGGCCCGCCCCGGGCTGCCGTACTCCTGCCACCAGGGCTTCTGCGGCACCTGCAAGGTGCGGCTCACCGCCGGCACGCCCGCCCACCGCGACCGCCGCCTCACCGAGGAGGACCGGGCCGCCGGGGCGTTCCTGCCCTGCGTCTCCCGGGCCGCCGAGGGCGAGACCCTCGTACTGGAGGTCTGACCACCCATGACGTTCCCTTTCAGTGAGTACGACCTGACCCGGTTCCGGGAGACCCAGCAGCTGGCGTACCACTGCGCCGAGCAGGTGGCGGCCTGGATCGAGCCGGGCGTGACCGAGCGTCAGGCCACCGCCAAGCTGCGGAAGTGCCTGGTCGCGGCCGGGGTGCAGGACTTCTTCCACGTGCCGTTCGCCTGGTTCGGCGACCGGACGGCGTTCCGGCACTTCCACACGCCGCTGCAGTTCTTCGCGGGCAAGCGGGTGCTCCAGGAGGGCATGCCGTACGTGCTGGACTGCGCCCCGGTGGTGGACGGCTACACCGCCGACATCGGCTACGGCGGCAAGGTCGGCGAGAACCCGGTCTGGGACAAGCTGGCCGGTGACCTCAGGGTCTACCGGGAGCTGATCCTGAGCGAGGTGCGGGCCCGCAGGCCGCTGAACGAGATCTACGCCGCCGTGGACGCCCAGATCGCCGAGCACGGCTACGACAACCGGCACAAGGTCTACCCGGGCCGGGTGATCGGCCACCAGGTGACCCGGATGACCGCGCGCGGCCCCGCCGGGGTGAACGTCTTCGGCTTCGGGGTGCGTACACTCCAGACGCTCGGCCGGGAGCTGATCAGCGAGCGGCTGCACGGCCGCTCCCCGCTCTGGGCCGACGGCCGCTCCTCCCGGCACGCGCCGACGCCGGGGATCTGGGCGGTCGAGCCGCACATCGGCTTCCGCGAGGTCGGCATCAAGTTCGAGGAGCTGCTGGTCGTGACGGACGACGACGCCTACTGGCTCGACGACGACCTGCCGCACGTCCGCCGCTGGACCGCCGCCGCGACCGTCGCCACCGCGCCCGCAGCCATCACCACCGAGGGAGCAGCCCGATGATCCGCCGCCGCACCGTCGACTCCGGCGGTCTGCCGCTCGCCGTGTTCGAGCAGGGCGACCCCGCCCACCCCACCGTGATCCTGGTGCACGGCTACCCCGACACCCACGTGGTCTGGGACGACGTCGCCGCCGATCTGGCCGCCGACCACCACGTGGTCCGCTACGACGTGCGCGGCGCGGGGGAGTCCGGCGTGCCGGCGAGCCGGGCCGGGTACCGGCTGGCGCTGCTGGGGGCCGACCTGTTCGCGGTGGCCGACGCGGTCAGCCCCGACGCGCCCGTGCACGTGGTCGCGCACGACTGGGGCTCGGTGCAGTCCTGGGAGGCCGTCACCGAGCCCGGCGCCGAGCAGCGGCTGGCCTCGTACACCTCGATGTCGGGACCCTGCCTGGACCACCTGGGCTTCTGGACCCGCAAGCGGTTCCGCCGTCCGACGCCCCGTCACCTGCGCCAGCTGCTGGTGCAGGGCGCGCACTCCTGGTACATCACCGCCTTCCAGCTGCCGCTGCTGGCCCCCGCCACCTGGAAGCTCTGGCTGGCCAAGTCCTGGCCCCGGGTGCTGCGCGACCTGGAGGGGGTCACCCCCCGGCCCGGGCACCCGCAGGCCACCCTCAAGCAGGACGCGGTGCGCGGCATCGAGCTGTACCGGGCCAACATGCGGCAGACCATCGGCAACCCGCGCGAGCGCTACACCGAGGTGCCGGTCCAACTGCTCACCCTGAGCCGGGACCACTACGTCAACGAGTTCCTCTCCGAGGGCCTGGAGCACTGGGTGCCCCGGCTGACCCGGAGGACCGTCAGCGGCACCCACTGGTCGGCGCTGCTGGAGCACGGCCCGGTGGTGGCCGGACACGTCCGCTCCTTCGCCGCCGCCGTCTCGGCGGGCGACGAGCCGACGGCGACCGGCGAGCTGGTGGTGATCACCGGCGCGGGCAGCGGCATCGGCCGGGCCACCGCACTGGCCTTCGCGGCCGAGGGCGCCCGGGTGGTGGTCTGCGACCTGGACCCCGACTCGGCCGCCCGGACCGCCGAGCTGTGCACCCTGAGCGGCGGCACCGGGTACGCCTACCAGCTGGACGTCAGCGACGGCGATGCCTTCGACGTCTTCGCCCAGCGGATCGCCGCCGAGCACGGCGTCCCCGACGTGCTGGTCAACAACGCCGGCATCGGCCACTCCGGCACCTTCCTGCAGACCACCGAGAAGGAGTGGCAGCGGGTCCTGGACGTCAACCTCTGGGGCGTCATCCACGGCTGCCGCGCCTTCGGCACCCTGATGGCCGAGCGCGGCCACGGCGGACACATCGTCAACCTCGCCTCGGCCGCCGCCTACCTGCCGTCCAAGGCGCTGGCCGCGTACGCCACCAGCAAGGCCGCCGTCCGGATGCTCTCCGACTGCCTGCGGGCCGAGCTGGCCTCCTCCGGCGTCGGGGTCTCGGCGATCTGCCCCGGGCTGGTCAACACCAACATCACCCGCACCTCCACCTTCTCCGCCACCACGGCGGACGAGCAGGCCGCCAAGCAGGAGCGGGCCTCGAAGCTCTACGCCCGGCGCAACTTCCCGCCGGAGAAGGTCGCCACCGAGATCGTCCGGGCCGTCCGGCGGAACAAGGCGCTGGTCCCGGTGACGGTCGAGGCCAAGGGCGCCCACCTGCTCAGCCGGCTCGCCCCCGGCCTGCTCCGGCTGGCCGCCCGGCTCAACGTCACCTGAGGGCGTGTCAGAACGCGCGTCGGCACGGGGTGTTTGGTACTCCTGAGGAGGACCGAACACCCCGCGCCGAGGAGATCCGCAGATGGCCACCGGTACCGTGAAGACCTTCCACACCGACCACGGCTACGGGACCATCGTCCCCGCCGACGGAGGCCCCGAGCTGACCTTCTACTACGACTCCATCCTGATCGAGGGCATCGACCGGACGCTGCCCGACGGCCAGCCGGTCGAGTACGAGGTGACAGTTCAGGAGGACCGTCCGGTCGCGGAGCAGGTCCGCCCACTAGGCTGACCGGCCATGGGGATATCCACGGCACTCTGGTCCTTCGCCCTGGTGGTCGGGCTGCTCACCCTCACACCGGGTCTCGACACCGCGCTGATCCTGCGGACCGCCGCCCTCGGCGCCCGGGCCCGGGCCTGGGGCGTGGTCCTCGGCATCGGCTCCGGCACGATGGTCTGGGGCACCCTCAGCTCGCTCGGGATCACCGCCCTGCTCACCGCCTCCCGGCTGGCGTACGAGACGCTGCGCTGGGCCGGCGTGGTCTACCTGCTCTGGATGGGCTTCCAACTGCTGCGCAGCAGCAGTGCCCTGGCCGGTCCCGAGCCCGAGGAGACCGGGGGCGGCGGCTTCTGGTCCGGCTGGCGCCGGGGCGCCCTG
Organism: Kitasatospora sp. NPDC002040; assembly: GCF_040296785.1. Classification (NCBI taxonomy): domain Bacteria; kingdom Bacillati; phylum Actinomycetota; class Actinomycetes; order Kitasatosporales; family Streptomycetaceae; genus Kitasatospora; species Kitasatospora sp. NPDC002040. Next base: position 104,351 of record NZ_JBEOXV010000012.1, on the reverse strand, counting down.
ACCAACCTGCTCAACCCCAAGGTGGGCGTCTTCTACGTCGCCGTCCTGCCGCAGTTCATCCCGGCCGGGGCGCCGCACCTGCCGATGGGCGTGCTGCTCACCTCCGTGCACGTCGCAGAGGGCCTGCTCTGGTCGGTCTTCCTGATCGCCTTCGCCCGCGCCGTCCGCAGCTGGCTCCGCCGCCCGGTGGCCCGGAAGGTGATGGACCGTCTGACCGGCGTCGTCGTGGTCGGCTTCGGCCTCCGCCTGGCCGCCTCCGACTGACCGGTCCGGCCCGAGCGCGACGGCGGGAAACCGCCAGTGCGCCGGGCCCGCCCTCGGCAGGCTTGGCCGTATGACGAAGCTGCAGATCAACGCCATCGACGCCGCCACCTGCGCCCGGCTGCGCGAGCTGGACGACGCGGGCCGCCCGCCGGTCGAGTCCGTCGACGAGACCGGCGGTGCCCCGCTGCGCTGCTGCCTCACCCGCGCCTGCCCCGGCGACCGGATCGCCCTGGTCGCGTACACCCCGCTGGCCGCCTGGGCCGCCGAGACCGGCGCCGACCCCGGCCCCTACCTCGAACGCGGCCCGGTCTTCCTGCACGCCACCCCCTGCGCCGGCCCGGCCGAAGGCTGGCCCGCCACCATGCACACCGGCCCCCGCATCCTCCGCGCCTACAGCAGCCGGGGCCACATCCTCGGCGGCCGCCTGGTCCGCCCCGACGAGGCCGAGGCCGCCGCCGCCGAGCTGCTCACCGACCCCGAGGTGGCCGTCCTGCACGTCCGGGCGGTCGAGTACGGCTGCTTCATGCACGAGGTCCGCCGGGCGTAGCCGTCGGTCAGAGATCGTGCGGGAGGATGCGGAAGGCCTGATGGACGGTCAGCGGGCTGATCGCCCGGAAGTCGCGCTGGTCGAGTGTGAGGACGCAGTCGGTGCGGAACTCGGCGGCCAGGGCGACGTTCACCGCGTCGGCGAGGTCGAGCCCGAGCGCCGCGTGCCGGAGCCGGACGGCTTGCGCGGTGTCCAAGGTGTCGGCGGTGATCTCCGGGAGCACCGCACGCCCGGCCCGGACCCAGCGCCGGATGTCGTCGACGGCGGCGTGTGCGGCCTGTGGGCCCAGAATCCTCCGGGCCAGGTGGTCCAACTCGGCGAGCAGGACCGGCGAGATGACCAGTGTCCCGGCCGTGCGCAGCACCTCCCTCGCGGAGGCGCCCAGGGGATGGGTGGCGTCGAGGGCGGCGAGCAGGCCGGAGGTGTCGGCCACCACGATGATCACTCGGCGCCGCGCCTGGTCGCCTCGTAGGCACGGGCCCGCTCCGCCCAGACCTCCTCCGCGCCGATCGAGCCGTCGCCCGGGTAGGTACTGCTGAAGAACGGCTCGTCCCAGACGCGGTTGGCCATCGCCGCGAGGTGGACGGCCTCGCGGATGATCTCCGCCTCCGAGATCCCGCGCCGGGCGGCGGCCGCCTTGATGACCGCCAAGTCCTCGGAGTCCGCGTAGACCGTGGTGCGCTTGAGTGCCATGGACGTATGGTACTGCCGACATACGTCGGTCAGGCCGCCGGCAGGTGGACGATCATCACCGGGGTCAGGGGAGCCGGGGCGGGGCGGTTGCGTCCAAGGTGTCTGCGGGTGGGCGGACCAGTTCGAGGTGGTCCGGGTCGGCCGGGTCGTGGCGGATGGTCAGTTCGTCGCCCCGGCGGGGGAGGTCGTACACGGGGAAGGAGGCCACCAGGACCGCCTGGTGGTCGCGTCCGCCGGTCCGGAAGGCGACGGTCAGCTGCAGTTCGGGGTGGCCGGAGTCGTCGGCGGCACCGCCGCCCAGGGCGAGCACGGTCGCGGGGGTGTCGACGCCGTGGTCGCGGAGCCGGGCCACCCGGGCCGCGGCGGCCCGTTCGGCGGCCACCGCCCGGCGGCGGGAGGGCCGTTCGGCGAGGGTGGCGGCGGCCGCGAGCAGGACCAGCAGCAGTGCGGTGCGGAGCGGCCAGTCGCCCGGGCGGTCGAGGGCCAGGGCCACCCCGAGCAGCGGGCCGAGCGGCAGGGCCAGCGCGAAGGCGCCCCAGGGGAGCGTCCGGGCCCGGGTCTCCCCGTGGGCGAGGACCAGCGTCAGCAGGACGGTGACCAGCGCGACGAAGATCAGGCCGATCCCGATCAGGATCGGCCACAGGTCGCCGCTGTCGCAGCTCCGTTCGTATTCGGGGCCGCAGCTCCCGCGCCGCACCGAGACCGTCAGCTGATGCGTGATCAGCCAGGCCTCGCTCGCCAGCAGTCCCGCCAGCACCAGCAGGCCGGTCACTCGCACGGGGCTCACCCGCAGGATGTACGTCTCCGTCGTCTCCGCCACGCGCCGGAGGCTAGCGGGGCGGGCGGCCGACCGGTACCGACTTCCTGCGGCCGGGAGGTGAACAGCGGGTCGCTCACCGGGGCGTCAGCACACCGCCGGGGTGTCAGCTGCCGCCGGAGAGGGCGCCGAGGCCCTTGGCCAGGTCGTCGGCGTTCATGCAGGGGGTGACGGTGACGTGCGCGTTCATCTCCCAGAACGGTTCGAGCAGCGTCACCAGCGACGACTCCTCGGCGAGGTCGGCGAACAGGTAGGCGCAGCGGTGGCCGTTGGTGGGCGCGAAGTACGCGGCTTCCGGCTTCACCGCGCCCATGAACTGCATCAGCGCCTTGGGCATGCTGCCGTCGGCGATCTGCCGGTTGGCGGTCGCGGTGTCGAACTCGACTTGGATCAGGGTGCGCATGGTCCTGGCACCTTTCGTCACCTGGGGCGGTGACGGGCGGGCGGCCCGTCCTTCCTGCACACCAGCGTCTCGCGCGCGAGCGGGGGCCGCCATTCGGGTGAAAGGGTCAGGCGGCGGCGGAGGGAGCGGCCTCCTCGGCGCGGGCCAGGTCGTGGTGGATCGGGCCGCTGCCGGCCGAGAGCGGGAGGCAGGAGCCGCCCCGGCGCTGCGCGACGATCTCGGCGGCGACCGAGACGGCGGTCTCCTCGGGGGTGCGGGCACCGAGGTCGAGGCCGATCGGGGAGCGCAGCCGGCCGATCTCGGCGTCGGTCAGGCCGACCTCGCGGAGCCGGGCGTTGCGGTCGCGGTGGGTCTTGCGGGAGCCCATCGCGCCGACGAAGGCGACCGGCAGCCGCAGGGCGCGCTCCAGCAGCGGGATGTCGAACTTGGCGTCATGGGTCAGCACGCACATGACGGTCCGTCCGTCGAGGGCGCCGAGCTGGGAGTCCAGGTAGCGGTGCGGCCAGTCGACCACGACCTCGTCGGCGTCCGGGAACCGGCGCGCGGTGGCGAAGACCGGGCGGGCGTCGCAGACGGTGACCCGGTAGCCGAGGAACTTGCCGATCCGCACCACGGCGGCGGCGAAGTCGATCGCGCCGAAGACCAGCATCCGGGGCGCGGGGACGTACGACTCGATGAAGAAGGTGACGGTGCCCTGGCCGGCCTCGTCACAGGGGCGGCCGTCGAGGCCGAGCACCAGCTGTCCGGTGCGGCCCGCGTCCAGCATCGCCCGGGCCTCGGCCACGGCGGCGCGTTCGAGCGCGACGGCGGTGGAGGGGGCGGGGGTGAGCGAGCCGTGGTGGGTGTCGGCGGTGACCGCGACGGTGGCGCCGAGCAGTCCGGCCGGGCCGTCGATCACCCGGGCCAGCGCGACCGGGGTGCCGGAGGCGATGTAGGTGATGCCCGCGTCCAGGGCGGCGTCGGCACCGGGCACGATCGGCTGGACGAAGACGTCCAGGATGCCGCCGCAGGTGAGGCCGACCGCGAAGGCGTCCTCGTCGCTGAAGCCGAAGCGCTCCAGCACGGGGGTGCCGGAGGCGATCGCCTCCCGGCAGAGCTCGTACACCGCGCCCTCGACGCAGCCGCCGGAGACCGAGCCGATCGCCTCGCCGTCGGCGTCCACCGCGAGCGCGGCGCCCGGGTCGCGCGGTGCGCTGCCGGAGACACCGACCACGGTGGCCACGGCGAAGGAGCGCCCGGAGGAGTGCCAGGCCAGCAACTGCTCGGCGATGTCCTGCATTTCGGGGGCTCCCAACAAGAAAGTGGAGGGGTGGGACAGGGCAGCCGCTGTGCGAGGGCTGACCCCCCGCACAGCGGCTCTGGTACTAGTGAACTCCCAGCCAGTCCTTGATCGGCGTCAAGGCGAAGTAGACCAGGAAGACACCGGTCAGGATCCACATCAGCGGACCCGGCTCGCGCCACTTGCCGCGCCCGGCCTTGATGACGCAGTAGGTGATGACACCGGCCGCGACACCGGCGGTGATGCTGTAGGTGAACGGCATCAGGACGCAGGTGAGGAAGGCCGGGATGGCCACCTCGCGGTCGGACCAGTCGATGTGCCGGGCCTGACTCATCATCATGGAGCCGATCACCACCAGGGCGGCCGAGGCCACCTGGACCGGCACCATGCCCGCGAGCGGGGTGAAGAAGAGCATCAGGGTGAAGACGCCGCCGGTGACCACCGAGGCGAGCCCGGTGCGGGCCCCCTCGCCGACGCCGGTCGCGGACTCGACGAAGACGGTCTGCCCGGAGGCACCCGACAGACCGCCGATGGCGCCACCGGCACCGTCGACGAAGAGCGCCTTGCTCAGGCCGGGCATCCGGCCCTGCTTGTCGGCCAGACCGGCCTCGGTGCCGACGCCGATGATGGTGGCCATGGCGTCGAAGAAGCCGGCCAGCACCAGGGTGAAGACGGCGACCGAGGCGGAGATGGCGCCCATGCCCTGGCTGCCGAACGCGCCGAACAGGTCGACGTGGCCGAACAGGCCGAAGTCGGGCGAGTCCACCGGGCTGCCGGGCCACTTGGGCACCTGCAGGCCCCAGACCTTGTCGTCCAGGCCGGCGGCGGCGTTGACCACGAAGGCGATCGCGGTGCCGAAGGCGAGGCCGATCAGGATCGCGCCGCGGGTGTTGCGGACCAGCAGCACGAAGATGGTGAGCAGGGTGATCGAGAAGATCAGCACCGGCCAGCCGGACAGCTCGCCGGTCGGGCCGAGCGAGAGCAGCGGGCCCTTGCCCTGGAAGACGAAGCCCGCCTTGTTGAGACCGATCAGAGCGATGAACAGGCCGATGCCTATGGTGATCGCGTGCTTGATCGGCAGCGGGATGCCGTTCATGATCTTCTCGCGCAGGCCGGAGACGACCAGCAGCACGATGGCCAGACCGTAGATCACACAGAGCCCGAAGGCCTGTTCCCAGGTGGTGTGCGGGACGACGATCGCGGAGATCGCGCCGGAGACCGAGAGACCGGCCGCCGCGGCGAGCGGGACGTTGCCCACCACGCCGAGCAGGATCGTGGTCACGGCGGCCGCCAGGGCGGTGGCCGTGGTCAGCTGCGCGTGGTCCAGGTGGACCCCGTTCTTGTCGGCGCCGCCGAGCAGGATCGGGTTGAGCAGCAGGATGTAGGCCATCGCCATGAAGGTGGTGAGGCCACCGCGGAGCTCGTTGCCGAAGGTCGAGCCGCGCGCCGAGATCTTGAAGTAGGCGTCCAGCGCGTTCTTCGGCGGTTTTGCCTCGGACGGCGTGAGGGAGTCGTCCGTGGCGGGTCTGTCGTCAGTGGTGCCGGGCTCCGTGGAGATCCGGGTCATGTCCACTCCCAAGGTTCAAAGGGGGTTGGGGTGGGCGAGTCGACCTGATATGCCGATAGGAGTTGGCACAGAGGGGGACTGTTCGACTCACGAGGTGCACTCAAGCGGTGCCTGCGGTGCGGGGTGGTACGCACCGCTGCAGAACCCCGGCGTGGGAGAGGCAGCAGGTGGTGGTGCTTGATGGTGCGTCACTGTCTTGTTCTCTTGTGGTGCGCCCCGGGGCGGCGGGGAAGACGGTCGCCGCCCCGGGGAGGCTTTCTAGAGCGTCCCGGTCAGGTGTTCCGGCCTGACGGGGATGCGGTTGAGGGCGATGCCCGTGGCGGCCCGGATCGCGGCGACGATCGAGGGCGTGGCGGACACGGTGGGGGCCTCGCCGACGCCGCGCAGCCCGTACGGGGCGTGCGGGTCGGGGAGTTCGAGGATCTCGACCGGGATCGGCGGGGTGTCCAGGATGGTCGGGATCAGGTAGTCGGTGAAGGACGCGTTGCGCACCTTCCCGTCCTTGACGATGATCTCCTCCATCACGGCGAGGCCGAGGGCCTGGGTGCAGCCGCCCTGGATCTGGCCGACCACCGAGAGTGGGTTGAGCGCCTTGCCGACGTCCTGGACGGCGGTCAGTTCGACCACCTTGATCAGGCCCAGCTCGACGTCCACGTCGACCACCGCGCGGTTGGCGCAGAAGGTGTACTGGACGTGGCCGAAGCCCTGTCCGGTGACCTTGTCGAACGGGACGGTCGGGCGGTGGTGGTGCTCGCGGGTGAGGTCGATGGCCTCCTCGCCGAGCAGGTCCACCATCGGCACCAGCACGCCGGCCGACTCGGAGACCACCTTGCCACCGACCAGGTCGATGTCGTCGTGGATCCAGCCGTAGCGGCGGCGGCCCTTGGTGATCAGCGCCTGCTTGACCGCCTCGGCGGCCAGCTTCACCGCACCACCGGTCATGTAGGTCTGCCGCGACGCGGAGGTCGAACCGGCCGACCCCACCTCGGTGTTGGCCGGGTGGATGGTGACCTGCTCGACCCCGAGCTCGGTCCGGGCGATCTGGGCGTGCACGGTGACGCCGCCCTGGCCGACCTCGGCCATCGCGGTGTGCACCATGGCGACCGGCTCGCCGCCGATGACCTCCAGGCGGACCCGGGCGGTGGAGTAGTCGTCGAAGCCCTCGGAGAAGCCGACGTTCTTGATGCCGACCGAGTAGCCGATGCCGCGGACGATGCCCTCGCCGTGCGAGGTGTTGGACAGCGCGCCGGGGATGGCGCGGACGTCCAGGTTCTCCAGGTCCAGCGGCGGCGGGAGCGGCATGTCCTTGACCCGCTGGAGCAGCTCGGCGACCGGGGCCGGCGAGTCGATCAGCTGGCCGGTGGGCATCCGGTCGCCCTCGGACATCGCGTTCAGCTGCCTCAACTCGACCGGGTCCATGCCCAGTTCGGCCGCCAGCTTGTCCATCTGGGTCTCGTACCCGAAGGCCGCCTGGACCGCGCCGAAGCCGCGCATCGCGCCGCAGGACGGGTTGTTGCTGTAGAGCGCGATGGCGTGCATCCGCACGTTCGGGATCACGTACGGGCCGTGGCCCAGCGAGGCGGCGTTGCCGACCACAGCGGGGGAGGCGGAGGCGTACGCGCCGCCGTCCAGCACCAGCCGGGCGTCGGCGTAGACCAGCTTGCCGTCGCGGGTGGCGCCGTGCTCGTAGTACATCTTCGCCGGGTGGCGGTGCACGTGGCCGAAGAAGGACTCGTCCCGGGCGTAGACGATCTTGACCGGCTTGCCGGTGTGCATCGCCAGCAGCGAGGCGTGGATCTGCATCGACAGGTCCTCGCGGCCGCCGAAGGCGCCGCCGACACCGGCGAGGGTGAGGCGGACCTTCTCCTCCGGCAGGCCCAGCACGGGGGCCATCTGCTGCCGGTCCACGTGCAGCCACTGGGTGGCGACGTAGAGGTCGATGCCGCCGTCCTCGGACGGGACGGCCAGACCGGACTCCGGGCCGAGGAAGGCCTGGTCCTGCATGCCGACCTCGTAGTGGCCCGAGACCACCACGTCGGCCAGCGCGCGGACCTCGTCGGTCACGCCGAGGCCGGAGACCAGCCGCTGCTCGTGGCAGATGTTGTCGTAGCCGTGCGACTTGAACTCGTGCGGCTCGTGCACGTAGCCGTAGGTGCCCGGGTTGAGGCACTGCTCCTCGGTGACGATCGGGGTGAGCACCTCGTACTCGACCTTGATCTTCTTCACCGCGCGGCGGGCCGTCTCCGGGTGGTCGGCCGCGACCAGCGCGATCGCCTCACCGTGGTAGCGGACCTTGTCGATCGCCAGGGCCGGCTGGTCCTGGATCTCCAGGCCGTAGAACTTCGTGCCCGGGATGTCCTTGTGGGTCAGCACCGCGTAGACGCCGGGCACCTTGAGCGCCTCGGAGATGTCCACGCTGACGATGTTGGCCCGGGGGTGCGGCGAGCGCAGCGCCATGCCCCAGAGCATGTCCTCGTGCCACATGTCGGACGAGTACGCGAACTCGCCCTTGACCTTGAGGTTGCCGTCGGGGCGCAGTGGCGAGCCGCCGATGCCGTCCGGGCTGGAGGTCCGGATGTCCTGCAGGTTCTTCTGACCCTGGATGGTGCGAGTGCTCATTCGGAGGCCGCCTTAGCGCACTTGCGGGCGGAAGCCAGCCGCACCGCGTCCATGATCTTCTCGTAGCCGGTGCACCGGCAGAGGTTGCCCGAGAGCGCCTCGCGGATGTCGTTGTCGCTCGGCTGCGGCTCGTTGTCGAGCAGCGCGTCGGTCTGCACCAGCAGACCGGGGGTGCAGAAGCCGCACTGCACGGCGCCGGCGTCGATGAACGCCTGCTGGACCAGGCCCAGCTCGCCGCTCTCCTCGGTCAGGCCCTCGACCGTGCGGACCTCGCGGTCCTGCACCTGCCCGGCCGCGACCAGACAGGAACAGACCGGGGTGCCGTCGAGGTACACCGTGCAGGAGCCGCACTCGCCCTGCTCGCAGGCGTTCTTGGAACCCGGCAGGCCGACCCGCTCGCGCAGCACGTAGAGCAGGCTCTCGCCCTCCCACACGTCGTCCGCCTCGACCGGCTTGCCATTCGCGGTGAATGTGACCCTCATGCCGCGCTCCTGATCTGCTTGCTGTAGTCGTTCCAGGTCCAGGTCAGGGTGCGGCGGGCCATCACGGCCAGCGAGTGCCGCCGGTAGTCGGCGGTGCCCCGGACGTCGTCGATCGGCGAGGCGGCGGCCTTCACCAGCTCGCCGAACCGCTGGATCACCTCGGCGCCCAGCAGGTCGCCGGACTCCCACAGGCCGCGCTCGGCGAGCACGCCCGCCAGGAACTCCTCGGCCTCCACGGCGCGGCGCGGCGTGGGGGCAGCCGAGCCGATCCCGGTGCCGACCGTGCCGTTCTTCGGGTGCAGCGCGAAGCCGAACGCGCAGACCGCGATGACCATCGCGTTGCGGGTGCCGATCTTCGAGAACTGCTGCGGGCCGTCGGCCACGGGGATGTGGACGGCGCGGATCAGCTCGTCCTGCTCCAGCGAGTTGCGCTTCACCCCGACGTAGAACTCGTCGATCGGGATCATCCGGGTGCCCCGCACCGAGGCGGCCTCGACGAAGACGTCACGTCCGGCGGCGAGCAGCGCGGGGTGCGCGTCACCGGCCGGCGAGGCGCCACCGAGGTTGCCGCCGACGCCGCCGCGGTTGCGGATCTGCGGCGAACCGACGGTGTGCGAGGCGAGCGCCAGACCGGGGAGGGGCCCGGACAGCTCGTTGATGATCCGGGTGTACGGGACCGAGGCGCCGAGCTTGACGACGGAGCCGTCGTTCGACCACTCGGTCAGCTCGGTGATGCGGTTCAGGTCGAGAATCGCGGATGGCCGGTGCACGTCGAAGTTCATCTCGACCATGACGTCCGTACCGCCCGAGATCGGCAGCGCGGTCGGGTACTCAGCCTTCGCCGCGAGCGCCTCGTCCCAGGTAGCGGGCCGAAGGAACTCCATGCGGGTCTCTCCTCAAGTCGTCGCCAGCCGGACATTGGGCACAGTGCCCGGATTCGGTGTATCGGACCTTGCTACCGCCTCGTTGCCTCGGCGTTGAGTCCTGGTCACCGGGGTGTGTCCGGCGGCGTGTTGCCAGTGAACCGCCGACCGTCCGGTCGGAGGCAGTCACCGATGGCATGAAGCCCTTACCGTGGTGTCACCCGGCATCCTGTACGTTCCTCTAAGGCGGACAATTGCCCTGTACAGCGAAGTGCGCGCCGCTACTTACGACCGTAATCCGGCCGTGATTCGGAAGCTACGGCCCCGTGACCCGGCGCCGGGTTGATACGTAACACCGATCACCCGGACTGGGGCACACTGTCCCCCCGAAACCCCCTGATCAGACGAAGGAGTCTGCGGATGCGCGTCCGTGACCTGCTCGCCCCCGGCGCACCCCGGCTGCGGCTGCTCGCCGCCGAGGACGAGCTCGACCGGCAGGTCAGCGGTGTGATGACGACCGACCTGCACGACCCGGGCCGCTACCTGCACGGCGGTGAGCTGGTGCTCACCGGCATGCTCTGGCGGACCGGCCCGGCGGACTCCGAGCGCTTCGTGCGCACCATCGTGGCGGGCGGCGCGGTCGCGCTGGCGGCCGGCGAGGCCGAGGTCGGCCCGGTGCCGGAGGACCTGGTCGACGCCTGTCGCCGGCACCGGATGCCGCTGCTGGCCGTACCCGACGACATCGCCTTCGGCACCGTCACCGAGTTCATCGGCCGCCAGGTCTCGGCCGACCGCGCCGCCGACCTGGCCGCGCTGGTCGACCGGCACCGCCTGCTGGTCTCCGCCGCGGGGGGCGGCGGTCTCGACGCGGTGCTGGAGCTGCTCGGCGGCGACATCGACCTGGACTGCTGGGTGCTCGCCCCCACCGGCCGGGTGATCGCCGGGCCCGCCGACCGGCTCTCGGCCGAGGACCGGGACCAGCTGGTCCGGGCCCACCTGGCCGCCCAGCGCCAGCGCCGCCGCCCGCCGCACCGGGCCCGGCTCGCCAGCGGCTCGTACTCGCTGCTGCCCGCCCCCGCCTCCACCGAGGCGGACGCCTCGCTCGCCGACTGGGTGCTCGCGGTGGCCGGCGACGTCACCGAATGGACCGTCAAGCGCCAGCAGCTGGCCGACAACCTGGCCCGGCTGGCCGCCGCCGAGCGCACCCGCCGGGACGAGGGCCGCCGGCTGCGCCGCCGGCTCGCCGACGAGGTGCTGACGCTGCTTCAGCGCGACGCCGACCCGGCCGAGATCAGCCGCTCGCTGTACGCCTCCTCCGCGATGGCGGCCCGGTACGAGGGTGCAGCCGTGGGGCCCGCGGTGGCCGAGGGGTCCTGGTTGGTGCTGAGTGCGGAAGGGACGGGTCTGCCGGACGGGGCGGTGCGGTCGATCCTGGAGGAAGCTCTCACCGACGCCTCCGACCGCGCCCTGGTGGCCGGCGCCGGCTCCGGCGCCGTGGTGGTGCTGCCCGCACCGGACACCGCCGTGCCCGCCGACGCGCTGCGCGAGCTGCTCGCCCCGCTGGAGGCCGGCCTCGGCTCCGAGGGCCGGATCACCCTCGGCGTCTCGGCCCCCGCCGCCGAGGCCGGCGGCCTGCGCGGCGCCCTGGAGGAGGCCCGGCACGCCCGCCGGATCGCCGCCGCCCGGGTCGGCCGGATCTGCGTGGCCGGCCCCGAGGAGCTCGCCTCGCACGTGCTGCTGCTGGCCGCCGTGCCGGACGAGGTCCGCCGGGCCTTCCGCAGCCGGCTGCTGGACAAGGTGATCGCGTACGACATCGAGCACCAGGCGGACCTGGTCCGCACGCTGGAGGCGTTCCTGCGCTCGGACGGCTCCTGGACCCGCTGCGCCGCCCAGCTGCACGTGCACGTCAACACCCTGCGCTACCGGATCGGCCGGATCGAGGAGCTGACGGGCCGTGACCTGTCCCGGCTGGAGGACCGGGTGGACTTCTACCTGGCGCTCGAACTGGCCTGACCGGGTACAGCCGGGCCGCCCGGATGCCGATGACCCGTCAGGGCGCCCGCCCCCGTGACCCACGGAGGAACGCTGTGTCGGACCACCTGTCCTCGACCCGCGCCCTGGCCGACCCGGCCTCGGACATCTGCGACCTGTACGCCTTCCCCGCGCCGGGGCGGCCGGGACGGCTGGTCCTGGTGCTGACGGTCCATCCGCTGGTGCAGCCCGGCACGCGGTTCTGCGACAGCCTGCGGTACCGGTTCCGGCTGCGCCCGCTGACGGTGGCCGGCGCCGCCTTCGTGCCGGGCCCGCCCGGTGCCGAGCTGGTCTTCGACTGCACCGTCGCGGCCACCGACGGCGCGGTGCAGTCGGTGCGCTGCGAGACGTACGACCACCACCGGGTGGAGACCGTGGTGGACGACCGGGCCGGCGCCGCCGGGGACGGGCTGCGGCTGTACGCGGGGCGCGCCGCCGACCCGTTCATCTTCCAGCTGGAGTCCATCGCCGAGACCCTGGCCACCGGCCGGATGATGTTCGGCCGGGTCGCCGCCAACACCATGGCCGGGGCCGACGTGCTGGGCCTGGTGCTGGAACTGGACGTCGCGCGGTGGCTGCGCGGCGGCACCCTGTTCGGGGTGGTGGCCGAGACCCTGGCGGCCGGGCCGCGTCCGGTCCGGCTGGAGCGGGTCGGCCGTCCGGAGATCAAGAACATCGGCCTGCAGTGGAACGGCAACGACACCGTCAACCGGGACATCGACCTGCGCGACCTGTACAACCAGGAGGACGCCTTCGCGGTCCGCCCGGAGTACCTGAACGCCTACCGCACCCGGCTGGACGCCAACCTGCGCTTCTACGACGGGCTGGACGGCCGGGTCTCCTGGCCGGAGACCGCGGCCGGCCGCCACCCGCTCACCGACCTGCTGCTGGCCGACCACCTGGTGGTGGACGCCTCCCGGCCGTTCGCCGAGCGCAGCTGGTTCGAGATCGAGCGCGAGCTGCTGGCCGGCCGGCCGCCCCGGACGGCCGGCGGCCGAGCGCTGAACGACGACTTCCTGGACCGGTACTACACCCTGCTGGTCAACGGGGGCGACGGCCCGGCGGTCGACGACGGGGTGGACCGGGCCGACCGCCCGGCCACCGACGCCTTTCCCTACCTGGCCGAGCCGTACGCCCTGCTCCCGGTCTGAGCGCCGGGCCGGGAACGCGAAGGGCCCGCCGGGTGAACGGCGGGCCCTTCGGTGGCGGAGCGTCAGTGCTGGACCGGGATGACGCCGGTCAGCCACTTGAAGACGTCGGGCACCATCGGCTTCCAGACGTCGCTGGAGTGCGAGCCCGTGGTCTCCACCGCGGTGACGGTGGTCGGGGCCTTGGCGGCCGCCTTGAGGGCGAGCCCGTCCTCGTAGCCCTCGCCCTTGTTGCCGCTGATGTAGAAGGCGACCTTGGGGGGCTGGGCGGCGCTCTTCAGGATGTTCAGCGGGTTGGACTTCTCACGCAGCACCGGGTCCTTCGCGGTCAGCGACTCGGACTCGCCGGCCGGGTCGCTGTAGCCGGAGAGGCTGATGCTGGCGCGGTAGCGGTTGGGGTGCTCGGTGCCGAGCTTGGTGGCGCAGTGGGCGCCGGCCGAGTACCCGGCGACCGCCCAGCGGTCGGGGGAGGGGTCGGCGCGGAAGTTGTCCAGCACCATCTGCGGGACGTCGCGGGAGAGCCAGGTGTCGGCGTTGACCTTGCCGGGGATGTCCGCGCAGCCGGTGTCCTGGCCCTTGCCGAGCAGCAGGGTGCGCGGCGAGACCAGGATGAACGGTGCCACGGTGCCGTTCTCCATCAGCGGCTTGAGCTGCTCGGAGACCCGGAGCGTGCCGTACCAGGTGGAGGAGGAGCCGGGGTAACCGGGGAGCAGCTCGACCACCGGGAACTTCTTGTCCTTGTACTCCGGCTTGTCGTACTGCGGCGGCGTCCAGACCAGGACCTCGCCGTCGACCCCGGAGAGCCGGCCCTTGAGGTCGGTGCGCTTGACGTCGCTCGGCACCTTGGGGTCGTCCACGCTCTTGAACGACTGGATCACCTTGGGCTCGGGCGACTTGCTCGACTTGCCGTCGCCGGTCGGGTCCTCGGCCGCCACGTGCGGCACCGCGCGGATGTGGTCGCCGGTGCCGAGCAGGTCGGACCAGCTGCCGTAGATCAGGTTGGCGTTGTTCACCATGACGAAGACCATCACCACGGCGGTCACCTGGCACACCAGGATCATCACGAGCCTCGCCAGCACCCGGGCGGGCCTGGGCCCGCGGACCCGGCCCCAGAGCAGCAGGGCAGCCGCGATGGACATCGGCACGAGGATGATCGTGCAGATCAGGAAAGGTGTGCCGGTCAGTTGCATCAAGTTCTCGTATCCGGTCGTCCGCTGCCCCGGACGTACTCACCCCGGAAGCTCTTCGATGGGATCAGACGATCTCGAACGGAGGATCAGTTGCTCACGAAGCTTGGCGAAAGCTGAGAGGAACATCACACATTCCATGAGAAACGTCTGAACGGCCTGAACCAGTGTGCCACCCGCTTGGGCGTACACGTCGAACGGGTCCGGTCGGTTCCCAGCGAGTCTGCGGGTTCGAACAGCCCGTTGCTGGAAACTGTCGGAGTGTCAGACCGCCGGTTCCGTCCCAGCCTCCCGCTCCTCGTCGCCGTCCTGCTGCTGACCGCACTGCTGTCCGGGCTGCTGTCGGGGTGCAGCAGCACCGGCGGCCGCCGGGCCGAACAGGCCCGCACCGGGGCGAAGGCGGGCGGCGCGGTGGACACGCCGCGCTGGACGGTCGCCATGGTGACCCACGCGGGCGCGGGCGACGCGTTCTGGGACACCGTCCGCAAGGGGGCCGAGCAGGCCGCCGCCAAGGACAACATCACCTTGCTCTACTCCAACGACGCGCAGACCCAGAACCAGGTGCAGCTGATCCAGGCCGCGATCGACCAGCGGGTCGACGGCCTGCTGGTCTCGCTGGCCAAGGGCGAGGCGCTGACCGGCGTCCTGGCCAAGGCGAAGGCGGCCGGCATCCCGCTGATCAGCATCAACTCCGGCCAGGAGTACTCGGCCCGGTTCGGCGCGCTCACCCACATCGGGCAGGACGAGGCCACGGCGGGGAAGGCGGCCGGCACCGAGCTGGGCCGGCGCGGCCGGAAGTCGGTGCTCTGCGTGATCCACGAGCAGGGCAACATCGGCCAGGAGCAGCGCTGCGGCGGCGCCCGGGGCGCCTTCGGCGGAGCGCTGCAGACCCTGTACGTGGACGGGGTGAACCTGCCCGACGCCCGGGCCGCGATCGCCGCCAAGCTGCAGGCCGACCCGGGCCTGGACACCGTGCTGACCCTGAGCGCGCCGCTCGCCGCCACCGGCCTGCAGTCGATCCAGGACGCCCGGCGCACCGTCGAGCTGGACACCTTCGACCTCGGCACCCAGGTGGTGGCCGGGCTGCAGGCGGGCACGGTCGGCTTCGCGGTCGACCAGCAGCCCTACCTCCAGGGCTACCAGGGCGTCGACCTGCTCTGGCTCTACCGCTACAACCTGGACGTGCTGGGCGGCGGCGGCCCGGTGCTGACCGGGCCGCAGATCCTCACCAAGGACGATGCCGCCGCACTGGAGCGCTACGTCGCCCGGGGGACCCGGTGAGTGCCGACCTGCTGGTCTCGGGGCGGCGGAGCAGGCACCGCAGGGCCCGGCCCGAGCTCGGCGCGGCGCTGGCGGCCGTCGCGATGTTCGCCTTCTTCTCGGTCGCGGCCGACAGCTTCCTGCGGGCCTCCTCGATCGGCACCGTGCTGTACGCGGCCTCGACCATCGGGATCATGGCGGTGCCGGTCTCGCTGCTGATGATCGGGGGCGAGTTCGACCTCTCGGCGGGGGTGCTGGTCACCACCGCCGCGCTGACCTCCTCGATGGTCTCGTACCAGCTCACCGCCGTGACCTGGGTCGGCGTGCTGGTCTCGCTGCTGGTGGTGCTGGCGGTCAGCGGCTTCAACGGCTGGATGCTCTCCCGCACCCGGCTGCCCAGCTTCATCGTCACGCTCGGCACCTTCCTGATGCTGACCGGGGCCAACCTGGGCGTCACCAAGCTGGTCTCCGGCACCGTCAGCACCAAGCCGATCGGGGACATGGAGGGCTTCGCCTCCTGCCGCTGGCTGTTCGCCTCGGAGTGGACGGTGGGCGGGCTGACCGTCAAGGCCACGGTCTGGTGGTGGCTCGGTCTGGTGGCGGTGGCCTCCTGGGTGCTGCTGCGCACCCGCTACGGGAACTGGGTCTTCGCGGTCGGCGGCGACGCGGCGGCGGCCCGCGCGGTCGGCGTCCCGGTCGGGTGGACCAAGGCCGGGCTCTACCTCGGGGTCGGCTTCGGCGCCTGGGTGCTCGGGCAGCACCTGCTGTTCTCGTTCGGCACCGTGCAGTCGGGCGAGGGCGTCGGCAACGAGCTGATCTACATCGTGGCGGCGGTGATCGGCGGGTGCCTGATCACCGGCGGGTACGGCTCGGTGCTGGGCGGGGCACTGGGCGCGCTGATCTTCGGCATGGTGAGCAAGGGCATCGTGTACGCGCAGTGGGACCCGGACTGGTTCAAGTTCTTCCTGGGCGCGATGCTGCTGCTCGCCGCCCTGCTCAACTCCTGGGTCAAGCGACGGGCGGAGCGCGGCCGGTGAACCTGCTGACACTGGAGGACGTGGGCAAGACCTACGGCAGCGTCCGGGCCCTGGAGGGGGTCTCGCTGACGGTGCGCCAGGGCCGGATCTCCTGCGTGCTGGGGGACAACGGCGCGGGCAAGTCCACCCTGATCAAGATCATCGCGGGGCTGCACCAGCACGACGCGGGACGGTACCTGATCGGGGATCAGGAGATCCGGCTGACCTCGCCCCGGCAGGCCATCGACCGGGGCATCGCGACCGTGTACCAGGACCTCGCGGTGGTCCCGCTGATGCCGGTCTGGCGGAACTTCTTCCTCGGCGCCGAACTCGGCTCCCGGCTCCGGCTGGACCGGGCCCGGATGCGCGCGGTCACCCAGGAGGCGCTGGCCCGGATGGGCATCGACCTGGCCGACGTCGACCAGCCGATCGGCACCCTCTCCGGCGGCCAGCGCCAGTGCGTGGCGATCGCCCGCGCGGTGCACTTCGGCGCCCGCGCCCTGGTGCTGGACGAGCCGACCGCCGCGCTCGGGGTGAAGCAGTCCGGCGTGGTGCTCAAGTACGTGGCCGCCGCCCGGGCCGAGGGCCTCGGCGTGGTGCTGATCACCCACAACCCGCACCACGCCTACCTGGTGGGCGACCACTTCACCCTGCTCAAGCGCGGCCGGATGGCCGGCAGCCACCCCCGGGACGGGATCACCCTGGAGCAGCTGACCACCGAGATGGCGGGCGGCTCCGAACTCGCCGAGCTCTCGCACGAGCTCGGCCGCCCGGGTCCGGAGGCGGAGGGCCGACCCGGCGCGGGAGGATGAGGTCCAGAGGTCTTCCGTCCGAGCCGAAGGAGCAGCGTTGAGCACCCCGCAGCGCCCAGCCGTCCTGCCCACCCTGCTCGGGATCGGCCCCCGGGCCGAGCGGCGGCGCCGGTCGCTGCCCGCGAGCATCCTGCGGCTGCCCACGGTGGGGGTGGACATCGGCGGCACCAAGGTGGTGGCCGGGGTGGTGGACGGTGAGGGCAACGTGCTGGAGCGGCTGCGCACCGACACCCCCGACAAGAGCAAGAGCCCCCGGGTGGTCGAGGACGTGATCGTCGACCTGGTGCTCCAGCTGGCGGACCGTCACGACGTGCACGCGGTCGGCGTCGGCGCGGCCGGCTGGGTGGACGCGGACCGCTCCCGGGTGCTGTTCGCCCCGCACCTGAACTGGCGGAACGAGCCGCTGCGGGACGCGCTGAGCGCCCGGCTGCGGTTCCCGGTGGTG
This sequence comes from Kitasatospora sp. NPDC002040, assembly GCF_040296785.1. Taxonomy (NCBI): domain Bacteria; kingdom Bacillati; phylum Actinomycetota; class Actinomycetes; order Kitasatosporales; family Streptomycetaceae; genus Kitasatospora; species Kitasatospora sp. NPDC002040. The sequence continues at coordinate 86,918 of NZ_JBEOXV010000012.1, read as the reverse complement.
GTCGAGAACGACGCCAACGCGGCGGCCTGGGCCGAGTGGCGGTTCGGCGCCGGGCGGGGCGAGGAGCACATGGTGATGCTCACCCTGGGCACCGGCATCGGCGGCGCCCAGGTCAGGGACGGGTACGTGGACCGGGGCCGGTACGGGCTGGCGGGGGAGTTCGGCCACATGCAGGTGGTGCCGGGCGGGCACCGCTGCCCGTGCGGGAACCGGGGCTGCTGGGAGCAGTACTCCTCCGGCAACGCGCTGGTCCGGGACGCCCGCGAGCTGGTGGCCGAGGAGTCGCCGGTGGTGCAGCCGCTGCTGGCGCTGGCCGGCGGCACGGCGGGCGGGCTGACCGGCCCGCTGATCACCGAGGCGGCCCGGGGCGGCGACCCGGTGGCGACCGAGCTGCTCTACGAGGTCGGCACCTGGCTGGGCGTCGGCATCGCCAACCTGGCGGCGGCGCTGGACCCCGGACGGTTCGTCATCGGCGGGGGGGTCTCGGAGTCGGGGGAGCTGCTGCTCGAACCGGCCAGGAACGCCTTCCGGCGCACCCTCACCGGGCGCGGCTTCCGCCCCGAGGCGGAGATCGTGCACGCCGCACTCGGCAACGACGCGGGACTGGTCGGCGCGGCCGACCTGGCCCGGCAGGTGGCCCGGCGGTTCCGCACCATCAAGCGGCACCGGGTGGAGCGGGCCGTCGGCTGACGACCGAAGTTCCCTAACGATTAGGTTTATAGACCTACTGTTCGAGGGAAGGCCGGGCTAGCATCCGGGCTGTGGCAGCGACAACGAGGCTCCGGCACGGCATTCCCCGGGTGAGCGCCGGGCGGTGGGCAGGTCTGCTGCTCTGTGCCGCCTGCGCACTGGCCGACGGCCTGCTGCTCGGCGACCGGTCGGTGCCCGGCACGCTCGGTCTGCTGCTGCTCCTGCTGCCCGCGGCCCTGCTGCTCGCGACCGGCACCACCGCCCGCTCCACCCTGCGGGTGGCCCCCGTCCTGTCCGGCCTGCTCGCCTGCGGCCTGCTCGGCCTGGCCCTCGCGACCGGCCGCCCGGCCGCGTACGCGGCGACGGCCGCCGCCGTCCTGCTGGTCCCGGCGGCGCTTGCCGCCGCCGGTCGCCGCCGCAGCCCGGCCGAGCCGCTCTCCGCCGCCGACCGCGAGGACCTCCTGGACGCCTACCCGGCCCTGGCCGCGGTCCCGGCCGGCGCCCGGTCGGCCCACGCGCCCGCAGCCGCCGCCGTCCCCGGCCCGCGCCGGTCGCCCCGCGACCACCAGGTGGCCTCGTAGCGCCGAGCGGTCCCCGGGTACGGCGAGCAGCACCGCGTCGACCTCTCCGGGTGGGACCGGCCGGCTACCGGAGCGGGATCGAGACCCAGGACGGGTCGGCGGCCGGTGAGGTGAAGGTCAGGGTGGACCAGGCCGGGTTGTGGGTGATGTAGAGCGGGTCGACGGTGTCGACCACCAGAGCGAGGCGGTGGCCGGCCGGGACGTCGTAGGCGGTGGCCTGGAGCGGGAAGTCGGCGGTGAACGGGGCCGGGTGGTCCAGGAAGGTGTACGGAGCGTGGGTGATCAGCCTGCCCACGCCGAGGGCGTCGACGTCGTACAGGTAGGCGACCAGGCTGCCGCGTGCGGTGGACGGGGTGACGCCGAGGTGGACCCGGACGGTGCCGCGCAGCTGCTGGCGGGTGGCGTAGGTGTCGGACTGCCAGACGGCGGCGACCGGCCGGGGGAGCAGCGGTACGGAGACCAGCGGCGGGAGCTTGAGGAACTGCTCGGCCAGGTTGCTGAGGAAGACCACGCCGCCGTCCGCGCCGGAGTCGACGCCGGTGGCCACGGTGGTGCGCCAGCCGGTGTCGGGGCCGGCCGCGAGTGAGCCGGTGTTGAGCCAGTTGCGCTCGCCCAGGCCGAGCCGCCGGGTGGAGCCGGTGACGGCGGCCCAGCTCGCGTACTCCTCGTAGCCGTCCTGGAGTTGGGGCTTGAGCCGGACCGGCTTTGCCCGGTCGATGCCGTTGTCGGCGCCCTTGAGGTAGTGGTCGAGCCAGGCGTGAGTGGTGGACCAGACGTCGTTGGGGAGCCCGGCCAGGCCGGTCGCCTCGGCGGTGGCGTGGTCCCCGGGGCGCAGTTCCAGCCGCTTGGGTCCGGTCAACTTCTCGTAGAAGCCGGTGAGTTGGTTGGGCGGGAAGATGGAGTCGCCCCAGGCGTTGGCGAGCAGGACCGCCGTGCCGTTGGCGTTGATCCGGTCCAGGTAGGTCGCGGCGGAGCGCTGTGCGGCCCAGACCCGGATCCTGTCCTCGTTCTCGAAGTCGCTGCCGAAGAAGGCGGTCAGCTGCTCCTGGAGCTCGCTGCCCGGCCGTCCGGTGAGGTAGCCGGCGATCGCCAGCACCCCGGCGGACTGCAGGTGCTGGGTCTCGTCGCTGAACAGCGAGTCGGCCAGGTCGGCCCAGCCGCTGAGGGCCGCGACCACCTTGATCCGGGGGTCGAAGGCCGAGCCGAGCAGGCTGATCCCGGCGCCGTAGGAGATGCCGGCCGCGCCGATCCTGGCCGGGTCGGCGCTGGTGCGGGCGAGCGCCCAGTCGATCACCGCGGAGAGGTCGGCGAGGTCGGGCGGCCCGGCCACCTCGATCCTCCCGCCGGAGCCCCAGAAGCCGCGCGGGGTGTAGCTGACCACCACGTAGCCGGCGTCGGCGAGCTGCTTGGCCTGGGCGAGGTACTCGAGGTCGTTGACGCCCCAGCTGGAGGGCAGCACCACCAGCGGGTGGCGGGCGGCACCGTCGGCGGGCTCGTACACGTTGCCCTTGAGGACCACGCCGGCCGAGCCGGGGATGTCGGTGAAGCGCAGTCCCGGCTGGGCGGTCTGAGCGACCGCCAGTGCCTGGGCGGTGGGGGCGAGCGCGAGCGGGGCGGTGGTGAGCAGGGCGGCGGCCAACGCGAGCGCGGCGGCGCGGTTGCGTGCGGGCATGGGGGACTCCTGGCGCTGCGTGGGTGGGGGTGCAGGACCTTGTGGCTGGACGGTAACCAATCAGACGCGGTGTCAGTAACTCGTTGGCAGGTACCGGACCGATAACGAAATTACCGGCGGGTAGCCACCGGCTCCGGTGCCGCGCCGGAGCTGTCAGCCCTTTGGCGGCGGCGAGTTGACGCCACCCGGCGCGGACCGACGGGCGGTCGGCACGCTGCCGTGCGGGCGCTCCAGGGCGGTCAGCCGGTCGGCGGCCCGCTGGAGCGCCGCCGGGGCGCCGACCCGCCGGTAGAGCTCGGTCGCGGCCCGCAGGTCGGTTACCGCGCCGTCCCGGTCGCCGAGGTCCGCGGCGCACCGGGCGGCGCCCTCCAGGGCGCGGGCCTGGTCCAGCGGGCTGTCGGTCAGCCGGGCGAGCCGCAGCGCCTGCCGGTACAGCGGCAGGGCGGCCTGCGGGCCGGTGGTGTCGGCCGTCAACGCGGCCAGGCTGGTGAGCAGTTCGGTCTCGCCCGGCCGGCTGCCCACCTCCCGGTAGATCGGCAGGGCCCGCCGGTACAGCTCGGCCGCCGCCGTCAGGTCCCCGGTCCGGTGCCGGGCCCGGCCAAGCCCGTGCAGCGCGTCCGCCTCGCCCTGACGGCTGCCGAGCTCCCGGAAGATGACCAGCGCCCGTTCGTGCAGGGCGGCGGCCGCCGGGTGGTCCCCGGTCTCGTGCCGGGCCTGGCCCAGGTTCCACAGTGCGATGGCCTCGCCCTGGCGGCTGCCGAGGTCCAGGTAGATGGCCAGGGCCTGCTCGTGCAGGGCGGCGGCGGCCGAGTGGTCGCCGGTCTCGTGCCGGACGTACCCCAGGTCGTGCAGGGCCCCGGCCTGGCCCCGGCGGTCGCCGAGCTCCTGCTGGATCGTCAGGACCCGGGTCATCAGCTCCGCCGCCCCGGCCGGATCCCCGGTGGAGTGCCGGGCCCGGCCCAGGTCGCACAGCGCGCGGGCCTCGCCGGGCCGGTCCCCGAGCTCCCGGTAGAGGAGCGCGGCCCGCTCGTGCAGTTCGGCCGCGGCCAGGTAGTCCCCGGTCAGGACCCGGACCCGGCCGAGCTGGTGCAGGCTGTCGGCCTCGCCGGGCCGGTCGCCGAGCTCCTGGTGGAGAGTCAGCGTCCGCTGGTAGAGCTCCGCCGAGCCGGGGTAGTTCCCGGTGGCGTGCTGGGTGCGGCCGAGGTCGCCGAGGGCGCCCGCCTCGCCGAGCCGGTCCCCGAGCTCCCGGGCGACGGCAGCGGCGGTCCGGTGCAGCTCGGCGGCCTCGGCCCACGGTCCGTCCAGCAGCAGGAAGGAGGCCAGCGAGGCGGTGAGTGCGATGGTGCGCGGGTACTGGGCCCGGGCGGTGGTGTGGGCGGTGGCGGCCAGCAGGTTGGCGCGCTCGGCCCGCAGCCAGGCCAGCGCGGCGGCCCGGTCGGGCAGCGGCGGGGATCCGGCGGGCGGTGTGGGGGCCGACTGCGGCCGGGTGCGGCGGGCGACCTGGTGGTCGGCGAGCCGGGCGGTGTGCTGGTAGTAGTCCAACAGCCGTTCCAGCGCGGCTCCGTGGGCGGCCGACTCGGTCGGGCTGTCGGACCGGGTGCGGGCGTGCAGGCGGATCAGGTCGTGGAAGCCGTAGCGGCCGGGGGTGTGCTGGGTGAGCAGGTTGTGGTCCAGCAGCGACTCCAGCAGGCGTTCGGCGGTGCGGTGGTCGGTGCCGGCCAGGTTGGCGACGCCGTGGGCGTCGAAGTCGGGCCCGGGGATCAGGCCGAGCCGGCGGAACAGCTGCTGTTCGGCGTCGGGCAGTGCCGCCAGCGAGCTCTCGAAGACGGCGGCCAGACTGCGGTCCTCGTCCTGGAGCCGGGTCAACCGGTCCCGGCCGTCGCGGAGTTGACCCACCAGATGCTCGATCCGGAGGGTCCGCTGGTGCCGCAGCCGGGCGGCGGCGATCCGGAGTGCCAGCGGCAGGTGCCCGCACAGTTCGGCCAGGTCGGCCACGGCCGGGTGGCCGACCGGGATCCGGTCCGGCCCGGCCGCCTGGTGCAGCAGGGCTGCCGCCTCGGGCCCGGACAGCAGGTCGAGGGCCAGCAGATGGGCGTCGTCGAGGCTCACCAGCCGCTTGCGGCTGGTGACCAGCACCAGGCAGCCGGGGGTGCCCGGCAGCAACGGCCGGACCTGGGCGGAGTCGGCGGCGTTGTCCAGCACGATCAGGGTCCGGGTGTCGGCGAGCCGGTCGCGGTAGCACGCGGCGCGCTCGCCCAGGTCCGCGGGGATCCGCTGGGGTGGTACGCCGAGGGAGCGCAGCAGCCGGCTCAGCGCTTCGTCGGAGCCGAGTGGGGGAGTACCCGGGGTGTGACCGTGCAGGTCGACGAAGAGCTGGCCGTCGGGGAACCGGGGGCGCAGGCGGTGCGCGGCGTGCAGGGCGAGTGCGGACTTGCCGATCCCGCCCATCCCGTCGATCGCGGAGATCACCACCATGCCGGCCGCGTTGCCTTCGGGGGCCTGCTCGGCCAGCGCGAGCAACTGTTCGAGCTCCTGGGTCCGTCCGGTGAACAGGCGGGTGTCGGCTGGAAGTTGGTATCGGACCCCGCCGTGCTCGGGGCGGCTCCCGGTGCGCTGCTCAGGGCCCGCGTCAGGGTCGGGAGCGGGGTCAGGAGCGGGGTCGGTCGCCGCGATCAGCCGGGCCCGCTCGGGCGGTGCCAGTGCCAGGGCCTCCGCCAGTCGGGCGACTGAGGAGAGGCGGGGCTTCCGACGGCCCGCCTCCAGCACGCTGATCGCGTGCACCGACACCCCGGACCGTCCGGCCAGGTCCTCCTGGGTCCAGCCGGTTTGCAGCCGGTACCGCCGAAGCAGTACCCCGAAATCCCCAGGCATGCACACCCCCCGACGGCAGCCACACGGTCTGCCCGGTCCACCCGGGCCCGACCCGTCCGCGACAGTAGGCGATCGAGGTGAACGAGCACCAGGCAAACGCCAACTCAACGCCATGGAGCCGGGCGTCCAGGTCGCCGAGGATGAGTGGCGTACCGCAGCGGTGGCCGGATCCGGACATCGCAAGTCCTCGCTCCAGTAAGGAAATTGAGACATGAACCGCAAGATCGGATCGATCGTCGTGGCCGGGACCGTGGCCGCCACCACCCTGGCCGGAGTGGCGCTGGCCGGCACCGCGTCCGCCGCGACCCCGGCCGGGCCCGCCGCCGTCTCGGCCGGCTCCCAGGCCGCCGCGCTGAGCGGCGACTGGACCTGGACGATCACCCGGGTGGACTCCTACGTGTGGAACGCCAACGTGCGGATCACCGCCGGCCGGCACGGCGCCTACACCCGGTGCTCCGACGGCACTCAGCTGTTCGGTCCGCAGGTCGGACCGGGCTACTGGGCGTTCGGTGGCGAGTGCTACGGCCACGGCACGCTGTCGGCTTTCAGCGTCTACTAGGCCGACCGCACCGGTGGTGCGACAGCGACGGGGGCCGGGTCGGAGGTCGGCCCGGCCCCCGGGCGGTTCGTCGGCCCGAGGCCGGCCCGTGGCGCGAAGTCGCGGTTGTGGTACGCCCACCGTCTGTGAAAGAACTGTGAATTGACGCTTCGTCAGGAGGATTCATGAGACTTTCCGGACTTGTCCCACTGACCCTGGCCGGGGCACTGATCTGTGCCCTGGCCACCCCTGCGCAGGCGCAGGGGGGCCCGCCGCCGAAGGTGCCGGAGGCGGTCGGCTGGGGCGGGGCGGTGGCCAGTGTGGACGCCGATGCCACGGCGGCCGGGCTGGAGGTGCTGCGCCGGGGCGGCAACGCGGTGGACGCCGCGGTGGCCACCGCGGCCGCGCTGGGGGTGGCCGAGCCGTACTCGGCGGGCATCGGCGGCGGCGGGTACTTCGTCTACTACGACGCCCGTAGCGGCCGGGTCTCCACGCTGGACGGCCGCGAGGTGGCGGGCCGGACGGCGGACGAGACGCTGTTCCAGGAGAACGGCAAGCCGCTCGCCTTCGCCGACGCGGTGACCAGCGGGCTCAGCGTCGGGGTGCCGGGCGCGCCGGCCACCTGGTCCCAGGCGCTGGAGCTGTGGGGCAGCCAGGACCTGGGCGACGTGCTCAAGCCCGCCGTCAAGCTGGCGGACCGCGGCTTCACCGTCGATCAGACGTTCGTGGACCAGACCGCGCTGAACGAGACCAGGTTCAGGGCGTTTCCGGACACCAGCAAGCTGTTCCTGCCCGGCGGCAAGCTGCCGGTGCTCGGCTCGACCTTCCGCAACCCGGAACTGGCAGCCACCTACCGGGAGTTGGGCCGAAAGGGGGTGCAGACGCTGTACCGGGGCGAGCTGGCCGCCGACATCGTCCGGACGCTCCAGCACCCGCCGGTCGACCCGGCCTCGGGCTGGAACGCCCGGCCGGGCAAGGTCGACCGCAAGGACCTGGCCGACTACCAGGTGATCCGCCGTCAGCCGACCCACGTGGAGTACCGGGGCTACGACGTCTACGGGATGGCGCCGTCCTCCTCCGGGGGGACCACCATCGGCGAGGCGCTCGGCATCCTGGAGCACAGCGACCTGGGCAAGGTGAGCTCCACCCAGTACCTGCACCGGTACCTGGACTCCAGCCGGATCGCGTTCGCCGACCGGGGCCGCTGGGTCGGTGACCCGGCGTTCTCGAAGGTGCCGACCCGGGAGCTGCTGAGCGACGGGTTCACCGCCGCGAGGGCCTGCCTGATCGACCCGGCCAAGGCGCTGACCAGCCCGCTCGCCCCCGGCGACCCGTACCACCCTGCTCCCTGCGCCACCACCGGCCAGGCCGTGCCGGAGACCCACGAGGGACCGAGCACCACCAACCTGACGGTGGCCGACCGCTGGGGCAACGTGGTGGTCTACACGCTGACCCTGGAGCAGACCGGCGGCAGCGGCCTGACCGTGCCCGGCCGGGGCTTCCTGCTCAACAACGAGCTGACCGACTTCTCCTTCGCGCCCGCCACCGCCGGGGTGCCCGACCCCAACCTGCCCGCCGCCGGCAAGCGGCCGCGCTCCTCGATCTCGCCGACCATCGTGCTCAAGGACGGCAAGCCGGTCGTCGCGGCCGGCACGCCCGGCGGCTCGACCATCATCACCACCGTGCTCCAGGTGCTGCTGGGCCGCCTCGACCGGGGCCTGACGCTGGAACAGGCGATCACCGCGCCCCGGGCCAGCCAGCGCAACACCGCCGCCAGCCAGGCCGAACCGGCCTTCCTGGCCAGCCCCGAGCGGGCCGGCCTGGAGGCACTCGGGCACAGCTTCGTGCTGAACCCGGAGATCGGCGCCGCGACCGGCGTCGAGCGGCTGCCCGACGGCCGCTGGGTGGCCGCCGCCGAGCCGACCCGCCGCGGCGGCGGCTCCGCCGCGGTGGTGCACCCGACGCGCTGATCGGTGTCGGTGCCGGACGGTATGTTCGGAGGTGGGCACCCGCGCGGGTGCCCACCCTCGTCCGCAGCACCCATCGGGAAGGCCGCCCGCCGTGACCGTCCGCATCGCCACCTGGAACATCAACTCCGTCACCGCGCGGCTGCCCAAGCTGCTGGAGTGGCTGGAGAGCGCCAAGCCCGACGTGCTCTGCCTCCAGGAGCTCAAGTGCGCCTCGGACGCGTTCCCGTACGAGGCGGTCAAGGAGCTCGGCTACGACACCGCCGCCTACGGCACCGGCCGGTGGAACGGCGTCGCGATCCTGTCCAAGCTCGGCCTGGAGGACGTCGTCCGCGACCTGCCCGAGCAGCCCGGCTTCCTGGCCGACGGCGCCCTGCTCCCCGACACCGAGCCCCGGGCGATCGCCGCCACCTGCGGCCCGGTCCGGGTCTGGTCGGTCTACGTGCCGAACGGGCGCGAGGTCGGCCACGCGCACTACGCGTACAAGCTGGAGTGGTTCGAGGCGCTGCGCAAGGCGGTGCTGGAGGACGCGGCCGGCGAGCGCCCGTTCGCGGTGCTCGGCGACTTCAACGTGGCGCCCACCGACGAGGACGTCTACGACCCGGCCGTCTTCGCCGGGCAGACCCACGTCACCCCCGACGAGCGGGCCGCGCTGGCCGCCCTGCGCGAGACCGGGCTGCAGGACGTGATGCCGCGCGCGCTCAAGTACGACCGCCCGTACACCTTCTGGGACTACCGGGCGCTCGGCTTCCCGAAGAACCTCGGCATCCGGATCGACCTCACCTACGCCAACAAGCCCTTCGCCGACGCGGTGACGGACAGTTACGTGGACCGCGAGGCCCGCAAGGGCAAGGGCACCTCGGACCACGCGCCGGTCGTGGTCGACCTCGATCTCTGAGTGCGCCCCCCGGATGGGCCCGAACGGTGGCCGTCCCCGGCGGTGCTGCCTAGCGTCACAGGTGACAGGGTGTAGCTGTTCGAATACGGGGACGACGGAGTCCCCGCGCTGCGCCCGGGAACCTGGAGGTACGGCATGCGCGCTTCGCGTACGGCCATCACGGTGCTGGGCGCGGCCGCCCTGCTCGGGTTCGCCGCTCCGACGGCCTCGGCCAAGAGCGTCGAGCCGGCCTGGGTGAGCCCCGCCGAGGCCGGGCCCGGTCAGAGCGTGACGGTGAGCGTCACCTGCGAGACCAGCTCGGTGAAGACCATCACCGCCAACTCGCAGGCGTTCTCCACCGGCAGCGCGACCCTGACGCTCGGCTCGGACGGCAAGTACAGCGGCAAGGCACTGCTCGCCTCCAAGGAGGAGTTCGCCTCGAAGGCGGGCCGGACCTCCGGGTGGGGCATCGACGGCAGCTGCCCGAACGGCGACACCTTCACCGGTGCGGTCGAGGTCAAGGCCGGCCCGCACGACGGCGGCGGCAAGCAGCCGAGCGGCCCGGTGAAGACCGGTCTCGGCGGCTCGACCAGGACCGGTCCGGCCGACCTGGTGGCCGGCGGCGCATTGGTCGGCGGGGGCGTCGGCGGCTTCTGGCTGCTCCGCCGCCGGACCGCCTCCTGAGCCGTCGTCAGCACGCCGCCGTGGTCAGCGCCCCGCCGTCGCCAGCGGGGCGCTGAGGGCCGGGGCCGACTCCGGCCGCGCGGCCCGGACGGTGCCGTCGGCCAGCAGGTACTGGGCGGCGATGTAGGTCGCCATCACCCAGGCGCCGTGGCCGGGCAGGGCCTTCCACTCCGCCAGCTCGGTGGCGATCAGGGTGTCCGAGAGCAGGAACAGCGCCCCGCCCAGGCCGGTCCGCCACCCCAGGCCGGCCGAGCTGACGGCGGTCGAGGAGAGCAGCAGGCTGTAGATCGCGACCGGGATCTTCAGGTCGCCGAGCCCGGGCCAGAGCTGACTGATCATCACGCCCCAGGCCGCCGCGTACGCCAGCGCCGTGAGCACCGTCCGGCGCCGGTCCTTCAGTGCGCCAAGCTTCACGAACATGGTCACGTAGCAGATGTGCGCCGCCGCGAAGGAGCCCATTCCGGCCAGGAAGGCGGCCTCCCCGCCGACCTGGAGCAGTACGTCGCCGCCGGTGCTGAACGCCAGCGCGGGCACCAGCAGCTTCGGCGCCTGTTCGGCCCGGGCGGCCACCCAGCCGGCCAGCAGCGGCATCAGGGCGGGCTTGGTGGCGTGCTGGAGCGCGGTCGCCCCGGTGGCGATCGCCCCGAGGTGGGCGGCGGAGGTGACCGCGAAGGCGGAGAGCAGACCGCGGGCGGTGCGGAGTCGGCCGGTGATGGTCATGCGGCGGTGCCCTCCGGGCGGTCGGTGGGGCCCGGCTGCCAGCCGGGGCCGTTGGTGAGGTGGCGGACCCGGTCGCGCCAGCTGGTGGCGGCGGCGACGTCGCGGGCGATCGCGGCGTACTCGTGGGTGGCCACCAGCAGCGGGTTGTGGGTGCTCAGGTTCTTCGTCAGGCCGTAGACCGGCTTGGTGGTCTCGGGGGTGAAGGAGCCGAACATCCGGTCGAACAGGATCAGGATGCCGCCGAAGTTGCGGTCCAGGTAGCCGCCCTGCGAGGCGTGGTGCACCCGGTGGTGGGAGGGCGTGTTGAGGACGAACTCCAGCGGGCGGGGCAGCCGGTCGATCCGCTCGGTGTGGATCCAGAACTGGTAGACCAGGTTGGCCGAGGAGCAGAACGCCAGCGCGGCGGGGTGCACCCCGGCCAGGATCATCGGGACGTAGAAGACCCAGGTGGTGGCGCTGGTCCAGGGCTGCCGCAGCGCGGTGGAGAGGTTGTAGTGCTTGCTGGAGTGGTGCACCACGTGGCAGGCCCAGAGGATCCGGATCACGTGGTGGCCCCGGTGCGACCAGTAGTAGAAGAAGTCCTGCGCCAGCAGGATCAGCGGCACCGTCCACCAGAGCACCGGCACCCGCAGCGGCGTCAGCTCGTACAGCCCGGAGTAGATCGCCACGATCGGGATCTTCCAGGCCGCGTCGAAGGCCAGGCTGCCCAGACCCATGGTGAGGCTGGTCGCGGTGTCCTTGACGGTGTACCCCTGCTCCTCCTCGTCCGGATGGAACCGGTAGGAGACCACCTCCAGGACGGTGAGCAGCACGAAGGCGGGTATCGACCACAGCACGACGTTGGGCAGGTTCGGCATGCCCAGGACGATAGGTGACGGGGGCGGGCTGCGGAAGGGGTTGTTACCGACGCGTAGCCCCGGGTACGGCGGGATTCGGCCGCAAGGCCGCTCGGGTGCCACGGAGCGGCGTCCCCAGCGTCTACTCTGGTGGGCGACATGAAGCGGTACGAGGACGCGGTCGGAGCCGGGGAGGCGCCGACCGGGGCAACGGGTGGACGCGGGGCGGGGGCGGGGCGGCTCACCGCCGACGCGGCCGCCGTCGTGGCCGGTACCGCCCGGGGCGCCGCCGAACTGCTCGCGGACCGGCTGGCCGCCGCCGACCGGCAGACCGCCGACGACCTGTTCACCGCCGCCTTCGGCCTCTACGGCGCCCGGCACCTGGGCGGCGCGCTCCCCGACGGGCCGCGCGCGGGCGCCGAGCTGAGCTGGTGGCACGGGCCGACGGTCCATCACCCGGCGGGCCTGCGGGCCCGGGAGGGGGCCCGGCGCGGCCGGGTGGTCGAGCCGCGGCGCGGCTCACCCGCCGTCAGCGGCCGGGGCGGGCGCCACCGCAAGCCCGAGCAGGCGCCCGGCTCCACCCCGCAGGAGATCGCGGTCGAGCGGCGCACCGCCGCCCGGCTGCTCGCGGCCCAGCCGCTGGTCACCGCCGCCGGGCCGCACGGCGCGGGCTTCCCGCTGATCCGCCGTCACGCCGACTGGCTGGCCGAACGCTTCGCCACGGTGCTCGGCTACCCCCTGACCGTCGGCGCCGGCTTCGCCCGCCTGCACAAGGCCCCGCTGCCCGGCCGCGCGCTGGCACCGGCCGACGGCGGCACCGCCTGGACGCCCGCGGCGTACTCCGCCCTGGTGCTGGCGCTGGCGGCGCTGGCCGAGGGGCGCCCGGCCGGGCTGGACGCGCCGGGGGTCCGTCAGCAGCTGGCCGACTGGCAGGTGCTGACGCCCGGTGGCACGGTCGACCGCGTCCTGGCCGGGGCGCTGGCTCCGCTGCCCGCGCCCGCGCCGGCCGGCCCCGCGCTGACGGTGCGTCGGCGGCTGGCCGAGACCCCGGTGCTGCTGCTGGACGAGCTGGCGCCGGAGGAGCGGCGCTGGCTGGAGGCCGGGCTGGACCGGGAGGCCGGGCTGTTCGCCGACTTCCTCGGGCTGGAGGCGGAGATCCGGGCCGAGGGCGTCGCCCTGCTGGACCCGGCGGACGAACTCACCGACCTCGCCCTGCCCGGCACCGGCACCCTGGCCCAGGCCGCCCTGCTGCTCGCGGCCCGGCTGGTGGAGGAGCTCCGCCCGCTGCCGGACGAGGCCGCGCCGCCGGCCGTGCTGATCCCGGACGCCTTGATAGACGGCGCCCTCGGCGACGTCACCGACGAGTACGGCCTGCGGTCCGGCTGGCGGCGGGACTACCTGGCCGACCTGACCGCCTTCCGCCGGGACGCGCTCGACCTGCTGCACCGGATGCAGCTGATCGCCCCGGCCGGCCGGGCCTGGCTGCTCCGCGCCCCGGCCGCCCGCTACGCCCCCGCGGCCGAGCCGCCGCCCCCGGGCTCGGGCCGCCACTCCCGTCCGCTGGTGGTCGGCTGACGGTCGGTCACCGGCTCCGGAGCGCCTGTTCGACCAGGGCGACGGTGCTGCGGGGGTCGGCCACCTCGATCACCAGGCGGGTGTACTTCGCGTCGGCGAGCTCGATCACCACGGCCCGTTCGGGGTTCTTGACGTCCCAGAAGACCTTCTCGCCGTCGCGGTGGAAGGTGCCGGCCACGATCACGCCGGGCAGGTGGGTGCCGGGGGCGCGGATGCCCTTCGGCTCGCGGACGATGCCGGGATCGGCGGTGGCGCCGCGGACGTTGCCGAGCGGGATCTCGATCCGGCTCTTCACGGCCCAGAGCCGGTCCAGCCCCTCGACCTCGACGGTGAGGGTGTCGTTCGCGACCGAGACGAGTGCCATCTGTCCTACTCCTTCAGCTGGTCGGTGAGGGCCCGGACGGCGTCCGCGCCGGAGCCGCCGCCCGCGCGGGCCCGCAGCCGCAGGCCGAGCACGGCGGCCACCAGGGCGGGGGCCAGGGCCGGGTCGCCGCTCCGGTGGCCGAGGGCCCGCTCCAGTGCGGACAGCCCCTCGGCCACCAGGGCGGCGACCTCGGGGTCGTGCGGGGCCCGCTCGGCGGCGGCGAGCAGCAGCAGGCCCTCGGCCGGGCCGCCGTCGAAGCCGGCCACCGCCAGGTCCAGGGCCGGTCCGTCGGCCGCCGCGAGTGCGGCGGTCATCGGCAGCACCTCGTGGTCCAGGTGCTGCCGGAGCGCGGCCAGGTAGAGGCCGCGCTTGCTGCCGAACACCTTGTAGAGGCTGCCCCGGTGCACGGCGAGCCCGGTCACCAGGTCGTCGACGGAGGTCCCCTCGAAGCCCCGGTCGGCGAACAGCCGGGCGGCGGCCCGGACGGTCGCGTCCTGGTCGAAAGCGCGTGGTCGTCCCATGCCGACCACCGTAGGGGTTCTGGAACGATCGGTCAAGAACGACCGTTCCTGAAACGTGTTCCAGTTCGAATGGCGTACGCTGTGCGGCGTGATGGACGCCAGCAGAGTGCCCGAGACCGGAGAGACGGTCAGCCCCTTCGTCGAGCTGCTCCGGATCGAGCGGCTGGATGAGAACCTGTTCCGTGGCCGCTGTCACGCCGGGGCGCCGATGCGGGCGTTCGGCGGCCAGGTGGCGGCCCAGGCGCTCACCGCCGCCGGGCGGACACTGGACGGCGGCCGGGTCTCGGGCGCGGGCCGGCACGTGCACTCGCTGCACGGGTACTTCCTCCGCCCCGGCGACCCCAGGCACCCGATCGACTACGAGGTGGACCGGGCCAGGGACGGCATCTCGTACGCCACCCGGCGGGTGACGGCGGTTCAGCACGGCGAGGTGATCTTCACGCTCTCCGCCTCGTTCAAGAACCCGGAGGCCACGCCGGGGGACCGGCAGTCCGCGATGCCGCGGGTGCCGGCCCCGGAGGAGCTGCCCGACCCGTTCCCGGCCTGGGCCGAGGCGGCGCCGGAGGACTTCCGGGCCAGCGCCTTCCGCACCCTGGACCTGCGCTTCATCCCGGCCGACACCCCCGGTCTGCCGCCCGAACTGCCCGGCACCCCGCAGCAGTTCGTCTGGCTGCGGACGGGCAGCCCGCTGCCCGAGGGCGACCCGCTGCTCCAGGTCTGCGCGCTGACCTACCTGTCCGACCTGACCCTCGCCTCCACCGCCGCGCTGAACGTGCAGCCGCACCGGATCCAGCGCACCGAGCCGTCCCGGATCATCCTGGCCTCGCTGGACCACGCGATGTGGTTCCACCGGCCGTTCCGCGCCGACGAATGGCTGCTGTTCGCCCAGCGCAGCCCGTCCGCCTCGGATGGGCGCGGGCTGGCGCACGGCGAGTTCTACGACCGCCGGGGCAATCTGGTCGCCTCCGCGGTGCAGGAGACGCTGATCCGGGAGCGACGGATCTGAGGCCGGCCGGCAAACCCGACCCAAGCCGCTGTTCAGGCACCGTTCGCCCGAGCGATCCCGGCCCGTATCATGGTGCGGGTGACCAAGGTTGACCTGTCACCAAGGCCGGTGGAGGCGATGTCGCCCCGTCAGCTCGAACGCCGCAACAGCCTGATCTCGGCCGCGCTAGCGCTGGTGAACGAGACCGGCGTGGAGAGACTCCAGATGAAACACGTCTGCGAGCGCTCCGGAGTGGCCCTCGGCACCGCCTACCGGTACTTCTCCTCCAAGGACCATCTGCTCGCCGCCGCCATCGCGGACTGGCACCGCCTGCTGCTCGCCGACCTGGTCGCCGACCAGCGCGGCCCCCGGCACGGCGGGGCCGAGACCGACCGGGTGGTGCGGTTCGTCCGCAACGGCATGCGGGCCTACCAGCGGCAGCCCCAACTGGCCCGGCTCCGGGTCGCGGTGGCCGCCTCGACCGACCCGTTCGCCAGCGAGGCGCTCCAGTCGCTGGCCCGGGCCGACCGGGCGGCGCTGGACGCGGTCGGGCCCCGGCTGCCGCCCGCCGCCGGGGAGCTGGTGCGGCACATCGTCGGCCACTCCTGGCAGGGCGAGCTGACCGCCTGGGTGACCGGCCGCACCACCCTGGACGACGCCCGCCGCCGGCTGGAGGACGTGGTCCGGCTGGTGCTGACGCCCTACGAGGCGGCCTGACCCACCGTCACCGGGTGCGCCACCACGGCGTCGAAGAGGTACCCCTCGGTGTTGAACACCGCCACGGCCGGCTGGGTGTTGCCGCGCCGGTCGGTGGCGCGGGCGCGCAGCTCGTACGGGCCGGGCCGCTCGGGGCGCCAGTCGTGGCTCCAGCGGACCCAGCCGTTCGGGCGGGGCTCGTCCAGCAGGCGGGCGTGCTGCCAGCGGGTGCCACCGTCGCTGCTCACCTCGACCTGCCGGATCGGGGCCGCCCCGGACCAGGAGCGGCCGGTCAACCGGTGGCGACGGCCCGCCGCCAGGACGGCGCCGGGTGCCAGTTCGAAGGCGCTCTTCACCACCTGACGGGTGATCGGGGCGCTGCCGCCGGCCGGGTGGTCGGGGCCGAACAGCCGGTAGTACTGGGTGTTCCAGGGTGAGTAGAGCGGCTCGGTGGAGACCTCCACCGACCCCAGCCACTTGATCGAGGCGATGCCGATCCAGCCCGGCACCACCAGCCGGACGGGCGCGCCGTGGTCCGGGGTGAGCGGCTCCCCGTTCATCTCGTACGCCACCAGCACGTCGTCCAGCGCCTTGCCGATCGGCAGCGGGCGGCGGACCCGGCCGAGGCTGGCGCCGGTCGCGGTCAGGTACTCGTCGTCCAGGCCGGTGGGCAGCACGTCGACCGCGTCCCGGCGCAGGCCCGCGCGGTGCAGCAGATCGGCCAGCCGGACGCCGCGCCAGCGGGCCGAGCCGACGCCGCCCAGCGTCCAGGCGGTGCCGGGCACGGGCTGGTGCTGCTGGTTGGTGTAGAAGCTCCGGCCGTTGCCGGCGCACTCGATCAGCGCGCTCAGCCGGGTGCTCGGCAGCCGCCGCAGGTCGTCCAGGCCGAACTCGACCCCGTCCCGGCGGAGCCCACTGCCCGTCAGGCGCAGCCGCCAGCCGGCCGGGTCGATCAGCGGGGTCCTGGTGTGGTTGCGGACGAAGAACCGCTCGGTCGGGGTGTGCAGGCCGGTCCCCGCCACGGCGTCCCAGCGCATCTCGGCGTTGGTGCCGCGCGGGAAGAACCACTCGGCGGGCAGCGGCTTCACGATCCCCGGCCCGGCCGCCACCGGGGCCGTCGGGGCCGGGGCGGCGGACGCCCGCCCCGCCGTCACGACCGGGGCCGCCAGCAGGCCGGCGGCGACCGTCATCCGGAGCAGGGTGCGACGGTCCACACCGTCGGCCCTCGCCCGGCCGGCCAGCCACTGCCGGCGGCGGATGCGGTCGTACTCGAACTCGTCCATGGGGACCGTCCATTCGGGGGAGGGGCGCCACGCACGACGGGGCACCGCAGCCCGAACGGCCCGCGTGCCCCGAGGCGGCGCGGGGCGCACGGCAACAAGGGGTCAGCAGCAGCGGATCGGACAACACCGCAGCGGCACCTGGCTCGGGAGGCACGGCTGCGCGGTCATGCACCGGATCGTAGCGCCCGGGCCCGGTCCGGGGCGGCCGCTCGGCGCGTCCTGCCCGGTCCGGGAGCATCCGCCGCACATAGTACGAGATGTACTTTTTGTCGGACCGAAGCCCTGCCGGAGTCAGTTGATGAGCAGTCAGCCCGAGGAGCCCAGCGCCACCCTGCCCACCGACCGGGTGGTGTTCGGTGTGAGCGCGGTCGCGGTGCTCGGGGTGGTCGCCTGGGGCGTCTTCGCCGCGGACTCGCTCGGCCGGACCTCCGGCACGGCGCTCGGCTGGGTGCTGCACAACTTCGGCTGGCTGTTCGTGGTCGCGGCCGACATCTTCCTGGTGCTCACGGTGCTGCTGGCGTTCAGCCGGTTCGGCCGGATCAGGCTGGGCCGGGACGACGAGGAGCCGGAGTTCAACACGCTGGCCTGGGTCGCGATGATGTTCAGCGCCGGCATGGGCATCGGCCTGATGTTCTACGGCGTCGGCGAGCCGCTCCAGCTGTACGCCTCGCCCCAGCCCGGCTCCGGGATCGAGCCGCAGACCCCGGCCGCCGCGCAGTCGGCGCTGGAGTTCTCGCTGTTCCACTGGACCCTGCACCCCTGGGCGATCTACGCGGTCGGCGGCCTGGCGCTGGCGTACACCACCTTCCGCAAGGGCCGGGGCAACCGGATCAGCGCCGCCTTCGTCCCGCTGATCGGCACCAAGGGCGCGGACGGCTGGCCGGGCCGGGCGATCGACCTGCTGGCGGTCTTCGCCACCGTGTTCGGCTCCGCCACCAGCCTCGGCCTGGGCGCGCTCCAGGTCGCGGACGGGCTCGGCTACATCACCTCGGTCAAGTCCAGCGAGAACGTCCAGCTGATCATCATCGGCTCGCTGACCGCCGCCTTCGTGCTCTCCGCCTTCTCCGGCGTGCACAAGGGCGTCAAGTGGCTCTCCACCGCCAACGTGGTGCTGGCCTGCCTGATCATGCTGTTCGTCTTCGTCTTCGGCCCCTCGGTCTACATCCTGGACGCCATCCCCTCCACCGTCGGCGGCTACCTCTCCGACCTGACCGCGATGGCCACCCAGACCGGCGCCTTCACCGACGAGGCCTGGCTCGGCTCCTGGACCATCTTCTACTGGGCCTGGTGGCTCTCCTGGGCCCCGTTCGTCGGTACCTTCATCGCCCGCATCTCGCGCGGCCGCACGATCCGTCAGTTCCTGCTCGGCGTGCTGCTGGTGCCCAGCGGTGCCACCGTGATCTGGTTCTGCGTCATGGGCGGCACCGCGATCCGGCTGGACTCCACCGGCGCCGCCGACCTGGTCGGCACCATCCCGCAGGGGGCCGAGGCCTCACTGTTCGAGATGCTCAGGTCACTGCCGCTGGGCGGCGTCACCAGCGTCATCGCGGTGCTGCTGGTGATGACCTTCTTCATCACCAGCGCCGACTCCGCCTCGCTGGTGCTCGGCTCGCTCTCCAGCCGGGGCTCGCTGCACCCCAGGACCTGGCTGGTGGTGGTCTGGGGCGTGCTGATGGGCGGCGTCGCCGCCGCCCTGCTGCTGGCCGGCGGTCTGACGGCGCTGCAGAACGCCACCATCCTGGTCGCGCTGCCGTTCGTGGTGGTGATGCTGCTGCTCTGCTTCGCCCTGGTCCGCGAGCTGCGGGACGATCCGGCGGCCGGGCCGTCCCGGCTGCACGCCGCCCACGGCCTGCGGGACGCCGTCCGGGTCGCGGTCGGCGAGGCGATGGCCGACCACCGGGCGGGCGTGCGCTCCGCCAAGCGCCCGCCGTCCGAGTGAGCCCGGCACCCCGCACCGATATCCGGACGTCCAGCCCCCGCCCACTCTTCACCCGGGCGTCGTCACCGTTTAACAACGCCCTGGAATGCTCACTGTCATGAACGCTCAGTCCGCCCCGGCTCCCGTGGCCCTGGAAGTACCGCGCTTCCCGCTCCCCAAGCGGCACCGCCGCTTCATCGCCTGCGCCGCCGTGGCCGCCTCGATCGCCCTCGGCTCCCTCGGCGTCGCCGCCACGGTGGAAGCCGTCCAGCCGGGCATCACCGCCACGGCCAGCCGGTAGGGGCCCGGTCAGACCGAGACGTCGTCGACCCGGGTGGTGGTCGGAGCGGCGAGCCCGTCCGGGACCAGGAGTTCGGCGCCCTTGGGCATGGCCGCGACCGCCCGCCACCAGAGCCTGAGCGCGGGCGGGTCGGCCGGTTCGAAGGGCTTGCCGGGCCGGGGGACGACCAGGGCGGCCCCGAGCGCCTTGGCGGCGGCGACGGTGCGTTCGGCCGGCTCCTCCCAGGGGTGGGGGGCCAGGTCGTAGGTGCACCAGTGGATCGGCAGCAGCAGCTCGCCGCCGAGGTCGAGATGGGCCCGGACGCCCTCCTCGGGGGTCATGTGCACCTCGGGCCAGAGGTCGCTGTAGGCGCCGATCTGCATCATCGTCACGTCGAACGGGCCCAGTCGGCCGCCGATCTCGGCGAAGCCGGGGAAGTAGCCGGTGTCGCCACTGTGGAAGAGGCGGTGCGAGGCGCCCGCCACCACCCAGGAGGCCCAGAGCACCAGCGGGTTGGCCAGCGGACCGCGGTTGCAGTAGTGCCGCGCGGGGGTGGCGGTCAGGGTCAGCCCGGCCACCTCGGCCGACTCCCACCAGTCCAGCTCGACGATCCGTCCGGCCGGGATGCCCCAGTGCTCCAGGTGCGCGCCGATCCCGAGCGGGACGGCGAAGACCGCCCCGGAGGCGGCCAGGGCGCGCACGGTCGGCAGGTCCAGGTGGTCGTAGTGGTCGTGCGAGATCACCACCACGTCCACCGGGCCGAGTTCGGCCAGCGGGATCGGCATCGGGTGCAGCCGCTTCGGGCCGATCCAGCCGTACGGCGAGCAGCGCTCGCCCCAGACCGGGTCGAACAGCACCCGGCGGCCGTCCAGTTCGGCCAGCACGGTGGCGTGGCCGAGCCAGGTCAGCCGCAGGCCGTCGGCGGCCGGTTCGGCCAGCTCGATCGGCAGCAGCCGGTGCAGCGGGACGGCGGCGGCGGGCGCCCGGCGGTGCCGGTCGGCGGTGAGCCGATGGCGGGTCAGCTCCAGCCGGGACCGGCCGCGGGCCAGCCGGCGGGTCGGTACGGGGTTCTGGAAGGTGCCGTCCGCGAAGTGCGGGGAGTTCAGGATCCGCGCCAGTCGGGCGCCGGTCGGCTCGGTGCCGAACTGCTCGGTCCGGACGGCGCGCCAGGCGCTGCGGGGCAGTTCGAGCAGCGGTGGGGTACCGGTGGCGAGCTGTGCGGCGAGAGCGGCGACCCGGGACGTCCAGGCAGCGGAGCTGGGCACGGCACCTCCATGAGCGGGACTTGACCGTCCCACCGGACATTACCGGCGATATGCCGCACCGACCCGGTGGGACGGAGGCGGGCACGCCGTTCGGCGTAACCGCCCCGCCGACGGACCGTCAGGCCGCGTAGAACCGGGTGATGGTCTCGGCCACGCAGTGCGGCTTGGCGCCGCCCTCGCTGGTGATGGTGTAGCGGACCACGGCCTGCACGCCGCCGGGGACCGGATCGGCGGAGACCAGCTCGGCGGTGGCCCGGATCGCGGTGCCGACCGGCACCGGGGCGGGGAAGCGGACCTTCTCGGAGCCGTAGTTGAGGGCCATCCTGACCCCCTCGACCGCGTAGCACTCCTTGGCCAGCACCGGGATCAGCGAGAGGGTCAGGTAGCCGTGCGCGATGGTGCCGCCGAAGGTGCTCTCCTTCGCCCGGGCGGGATCGACGTGGATCCACTGGTGGTCACCGGTCGCCTCGGCGAACAGGTCCACCCTGGCCTGGTCGATGGTGTGCCACTCGCTGGTGCCGAGCTCGGAGCCGACCGCTGCGGTCAGGTCGGCGAGGGAGGCGTACGTCGTCACGGCTGCTCCTGGAGGGGGGACTGACGGGGCACCGGAGAGTATGCCTACTCACGGGTCACTTGTCAGCGGGCATCCGGGCCTGGTGCGTCCGGCTCAGCGCGCGCGGTGCAGGGCCTGTCCGGCCGGCAGCAGCCGGCGGCCGCTCAGCAGCTCGGGGGCGATCCGGACGAACATCGGCTGCTGACTGCCGCCGACCCACGGCACCGGACCGCTGCGCAGCAGCCGCTGGTGCTCGGCCGGGTCCCGGACCACCTCGGCCCGCCCGTGCACCAGGACGCTCCAGCCGGTCCTGCTGACGGGGTCGAGCAGGTCGGCCTGGAAGGCCGCCACGGTGCCGTCCAAGGCGCGGCTGATGGTGCTGCCGGCGCGCAGGCCGAGCACCAGGTGCCCGTCCGCGGCCACCTCGAAGGCCACCGGGAGCACGGCGGGGAGCGCGTGTTCGGTGTACACCACGCGCCCGATGGGCACGGTGCGGAGCAGGCGCAGGCAGTCCGCCTCGCTCAGCGTCTCCACGTGGTCGTCTCGGTCCATACCTCGATGGTGCCCCGCCGGACCGGGCGTCAACAGGGTCGATGGTCCCTGGATGGTCCCTGACCTGCGTCAATTCCGGGCGAAAGGGCCCGGGGCCGCAGTCGGACCGATAGCTTGTGCGCGGGAGCGGGCGAGTGAGGGGTGGGCAGCGGTGAGCGGCGGCATCGAACTGGTGGTGATCGGCGCGGACGGCGGGCCGGAGCGGGCCCACGCGGGGTCCGCCGCGGCGGCGGCCGGGGCGAGGCTGCTGGCCGAGGGCCTGCCCGGGCGCTGCTTCGACGCGGGCACCCGGGGGAGCCGGGTCACCCTGGTCCCGCCGGAGGCGGACGCCAACGCGATGCTCACCGCACTGCGGTCCGCCGCCCAGCGGCCGGCCCGCTGGCTGGTGGTCTGCCTGCTCGGCCAGCTCGCGGTGGACCCGCGCGGCCGGCGGCTGGCCCTGGTCACGGCCGGCTCCACCCCGGACAACGCGTACCGGCGCGGGCTGGCCTGGGACTGGGTGGTGAGCACGATGGTGCACGGCGACCAGGAGGAGACCCTGCTGCTGGTGGACGCGGTGGCCGACCGGGACGCCTGGGCGGCGCTGGAGCGCGGCGAGGAGGGGGCGGGGGAACTGCTCAGCCACTCCCGGGTGCCGCTCTGGGGCCGGGTGGCCCGGTACGCGGGCCCGCGCCGGGGCAAGGAGTCGGTGCTGCCCGGCGGCGAGGGTTCGTTCAGCTGGGCGCTGGACCGGGTGCTGGAGCACGGCCTGCCCGGCGCCCCGGCGGCGGTCGCGCCGGTGGATCTCCAGCCCGCGCTGGCACACGAGCTGGCCTGGGCCGAGTCGGCCTACGGGGCGGGCCCGACCCGGTTGCTGACGCCGGGTGAGCAGGGGCGGCTGCTGCTGCGGAATCGGGCCGCGGTACGGGGCGCATTGGCCGGATTGTCGCTTTCTGAGGAACTGTTGGCAGTTCTGTGGCGCGAAAGTGCCCCAACCGATCCGCCTTCCGCGTAAGGTCAGGGGGCCCGAGGTGTTGCCGGGGCGGGGCGGGTTGGCGAAGAATCAATGCCCCGTGAGCAGTGCATCGGGATGGCGGATTTCTTCTGCGGCCCGGGCTCCGTTCGGAGTCGGCCGTGATGAGGTGGGGCGATGCGGCAGCGCGTAATTATGGTGCGCCCTGGGGCGGTTGGGGTCGGCGGGCTGACATTGCTGCTGCTCACCGCCTGCGGCGCCGCGGACAACGGAAGCGCGACCGACCGGCTGCCCGAATTCACTCCTGCCCCAACTGCCCCTGCTGCCGCACCGGGAGGCTCCGCCGCCGCCACCGGCAGCGCCCCCACCGAGGGGCCGGACGGAGCCACCGGGCGGGTGGTGCTGAGGGCGTATCAGGGCTGGTGGGACGCGCAGATCGCGGCTTTCGGCCAACCTGCGGCGGACCCGGTGGCCCTGCGCGGCTACGCCGTCGACGGGGCGCTGAGCGGCAGTCTGATCACCCGCCAGCAACTGCTGGACGCAAAACTGGTGATGACCGGCAGCCCGCGCAACTCGCCCTTGGTGAAGTCGATTCAGTCCACCGGGAATCCGCCGACCGCGATCGTCGAGGACTGTCTCGACGTCACCGACTGGCACCAGGCGGATGCCGGCACCAAGGCGGTGCGTGATCCGTCGCCGCGGCTGACCCGGTACGTCGCCACAGCCACGCTCCGGAAATCGGACTCGCGCTGGCTGATCGAGGACTTCAAACGCGAGGAGGGCCGATCGTGTTGAGAACTGCTCGACGAATCTTGGTTCGTGTCCTGTTGTTGATCGGAATGCTGGCCGCGACGATCAGTCCGGCCGGCGCCGAGGAGCCGGGCGGCTCGGTCAATCCGTGCGCCGTCCGGGATATCTGCATCATCGTGCACGAGCCGGGCAGCACCGCCAGCGGCCACCCCGGCGGCAAGACCGAGACCGCCGCCGCCAAGTGCGTCTGGGACGGGGTGGAACGGCCCTGCTGGAACGACCAGTTGGGCTGGTTCAGCAACTCCACCGGCTGCTACTACATGCTCATGCAGCCCAAGCCGCCCGCCGACCACCGGGCCTGGGGCGGCCGGGACCCGGCGACCGGCGAGATCTACAACGTCAGCTGCCTGGACAGCTCCAGCGCGGCCCGCGGCCCGCAGTTCTTCGCCCAGGCCCCGGCCGGGCCGCCGCCGACCGACAACGTGGTGGCCCTGCGCAAGGAGGCGCTGGAGATGCTGCACATCGCCCCGCCGAAGATGCACGCGGCCCCGGCCGGCAAGGCCGTGGTCGGGGCGCCGGTCTGGCTCTGGTACGACCGCAGCGCCGCCAGCGTCGGACCGCTGACCGGGACGGCCAGGGGCAACGTGATCAGCGTGACCGCCACCGCCTGGGTGGAGGACGTGGTCTGGGACACCGACGACTTCCACACGGTCGGGTGCAAGGGCGCCGGCACCCCGTACCGGGCCGACCTGGGCCGGACCGAGTCGCCGGACTGCGAGCACGTGTTCCGGAGCAGCTCGGCCCACCGCGCCGACGGGACGCTGTACCTGACCGCGACCGCGATCTGGAAGGTGAAGGCGACCCGGAGCGACACCGGCCAGTCGGTCGAGTTCGACTACCCCGTACCGTCCGCCACCTCGATGCCGCTCCAGGTGGCCGAGGTCCAGGTCCTCAACTGAGCAGCGCCGCAGACCAGTCGGAACCGCACCCGTACGAAAGGCCGAAGCCCGGTGGAGCACCGAACCTTCCCCTCGCCGAGCCCCGGCACCGCGACCGTGAGCCCCGGCCGCCCCGCCCCCGAGCCCGCCAGGGCCGCGCCGCGCACCCCGCCGCGCACCCTGCGGGCCCGGCGGCGGCGTCCGGCGGTGCTGGCCATGGCGGTGGCCATGGTGGCGGCGGGCGGCCTCGGCGGCGCGGTGCTCTACAACAGCACCGGGCAGCGGACGGCCGTGCTGGCACTGGCCCGTGACGTACCGATGGGCCAGGCGATCACGGCCGAGGACCTGGTGGTGGCCCGGATCGCCTCCGACCCCGTGCTGCACCCGCTCGGCGCCGCCGAGCGGACCAGGGCGATCGGGCTGTTCGCCACCTCCGACCTGCACCGGGGCGCCCTGCTGGTGAAGGCCGACGTCACCTCGGAGTTGCTGGTCGAACCCGGCCAGACCGTGGTCGGGGTGGCCACCAAGCGGACCCAGCTCCCGGCCACCAGGCTGCAGCCGGGCAGCCGGGTGCTGATCGTCTCCACCCCGGACTCGGGGCAGGGCAGCACCGTCCGCACCCCGGAGACCATCGCGGTGCGGGTGGTGGCGGTCGGCAAGGCCGACACCGACGGCAGCCAGGTGATCGACGTGGCGCTGGCGCCCGCCGACGGGCCCCGGCTGGCCGCCTGGGTGGCCACCGGCAGGCTGCAGATCATCCTGGCCCCGCGCGCACCCGGCGCGGCGGCCCCGGCGGCATCGTCCTCGTCCCCGCCGTCGTCCTCGCCGTCCCCGAGCGGAAGTGGGACCTGATGGCCGTGATCGCGGTGGTCGGCGGCCCCGGTGCCCCCGGCGCCACCACCGGTGCGCTCGCCCTGCTGCTGGCCTGGCCGCTGCAGCCCGGCCGCCGGGTCCTGCTGGTGGAGTGCGACCCGGACGGCGGGGCGGTGCTGGCCGGGGCCCTGGAGGGCCGGGTCGAGGCGGTCTACGGGCTGCGCAACCTGGCCGTGGCCGACCGGCGCGGCCTGCTCGCCCAGACCCTGTGGGAGCAGCTGGTCGACCTCTCCCCGGACGGCAGCGGCGACCGCCTGCTGCTGCCCGGCCTGACCGACCCGGCCCAGGCCCCCGGCCTGGCGTACACCTGGGAACCGCTGCTGGAGGCGCTGCACGCGCTCGAACCGCAGGGTTACGACGTGATTCTCGACCTGGGCCGCTCCGGCGCGCAGGGGGCCGGCGCGGTGCTGACCCGGCGGGCCGACGTGGTGGCCGTGGTGCTGCGCTCCACGCTGCGCGGGCTGAGCGCCACCAGGCCCCGGCTGGCCGCGCTGCGCGACGACCTCGAGCACGCGGGCGCCGGTGCGGACGGGCTCGGCCTGCTGCTGGTGGCCGAGGGCCCGTACCCGGCGGCCGAGGTGAGCCGGCAGTTCGGCGTGCCGGTGCTCGGCGTGCTGCCGTACGTGCCGCGGACCGCCCGGCTGCTCTCGGACGGCGGGGACACCACCGACCGGCGGTTCATCCGCTCGGAGCTGATGCGCACCGCCAGGACCACCACCGACCAGATCCAGCTGCTGGTGCGCCGTCGCCGGCTCCGGCTGGCGCCCGCCGTCGCCGCGGCCGAGCCGGTGGCCGCACCGCCGCCGGTCGAGGCCCAACCCGCCCCGGAGTCGCACCCGTTGGCCTATCCGCAGCAGCCCTACCCCCAGCACGCGTACCCGGTGCAGCAGCCGTACCCGGCGCCGCCGGTGCCGCAGCCCGCCGCGCCCGCGCCGTTCCCCGGCCAGCCGCCGACCCAGCCGCAGCCCCCGGTCTACGGGCAGGTGCTCCGTGCGCGGTAGCCCCCTGCACGACCCGCTGCACAAGCCCGGGAGCACCGATCCGGCCGGGCTGCCCTGGGCCGCCGCCGCCCCGGTGATACCGAGTGCGGGCCCGGTCGGGCAGTTCACCACCGGACCGGTCAACCCCGGCCAGGGGGCGGCCGGTTCGGCGCCCGCGATCCAGCCGGTCGCGGTCCGGCCGGTGGTCGACCAGCAGGTGGCGCGCGAGCTCAAGCGCCAGGTCGCGGCCGAACTGCACGAGCAGCTCTCCCGGTTGGCCGACATCTCGGGCGTCGAGGCGGACCGGGCCACCCGGCGCCAGCGCGGCCGGGCGCTGATCGAGGAGGCGGTGGCCCGCTGGTCCGACGCCTACGCCCAGACCCACGGCATCCCGCCCACCCGGGAGCAGGACCGGGCGCTCGCCGAGACCGTCTACGACCTGCTGTTCCGGGCCGGGCGGCTGCAGCCCTACCTGGACGACCCGGAGATCGAGAACATCCTGATCAACGGCTGCGACGACGTGTGGATCTCCAAGGTGCACCAACCGCTGCGCCAGGTACCGCCGGTGGCCGAGAGCGACGAGGAACTGATCGAGCTGCTGCAGGACCTGGCCCGCCAGCACGGCGGCGGCGAGCGCAGCCTCTCCACCGCCAGCCCGACCCTGGCGCTGCGGCTGGAGGGCGGGATGCGGCTGCAGGCGCTGACCGAGGTGACGCCCCGTCCGTACGTGGCGATCCGGCGCCACCGGGTGGCCTCGGCCACCCTGCCCGACCTGGTCCAGCTCGGCACCGTGGACCCGACCCTGGCGTCCTTTCTGGGCGCGGCGATCCGGGCCAGGAAGAACGTGATGATCACCGGCACCCAGGGGGTCGGCAAGACCAGCCTGCTGCGCGCGATGGCGGCCGAGATCCCGCCGGACGAGCGGGTGGGCACGCTGGAGTCGGAGTTCGAGCTCTGGCTGCACACCCTGGGGCACCTGCGCCAGGTGGTGCCGATGGAGGCCAGGGAGGGCAACGGCGAGCGGGTCGACGGCCGGATGGCGGGCGAGCTGACGATCGGTGAACTCATTCCGGCCGCACTGCGGATGACGCTCTCCCGGATCATCGTCGGCGAGGTCCGCTCCGGCGAGGTGGTCCCGATGCTGCGGGTGATGACCAACGGCGAGGGCGGCTCGATGTGCACCCTGCACGCCCGCGGCCCGCACATGGTGGTCGACCGGATCGCCGAGCTCTGCCTGGAGTACGGCTCGCACATGACCGACAGCCTGGCCTACCGGCTGACCGCCAACGCGGTCGACCTGATCGTGCACGTGGCGATGGTGGACGAGACCGCCGTCGGCGGCCGCCGGCACCGGTTCGTCTCGCACGTGCTGGAGGTCACCGGACTCGGCGAGAGCGGCCGCCCGGCGATGAACACCGTCTTCGGCCCGCGCCCCGACCTGGGCGAGCCCCGGGCCGTCCCGCACACCCCGCCGAACTGCCTGGACGACCTGCGCCGGGCCGGCTTCGACGCCGGGCTGCTCCAGTCCCCGTACGGGAGTTGGGCCGCCCCGCTGAACCTGCGGATCGGAGGGGTGCGCTGATGCTGCTCTTCGTCCTGTGCGGACTGCTGGTCGCCGGCGGCCTGGTCGCGCTGGTGGTGGGGGTGTACGGCCAGGAGCCGGCCGCCCCCGCCGCCGGGTCCTGGACGGATCGGATCGCCCCGACGGCCCGGCGCCGGCTGCTGGTCCAGGCGGGGCTGCTGGTGGCCGGCAGCGTCTGGCTGCTCCTGACCGGCCGTCCGCCGGTCGCGATCGGGCTGCTCGCACTGCTGGTCTTCGGCCTGCCCTGGGTCTTCGGTGCCACCCGGGCCGACATGCGCCGGATCGACCGGCTGGAGGCGCTCGCCGAGTGGACCCAACGGCTGGGCGACGTCCTGCTGTTGGGCGTCGGGCTGAACCAGGCGATCGTCACCAGCCGGAAGACCGCACCGGCCGCGCTGGAGGCGGAGGTGGCCGAGCTGAGCGCCCGGCTGCAGTCCCGCTGGCGGCCGGAGGAGGCGCTGCGCGCCTTCGCCGACACGCTGGCGGACGCCACCGCCGACAAGGTGCTGGCCGCCCTGGTGCTGCGCTCCGGGGACAGCGGCCCCGGCCTGGCCCGGACGCTGGCGGACCTGGCCACCTCGGTCCGGGAGGAGGTGCGGCAGCGCCGGGTGATCGAGGCGGACCGGGCCAAGCACCGCACCACCATCCGCTGGCTGCTGGTGATCATCATGCTGGTGCTGGTGGTCGGCTTCTTCAACCCCCGGTACTCCCAGCCGTACTCCACCCTGATGGGCCAGTTCGTGCTCGGGGTGGTGCTGCTGCTGTTCGTGCTGGTGATCGCCTGGATGCGGAAGCTGGCCACCCAGGCGCCGCTGCCGCGGCTGCTGGAACCGGACCGGCGGAGCAAGGCCGGCCGGCCGGCCCAGACCCAGGCCCAGGGCGAGCCCGAGCCGTCCGTCGGGTCCGCCCCGTACGCCAAGGAGGGCGCATGATCTCGATCTGGGCCGTCCTGGCCGGTGCCGTGCTGCTCGGCGGCCTCGCCGTGCTCGTCTCCGAACTGCGCCCGGCCCCACCGGACCTGGGGCAGGCGCTGGACCGGCTGCACCGCACCCCGGCCGACCACGCCGAGCTGAACGCCCCGGGCGTGAGCTGGGTCGACCGGCTGGGCCAGAGCTCGCTCCGGCTGCCCGGGGCGCGCATCCCCCGGGAGCAGCTGGCCCTGATCGGCCGGACCCCGGCCCGGTTCATGGCGCACAAGCTGCTGTTCGCGCTGTTCGGGCTGATGGCCCCGGCCTACCTGGTGCTGCTCTCGGTCCTGATCGACCTCGAACTGCCGTGGCTGGTACCGGTGCTGGCCGGCCCCGCGCTGGCGCTGCTCGGCTGGCTGCTGCCGGACGGCATCGTCGGCGGGGAGGCCAAGGAGGCCAGGACGGAGTACCTGCACGGGATCGCCGCCTACCTCGAACTGGTCGCGCTGGAGCGGGCCGCCGACTGCGGCCCCGCCGAGGCGCTCCGCCGGGCGGCCTCGGTCGGCCGCTCCACCGTGTTCCGCCGGATCAGGGACTCGCTGGAGCGGGCCGCCACCGACCGGCTGCCGCCCTGGGACGGGCTGGAGGCACTGGCCACCGAGCTCGGCCTGACGCCGCTGCAGGACGTGGCCGACATCATGCGGCTGTCCGGCAGCGACGGTGCGGCCGTGTACGACACCCTGCGGGCCCGCTCCAAGAGCCTGCGCGACGAACTCCTGGCCGCCGACCTGGCCAGGGCCAACACCGACAGCGAGCGGATGGTGGCGCCGGGCGCGGCGCTGACGCTGCTCATGACGGTGCTCATCGTCTTCCCCGCGCTGTACCAGATGCTCAACGTCATCTAGTTCCGACTCCGTTCACCCGCCGATCTGGAGACCACACCATGGCCGCTCTGAGAGACCTGCTCACCGCGCTGTTCCTGCCGGTGAAACTCTGCATGTTCGTGTTCCACCACCGGATGGGCCGGGTCCGCGCGGCCCGCGCCGCCGGGGACCGGGGTGCGATCAGCATCGAACTCGCGCTGGCCGTCATCGTGCTGGTGGGCATCGCGGTCGCCGTGCTCGCGGTGCTGATGAAGCTGGCGAAGGGCGTCAGCGCCAAGGTGCCCGACGCCCCGGTGATCAGCGCGGCTCCGTGAGCCGTCGCCCGCCGCCGCTGCGGCACCGCCCGGGGGACCGGGGCGCGCTGACCCTCAGCCTCGCCCTGGTCTTCCCGGTGGTGCTCGCGCTGGTCTTCCTCGTGGTCCAGGCCTCGCTGTACTGGTACGCGGGCCAGGCCGCGCAGACGGCTGCCCGCGAGGGGGCCGACGCGGGCCGGACCCGGGGCGGCACACCGGAGGCGGGCGAGGCACAGGCGCGGCAGTTCCTGGACCGGGTCGGCTCGCTGGCCGAGCCGGTCTCGGTGAATCCGCGCGGCGGGGACCAGAACACCTTCGTGATCACCGTCGCGGTCCGTCCGCTGGCGGTGCTGCCCGGTTTCGACCGGTTCACCATCACCCGTCGGGTGAGCGCCCCCCGGGAGAAGTTCGTGCCCCAGGTCGGTCAACCGTGAGGCGCCGCAGGGGGGATCGGGGCAGCGCCGCCGTCGAGGCCGCCATCATCGCGCCGGCGCTGGTCGCCTTCGTGCTGATCGCGGTCGCGGCGGGGCGTATTCAGAGCACCGGCGGGGTAGTTGATGCGGCAGCCCGTTCCGGCGCCCGCGCGGCCTCCCTGGCCCGTACGCCGGAGGGGGCGCAGCAGGCGGCGGGGGACGCGGTGCTGGAGGTGCTCCGGGGGCAGGGGGTGCAGTGCGAACAGGCCGAGCACCCACCGGTCGAGTACGGCACCCTGGACACCCCGGCGGGCCGGCTGAACACGGTGACGGTCCGGGTCAGCTGCACCGTCCGGCTGAGCGACCTGCTGATCGACGCGATGCCGGGCAGCAAGACCATGAGCGCCAGTTTCACCTCGGTCCTGGACCACTACCGGGGCACCGAACCGGGAAAGCCGAAGGGGAGTCAGCAGTGAGGGTACGGCGCACGGGTACGGCGGACCGCGGATCGATCGCGCTGTTCGTCGCCATCTGCGCGGCCGGCCTGGTGATGGTGATCGGGATCGTGCTGGAGGCCGGGGGCAGGCTGCGGGCGATCGAGACCGCCGACGCCCGGGCGCAGGAGGTGGCCCGGGTGATCGGGCAGCAGCTCGACGAGACGGCGCTGCTGCGCGGCGGGGGCTTCCTGCTCACCCAGGACGTGAACGCGGCCCGGGCCGCCGCCGACGCCTACCTGGCGCCGTACGGGCTGCACGCCGAGATCGCGTTCCGCAACGGCAACACGGTGCTGGTGGACATCCGGGCGCAGTACCGGACCACCCTGCTCGGCGCGTTCGCGGTGCAGTCGCTGGAGGTGCACGGGCGGGGCTCGGCCACGCTGGTGCACGGGGTCAAGGAAGCGGAGACTGCCTGAATGGGTGGGGGCGGGACTCTTGATGGGCGTCGGCGCGGCACGGCCGCGGCGGCGCACGGTGTCACGGAAGCGGAGAAGAACTGATGGCCGCGCGACGAGCCAAGGAACAGGATCGGGCCGGTAGGGGCACGGGCCCCGGCAGCGGCCCCGGTACGGGCACGCCGGTCGGACGTCGGCCGGTACCGCTGCGGCCGCGCCGCCGGCGCCGGACGGCCGGTTCGGTGGCCACCGCGCTCGGGGCGCTGGTGCTGCTGGCACTGCTGATGGTCGGGGTGCCCGCGCTGCTGCTCTACGGCACCGACGCTGTGGCCACGATGGGCGGTCAGAGCACCACCGGTGTGGGCGAGTTGCTGACCACCCCGGACGACGGACGGATCTTCCTCTGGGCCCTGGTCGCGATCGGCTGGGTGGCCTGGCTCTGCTTCGCGCTCTCGGTCCTGCTGGAGATCCCGGCCCAGTTGCGCGGCCGGGTGGCCCGGCGGCTGCCCGCGTTCGGCTGGAGCCAGCGGATCGCGGCCGGCCTGGTCGGCTCGGTGCTGGCGCTGCTCCCGGTGGCGGGTTCGGCCTTCGCGGCCGTCCCGGACCGGCCGGTGGCGGTGGCGCCGGCCCAGGTCATGTCGGCCCCGCAGTACGCCGCGCTGCCCGCCGCCCCGGCGGCGCCCACGCTCACCCCGGCGGCCGACCCGGCGCCGCAGTACACCGTGCAGGACTCCCGCCCCGCCGACAGCCTCTGGTCCATCGCCGAGCGCCAACTCGGCTCCGGTGAGCGGTGGCTGGAGATCGCCAAGCTGAACGACGGCCGGGTGATGGACGATTCGGGCCGCCGGTTCGACGCGGACCGGCCGATCCACCCGGGCTGGCAGCTCCTGATGCCCGGCGACGCCAAGGCCCAGCCCGCCCCGGCGCAGGCGCCCGCCCCGGCCCCCGCGCCCGCCGCCCAGACCCCCGCGCCGCAGCACGCCTCGGTGACGGTCAAGGCGGGGGACACCCTGTCGGCCATCGCGGAGCGGGAGTTGGGGGACGCGGAGGGCTGGCCGAAGCTGTTCGAGGCCAACAAGGGAGTGGCCGCACCCGACGGGGAGCGGCTCACCGACCCGGACGTGGTGGTGCCGGGAATGGTGCTCGCCATCCCGGGCGCCGCCGCCCCGGCACCCGTACCGGCCCCGGCTCCCGACCCCGCGCCGGTCACGCCCGCGCCGGAGACGCCGGTGCCGGTCACCCCCGACCCGACCCCGGCACCGTCGGCGCCCGCGTCCCAGGCCCCCGCGTCCCAGGCCCCCGCCACGTCGGCGCCCGCGACCCAGGGTCCGGTGGTCCCGTCCCACGCCGCCCCGACCGCCGCGACGCCCGCCCGGGCCGAGGCCAGTGCGCCGAGCGACGACTACTCCGTGGCGCTGGCCGCCTCGACCGTCGGCGTGGTGCTCGCCGCCGTCCTGGTCGGCACGGTGGCCCGCCGCCGCGGCGACCAGCAGCGGGCCCGCAAGCCCCGGCACCGGATCGCGCTGCCCGCCCCGGCCGCGCTGGCCTTCGAGTCCGAACTGAAGGTCCGTCAGAACGACGTCGGGCTGGCCCTGCTGGACCGGGCCCTGCGCACCATGGGCCGCAACACCGTCCGGGGCGCCAAGCGCCTGCCCACCCTGGTGGCCGCCCGGATCACCCCGGACCGCACGGTCGAACTGCACCTGGCCGCCCCCGCCGCGCCGATCGCCCCGTTCCGGGCGGCGCACGCGCCGAACGTGTGGTGGTGCCCGGACGACTCCTCCGAGCTGCTCTCCGCCTCCCAGGCGGCGAAGAACAACGCCCCGTACCCGGCCCTGGTGACCCTCGGCAGCGCCCCGGACGGCTCGGTGGTGCTGGCCGACCTGGAGACCGTCCGGCTGATGCACCTGTCCGGCCACCCGGACGACTCGCACGACGTACTGCGCACCCTGGCGGTGGAGTTGGCGCACAGCCCGCTCGCCGACCGGCTGAACCTGCACCTGGTCGGCCTGGCCGAGGACCTGCCGATCTCCGGCCCCGCACTGGAGCGGGTGCACCGGCACGAGTCGCTGGAGGCCGCGCTCACCGCGCTCGGCCCCCGCACCGCCCGGGCCCGGGCCACCCTGGTGGCCGCCGAGGCCGCCAGCCCCCGGGACGCCCGCAGCCGGGGCCAGGACGACGAGTCCTGGGTGCCCGAGATCGTGCTCTCCGCCCAGCCGCCCGGCGGCGACCTGCCCAACCAGCTCGGCCGGCTGCTCGACGGCACCCCGCGCACCTGCCTGGCCGTCATCACCCGGGCCCCGGAGCGCGGCAGCGGACCGGTCGCCCGGTGGACCCTGCCCAGCACCGGCACCGCCGCCATTCCCGGCCTGCACCTCACGGTGGAGCTGCAGCGGCTGAGCCAGGACCAGTACGCCCACCTCGGCGACCTGCTCCGCTCCTCCGCCGACACGGCCCAACTCCCGGCGCCCGACTGGACCCTGGACGGTGACGAGCTCGAACCGTCCGCCCTCCCGCTGCCGGTCCTGGCGGCGGTCGGCGCCTCGACCGGCCCCTCCGTCGCGGAGACGGCCGCGATCGACGCGGTCTCGCGGGCGATCGGCACCGGCAGCAGCCCGTTCGCGGGTGTCAGCCCGGTCGCCACGCCCCGGCACACGCTCAACTCGGTCGGCCTGCACGTCAAGGGCGCCGAACCGGTACGGCCGGTGGTGCCCGTGGTCCCCGCGCCGACGCCGACGCCGACGCCGACGCCGGCGCCCGCGCCCGTGCCGGACCCGGAGCCGGTCCCGACCCACGACCCCGCCGCCCCGGTGGCCGACGCCGCTCCGGCCCGGCCCGTTCCTTCGCCGGTCGCGCCGTCGGCTCCCGCGCCGTCGGCTCCCGCACCGTCCGTTCCGGCACCGTCGACTCCCGCACCGTCCATTCCGGCACCGTCAACTCCCGCTCCGCGCAGCGACAGTGACGACCTGCTCGCGATCCTCCGCTCGCCCGAGGCGCACTCGGTGCGCACCGCCCCCCGGATCCGGCTGCTCGGCCCGCCCGACGTGCTCGGCACCACCGGACCGGTCACCCCCGAGGGCCAGCCCCGGCTGACCGAACTGGCCGCGCTGCTCGCGCTGCGCCCCGGTGCCGACCAGTCCACCCTGGACCGCGCCCTGCACCCCGGCGCCGCGCACCTCGACCCGCACCCCACCACCACCGAGCACACCGTCACCCCGGTGCCCACCCGGCTCGCCGAACTGGCGTCCTGGCTGGGGGAGTCGACCGAGGGGCGGGCCTTCCTGCCGCTCGACAACGGCGACGGCTACACCTTCGCCCCGACCGTCACTTGCGACTGGGACGAGTTCCGCAGCCTCTACCGGCGCGGCATGCGCAGCACCAGCAGCACCGCGGACGCCGCCCTGGCCCACGCCCTCGCTCTGGTCCGGGGCGCCCCGTTCGCCGAGGCCCCCGGCTCCTCCTACGGCTGGGCCGAGCCCGAGCGCCAGGACATGCTCGCCACCATCGTCGACACCGCCCACGAACTGGCCGCCCGCCGGCTCCAGTACGGTGACCACCGAACCGCCGAGGCGGCCATCTTCCGCGGCCTCGCGGTCGCCCCCGACATCGAACTGCTGCACCGGGACCTGTTCTACGCCTACGCCTCGGCCGGCGCCCGCGACCAGCTCGTCCGCGCGGTCAACCGCCTGGACGCGCTCAGCCGCCGCACCGGCCGCGACCTCGACCCCGACACCGTGGCCCTGCTCCGCGACCTCCTCTCCGGCAGCTGACACCGGCAGCTGACACCGGCGGCTGACAGCAGCGGCTGGCACCGGCTGCCGGAGCGGAGGTCCGGGGTCGGTGTCGGTCAGGCGTGCTGTTCGGCGGCCGAGGCCTGCTCCTGCAGCAGGGCGGAGATCCGGTTGACGTCGTCGAAGATCCCGATGAAGCTCGGGATGTCGGCACTGGTGGCGCCGTTGACGCCGATGTAGAAGAGGTGCAGGCAGCCGTCGTCGGTCAGCAGGTACCCGGCCTCCTCCTGGGCGCCGACCTGGATCCGCTGGTTCAGCCGGTCCAGGCCGAGGATGGTGCCGGGCTTGGCGAAGACCTTGCCCTTCGCCGGGCAGTCGGTGGTGCAGGAGATCCCGTTGCTGCCGTCGACCCCCAGGATCGGCAGGGACAGTCGGAAGGTGTCCGCGTCGGGGGTGTGCAGCCAGTACCCGAGCAGCTGGGTGAGGCCGGTGGGGGTGGCCCGGTCGGACGCCACCCCGCCGCGCCCGTCTGCGAGCGCGAACTGGGTCGGGTCGACGTGCGCGACGTCCTGGAGGAAGGCGTGCTCGATCCCGAACGCGTCGAAGCAGTCGGTGCTGCCCCGCAGCACGGCCATGTTGCACAGCGCCAGGTTGGCGCCGAGGTTGTGACTGACCTTCAGGATCAGCTTGGCGTACTGGCTGTACGGCGGGGAGACGTACGCGGCCACCTGCGGGGCGCCGTCGTACGAGGCGGGCAGCGCGCCCTGCGGGTTGGGGCCGGTCGGCTCTGCGGTGACGTCGACGCCGGCCCGGGCCAGCGCCTCGATCAGCGCGGTGCGGCCGAAGGCGTTCGGGTCCTGGACCGGGGAGACGCGCAGCAGCGGCCGGGCGTCGGCGGCGATCGTGCCGGACAGGGTGATCCGGGTGCCGTCCGGGGAGGCGGCGACCTGGATGTCGGAGGGCCCGCCCGGCTCCACCGTCCGGACGGTGGAGGTCACCTGGTACGGCGCGACCTGGGGGCGCCAGAGCAGTTGGGCGGGCTCGCCCGGTGCGGTGGGGGTGCTGAGCAGGTCGATCAGGTTGTCGTTGATGATCATCGGGGTGGGCTGCGGGTCGAGCGCCGGCGGGGTGAACAGCCGGGGGTCGACGATCACGTCCCCGTCGACCCGGGTGATGCCCGCGTCGCGCACCTGACGGGCAATCTGGTCCAGCCCGGCCAGCGGGTCCTCGGGGGTGAGGGCGGCGCCGGGCAGGCTGGCCTCGGTGTGGTCGATGTCGGTGTAGTCCACCGTGCCGTCGGGCCTGGTGCGGCCGCCCATGGTCAGGTCGCCCTGGGCGATCAGCGCCAGGTTCCCGGTCAGGGTCGAGCCGGCGCGGGTGCCGGTGGCCAGCACGGGGGTGGTGAAGCGGTGGTCGGGGCCCAGGGTGTGCCAGGCGGAGGACATGGTGACCAGTTTGGTGGTCGAGCCGGGGACGAGGAACTGGTCCGCGAACCGGGAGTGGATCACCTTCCCGCTGGTGGCGTCGACCTCGAGCACGCCCCACTGCGCGTGCTCGTAGCCGGGCTTGTGCATGATCGCCTCGATGGCGGGCCCGAGGTCGTGGTCGTGCGCCGCCGCCGCGGGGGCGGCGACGCTCGTGCCCGCCACGGCCACGAGCGTCGCCAGGGCAGCGGTCCAGGCCCGCAGCCGGCCGGGGATCGTCGGTCTCATCTGTTCCGCCGTTCTGAAGTCGGGGAACCCCGGTCGAGGCTCCCGCCGAACAGGTCCAAGGCGGCATCGTAGGGACCCGGACGTACCGAACCCGCAGGTCAGCGGCGTGCTGACGGCGTGTGGGGCGAATGTCATCCGGTCGGGCGATCGGAACCGGCTGCGGGGAGGCCTCAGTTCACCGGGGCCTCGGCCCGGGGCGCGAGGCGCAGGGTGGCGAGCGCGGCGGCCAGCGTGCAGGCGCCGAGGACCAGGGCGGTGGCGGCGAAGGCGGCCGACGGGCCCGAGCGCTCGACCAGCAGGCCGCCGGCCGCCGCGCCGAGCGCGCCGCCCAGGTTGAAGGCGGTGTTGACCCAGGCACCGGCCTCGGTCCGGGAGCCCTCCGGGACCAGGCGGTCGACCAGTTGGTAGGCCGTGATCAGCAGGATGTCGGTGCAGGCACCGGCCAGCAGCAGCGCGACCCCGGCCGCCGGGGCGGCGTACAGCAGGGCCGGGAGCGCGTAGCAGGCGGCCCCGGCGGCGGCCGGCACCAGCGGGCGCCGGGCCAGGCTGCCGGGCCACTCCCGGCGGCCGTAGGCCAGGCCGCCGAGCACGCCGCCGACCGAGAACAGCGTGGTCAGCACCCCTGCCGTCACCGTGCCCCAGGCCGCGACGATCGCGATCTCGCACAGCGAGAGCGCGGCGGCCGCCCCCAGGACGGGCAGCAGCAGGGCGGCAAATCCCTTGATCCGCAGGGGACTCCGGGTGCCCTTCGGGCTGCCCGCGGCCGCCCGGACGTCGGTCGGCGACCGGCGCAGCGCCGCCGACAGCAGGCCGAAGCCGGTGAGGACCAGGGCCGCGCAGCCCAGCAGCACGGCCGGGCCCGAGGTGGCCGCGACCAGCAGCCCGCCGAACACCGGGCCGAGCGCGAAGACGGTCGACTCCGCCACCGTGTCCAGGCTCAACGCGGCCTGCCGCTGCGCGTCGTCCGGGGCCAGCCGCCCCCACAGGGTCCGCATCAGCGGCCCGACCGGCGGCGGACAGGCCCCCGCCAGCACGGCCAGCCCGACGGCGACCGGATCGGGCACCCGGACGGCACAGGCGACGGCGAGTGCGGTCAGCAGCAGCGCGTAGCAGCAGGCCAGCACCATCAGCAGGGGCGGCCGGCGCTCCACCCAGCGGGCCCGGAGCGGGCCGAGCAGTGCGGTGGCCAGCCCGGACAGTCCGGTCGCGGTACCGGCCACGGCGTACGAGCCGGTGCCCTGCTGCAGGGCGAGCAGCAGCGGGAGGCCGAGCAGTCCGTAGCAGAGCCGCGCCAGCATGGCGGCGGCGAACAGGTTGCGGGCGTGGGGCAGGGCGAGGACGGCGCGGTAGGACGCGCCGCCCCGAGCGGGGCGGGCCATGGGAGTTCTCCGAGGAACGGGCGTGCCGTACGCACGCACGTGGGCAGTTGACGGGTCGACATGCCGCCCCACCGCTGATCACTCGTCAGGAGTGCGCGGTGCGGGTGCGGCCAACAGGCCCGTCAGTGCGGATCGGAGAGGTACACGCACGGCACCCTAGCGGGTCACCGGCGCGGGCACCAGAGCGGCGCGGATCGGTTCAGTCCGGGAGCGCGGCCGCGATCGCGGCCTCGGCGTGCAGGCGGGTGGTGGCGAAGACCGGGACCGGGCTGTCGGCCGGGGAGATCAGCAGCTCGATCTCGGTGCAGCCGAGGATCACGCCCTGGGCACCCCGGGCGACCAGCTCCTCGATGACGGTGCGGTAGGCGGCCCGGGACTCCTCGCGGACGACGCCGAGGCAGAGCTCCTCGTAGATGACCCGGTGGACCACGGCGCGGCCGGGCGCGTCCGGGACCAGGACGTCGAGGCCGTGGGCGGCGAGGCGGTCCCGGTAGAACGACTGCTCCATGGTGAAGGCGGTGCCCAGCAGGCCGACCCGGGTCAGGCCCGCCGCGCCGACGGCGAGCGCGGTGGCGTCGGCCAGGTGCAGCAGCGGGACCGAGACGGCGGCGGCCACCCGGTCGGCGACCTTGTGCATGGTGTTGGTGCAGATCAGCAGCAGCTCGGCCCCGGCCGCCTCCAACGCCCGTGCGGCATCGGCCAGTACGGCTCCGGCCCGGTCCCACTCACCGGCCGCCTGGAGCTGCTCGATCTCGGCGAAGTCCACCGACCAGAGCACGCACCTGGCCGAGTGCAGCCCGCCGAGGCGGTCCCGGGTCAGCTCGTTCAGCAGCCGGTAGTACTCGGCGCTGGACTCCCAGCTCATGCCGCCGATCAGTCCGATGACCTTCACCGTCCGCCTCCCGTTCGCACCCGCAGCCCCACCCGCGGCCGCACCCGCTGCATCATCGCACTGCGCCGCGATCCGTAATGCGCTTGCCCCGGGCGGGTCCGTTTCGGTAGACCCGTCCCATGTTGCGCGGAGAGCGGATCGGCCTGCGGGCCCGCCTGGAGTCGGATGTACCGGTACTGCACGAGGAGCTGTTCGACGATGTCCTGACGCGCTCGCGCGCGGACAGCAGGGCCTGGCGGCCGACCGGGGTGGGCCACTCGCCGTACGCGGTGGGGGAGCCGGGGGACGACCACGCGGCCTTCACCGTGGTGGAGTTGGCCACCGGTGAGGTGGCGGGCGAGGCGATCGTCTGGGGGATCGACACCCACAATCGGATGGCGCACCTCGGGCTGGCGGTGCGGCCCGGCTTCCGGGGGCGGGGCTACGGCACCGAGTCGGTCCGGGTGATGTGCCGGTACGTCTTCGGCATCCGGGGCTTCCAGCGGGTCCAACTGGAGACGCTGGCGGACAACGAGCCGATGATCCGGGCGGCGGAGGGCGTCGGGTTCGTCCGGGAGGCGCTGCTGCGGCGGGCCGCCTGGGTGGACGGCGAGTTCCTCGACGAGGTGATCCTGGGCCTGTTGGCCGAGGACTGGACGAAGGAGTAACGGTCGTGCCGCACCCGGGAGTTGTCCGAGCAGGCGTCGAGGTGGTCCCGCTCTGCGACGCGGTCGGGCCGATGGGCGAGCAGATCG
The DNA here is from genome assembly GCF_040296785.1 of Kitasatospora sp. NPDC002040. NCBI lineage: Bacteria > Bacillati > Actinomycetota > Actinomycetes > Kitasatosporales > Streptomycetaceae > Kitasatospora > Kitasatospora sp. NPDC002040. The sequence continues at coordinate 47,577 of NZ_JBEOXV010000012.1, read as the reverse complement.
CGCTGCCGCTGCCGGAGATGTTCGGCGGGCCGGACCACCCGGTCTGGGCCCGGGCGGACGCCACCGCACCCTGGGTGCTGCACTTCCACTGCTACCTGCTCCGGTCCCCGGACGGCCGCACCGTGCTGGTCGACACCGGCCTCGGCGGGGCCGACTCGCCCGCCGCCGGCTGGGCCCCGGTGCCCGGGCGGCTGGCCGCCGAGCTGGCGGCGGCCGGGGTGCGCCCGGAGCAGGTCGACACCGTGGTGCTGACGCACCTGCACAGCGACCACGCGAGCGGCAGCCTGGCGGCGGACGGCACCACGCCGGCCTTCCCGAACGCCCGCTACCTGGTCCAGCAGACCGAGCTGGAGTGGCTGACAGCGGGCGGCTCACCGCTGCTGGACGCGGTGGTGCGGCCGCTGCGCGCGGCGGGCTGCCTGGACGCCCGGTCCGGCGAGGTGGCCCTCACCCCGGAGATCAAGGTCTTCGCCACCCCCGGCCACACCCCGGGCCACCAGAGCGTGGCCGTCGGCGAGCGGCAACTGGTGGTGGCCGGGGACGTGGTGCTGCACCCGGTCCAACTCGCCGACCCCACCGCCGAGTACGTCTACGACGACGCCGCGCCGGTCGCGACCGCGACCCGGCAGCGCCTGCTGTCCGAGCTCCGGGCGGCAGGCGGCCTGCTGGCGACGGCCCACTTCGCGGAGCCGTTCACCCGGCCGTGATATCCGTTCGACCAGGGAGCACCCGCCTCGTTAACCTCCCCGCCATGACCGCACTTCGCTATCCGCCCAAGCCCGCCCCCGGTGACCGGGTGGCCATCCTCTCGCCCGCCGCCGGGCTGGCCGGGGTCCTGCCGCTGCCGCACGACCTCGGGGTGCGGCGGCTGACCGAGGAGTACGGGCTCGAGCCGGTGGAGTACCCGACCACCCGTCAGCTCGGCTCCAGCGCTGCGGCCAGGGCCACCGACATCCACGCCGCCTTCGCCGACCCGGAGATCAAGGCGGTGATCGCCAGCATCGGCGGCGACGACCAGATCACCGTGATCCCGCACCTGGACGCCGAGCTGATCCGGGCCAACCCGAAGCCGTTCTTCGGGTTCAGCGACAACACCCACCTGCTCAACTTCCTCCGCAACCTCGGCCTGGTCGGCTACCACGGCGCGAGCGTGATGACCCAGTTCGGCCGCCCCGGCGCCGAGCACCCGCTGACCGCCGAGTCGGCCCGGGCCGCGCTGTTCGGCTCCGGCGCGTACGAGCTGCGCCCCTCGCCGGACACCAACGACGTGGAGCGTCCCTGGGAGGACCCGGCCACCTTCGACAGCGCGCCGGTGATGCAGCCCGCCGACGGCTGGACCTGGCACAACGCCGACCGGGTGGTGGAGGGCCCGAGCTGGGGCGGCTGCCTGGAGCCGCTGGCCGAGCTGGTGACGGCGGGTCGGGACCTCCGGCCGGTGGCCGACTACGCGGGCCACGTGCTGTTCCTGGAGACCTCGGAGGAACTGCCGAGCAGCACGGCGGTCTACCGCATCCTGCGGGCCTTCGGCGAGCGCGGCCTGCTGGCGCAGTTCCCCGCCCTGCTGATGGGCCGGGCCAGGGCCTGGTCCTTCGACCACCCGAACGACGCCGAGGCCCGGGCCGCGTACCGCGCCGACCAGCGCACGGCCGTGCTCCGCGCGCTGGGTGAGTACGCCCCGGACACGATGGCGGTCTTCGACGTCGACCTCGGCCACACCGATCCGCAGCTGGTGATCCCCTACGGCGGACTGGTCCGGGTCGACGGCCCGGCCCGCCGGGTCACCGTCACGTACTGAGCGGCCCCGCACCGGGTGGTGAGTGATCACCACCCGGTCTGGCTACGCCGCCTGAGCGCGTCGTAAGGTGGCGAGATCGTGGTGGCGGGCACCGCGGCGGACGTCGCTCGGCGGCGGGGTTGGGGCGGTGACCTGCGGTGGCGGACCTGACGGCGGGCGGCATCTGGCCGGGCGCGACGACGGACCCGGCCGATCCCACGGCCCGGCGCGACCTGGCGACCGGCTGGACCGGCACCATCCCGGTGGTCCAACTGCCGGGCCCCGGCGGCCAACTGCCCACGTCCGCCGGTCCGGCCGGCAAACCCGTCGCCCCGCCGACCATCGGCGGCGGAGCCCGGGGCCGGATCCTGGTGATCGAGGGCGGCTACGGCGCCTCCGGCCGCCGGCACTGGGGGCGCGGCGCGGGCTCCCAGGCCCAGGTGCTCTCCGCCATGCTGGCCGGCGTCTCGCCGGGCATCCTGCTGGCCGCCGAGTCGGTCGACGCGGTCCACCTCCCCGGCGCCACCGACCCGCAGAGCGTGCTGGCCCACCTGCGCGCCGCCGCCCTGCACCCCGGCCCGCTGCTGATCCACCTCGGCGGACACCTGGTCACCGACCGGCGCGGCGAGCACCTCTACCTGACGCTGCGTGACTCCAAGCCCGCCACCGTCCGGCAGGACGGGCTGCCCTGGCAGGCACTGGCCGCCGAACTCCAGCACCGGGGCGAGCTGCCCACGCTGGTGATCGCCGACCTGAGCGCCGACCAGGCCGCCTGGCCGCTGGTGCAGAGCGCGATCTCCCCGCTCGCCGACGGCATCCCGCTCTGGGCCGTGGTCAGCCCCGACCCGGAGCAGATCGGCACCTTCTCCCGCGCGCTGATCGAGGTGCTGCACCGGGGCCGCCCCGGCGGCCCCGCCCTGCTGCCGCCCGAGCTGCTCCGGGACCAGGTGCACTCGGTGGTGCGGAACGACTCGATCATCCTGCACTCGCACCCCGCCGACCGGCCGGTCTTCCGCAACACCTCGCGCCAGATCAGCGAGGGCCTGCCGGGCGTCGTCGCCGGGCCCAGGCCCGCTGCGGTGCTGCCGCCGCCGAAGGCGACCTCCCGGGCGGCCAGGCCACGGCCCGGGGCACCGAAGGTCCCGGCCGGACGGTCGGCCGGAGTCTCGCTGCTCAAGCCGGGGGTGCCGCCCACGCCCCGGCGGGTCGGGCCGCCGGTCTCGCTGCTGAAGGCGGGTCAGCACCCGGCGGCCCCGGTCACCCCTGTCTCCTTCGACAAGCGCCAGGCCACTGCGGTCTCCTTCGACAAGGCTCCGGCCGCTCCGGTCGCCGTGGTCACGGCGGTCTCCTTCGACAAGCCGACCCCGCCGGTGGCCGAGCCGGTGGCCGACTCAGCGGCCGAGCCGGTCGACTACCGGGAGGCGATCGGCCGGATCGTCCGCTGCGCCGAGGCGGGCGAGCACGACACCGCCGCCGAGCTGGCCCTGGCGCTGGAGGCGACCGCCGTGGCCGCGCACGGCCCGGTGGCGGCGGAGGTACTCCAGGTCCGTCAGGTCCGGGCCCACATCGCCCGGCTGGCCGGGCAGTTGGCGCTGGCTGCCGAGGTCTACCGCGAGGTCGCCTTCACCCTGCTCCGGTCCCGGGGCGCCGAGGACCCCGAGACCCAGCAGGCCGCCACCAACGCCGAGGCCTGCTGGCGCGCCGTCCCGGACCGGGTCGAGGCGATCCGGATGGCCCCCGAGATCATCGAACTCCGGGCCCATCTCCCGGGCCCCGACGGCCGCCGACTCCGGGCCGCCGAACGCCACTTGAAGCAGCTGGCAGCCGCCGGCCAGAGCTGAGGCGGCCCCCCGGGCTCACCGGCGGCACCGCCCAGCGGCCGACCACCGCAGCGAGGACCGGCGGTCGGTCAGCGGGCGCCGCCGTTGACGTACAGGGTCTGGCCGCTGACGTACGAGGCGTCGTCGCTGACCAGGAAGGCCACCACCGAGGCGATCTCCTCCGGCTGGCCGACCCGGCGGAGCGGGGTGCGCTCGGCCACCTGGGCCTGGTGGTCCTCGGCGGTGGCGCCGACGCGCTCGGCGGTGGCGGCGGTCATCGAGGTGGCGATGTAGCCGGGGGCGACCGCGTTGACGTTGATGTTGTACGGGCCGAGCTCGATCGCCAGGGTCGCGGTCAGGCCCTGGATGCCGGCCTTGGCGGCGGCGTAGTTGGCCTGGCCCCGGTTGCCGAGGGCGGAGCGCGAGCTGAGCGAGACGATCTTGCCGTACTTCTGCTTGACCAGGTACTTCTGCGCCACGTGGCTGCAGTTGTAGGCACTGGTCAGATTGACCGTCAGGACGGCGTCCCAGTCGGCCTTGGGCATCTTGAAGAACAGGTTGTCCCGGGTGATCCCGGCGTTGTTCACCAGGATGTGGATCGCCCCCAACTCCTCGACCACGGCGGCGAAGACGGCCTCCACCGCGTCGTAGTCGGCCACGTCGCAGCCGTACGCCCGCGCGCTGCCGCCCTTGGCGGTGATCGCGGCCACGGTGCCCTGGGCCCGCTCGGCGGAGAGGTCGACCACGGCGACCGTCGCGCCCTCCTCGGCCAGCCGGAGCGCGGTGGCGGCCCCGATGCCCTGCGCCGCGCCGGTGACGACGGCGACCCTGCCTGCGAAACGAGTCACAACAGCTCCCTAGAGGTTCTCGACCAGGACGGCGGTGCCCTGCCCGACGCCCACGCACATGGTGGCCAGCCCGCGCCGGGCGCCGGTGCGGCGCATCCGGTGCAGCAGGGTGGTGAGGATGCGGGCGCCCGAGCCGCCCAGCGGGTGTCCGAGCGCGATCGCGCCGCCGGACGGGTTGACCAGCTCCGGGTCGAAGCCCAACTCCCGGACGCAGGCCAGTGCCTGGGCCGCGAAGGCCTCGTTGAACTCGGCCTCCTCGATCTCCTCGACCGCCCAGCCGGTCCGGGCCAGCACCTTGCGGGTGGCGGGCACCGGGCCGATCCCCATCACGTCGGGGTGCACCCCGACCGAGGAGCCGGCCACGTACCGTCCGAGCGGCTCCAGGCCGAGGTCGTTCAACGCCTCCTCACTGACCAGCAGCAGCCCGGCGGCGCCGTCGTTCATCGGCGAGGCGTTGCCCGCCGTCACGGTGCCGCCGGCCCGGAAGACCGGCTTCAGGGCGGCCAGGCGCTCCAGCGAGCTGTCCTCCCGGATGCTCTCGTCCTGGTCGACCGTCACGCCGTCGGCGCGCAGCACCGGGAGCAGTTCGGCGTCGAAGTGGCCGTTCTTCCGTGCGGCGGCGGCCCGTTGGTGGCTGCGCAGCGCGAACGCGTCCTGCTGCTCACGGCTGACGCCGTACCGGGTGGCCACCTCCTCGGCGGTCTCGCCCATGCCGAGCACGCCGTGCAGCTCGTGCATCCGGGGGTTGGTGATCCGCCAGCCGAGCCGGGTGTCGAAGGTCTCCAGCTTGTGCGGCAGGGCCTCGTCGGGGCGGGGCAGGACGAACGGCGCGCGGCTCATCGACTCGCAGCCGCCCGCGATCACCACCTCGGCCTCGCCGGAGCCGATCGCCCGGGCGGCGCTGGTGACGGCCTCCAGGCCGGAGGCGCAGAGCCGGTTCACGGTGGCGCCGGGGACGCTGTCCGGCAGGCCGGCCAGCAGTACGGCCATCCGGGCCGCGTTGCGGTTGTCCTCCCCGGCCTGGTTGGCGGCGCCCCAGTAGACGTCGTCGATCCGGGACGGGTCCAACTGCGGTACCTGGTCGAGCAGTCCGCGCAGTACGGCGGCCGAGAGGTCGTCGGGCCGGACGGCGGACAGGGCGCCGCGCAGCCGACCGATCGGGGTGCGGCGGGCGGCGGCGAAGTAGACGGGACGCACTTCGTTGGGCTCCTCAACTACAGGGTGGTCAGAAGGCGTTGACGCCGGTCAGCGCCCGCCCGATGAGCAGCTTGTGGATCTGGCTGGTGCCTTCGTACAGGGTCATCACCCGGGCGTCGCGCAGGTACTTGCCGACCGGGTACTCGTCGATGAAGCCGTACCCGCCGAAGACCTGGAGCGCGTTGTTGGCGGCCCGGACGGCGGCCTCGCTGGCGAACAGCTTGGCCACCGAGGACTCGGTGGCGTACGGCAGCCCGCGCTCGATGTGGTCGGCCACCCGCCAGGTGAGCAGCCGGGCCGCGTCCAGGTCGACCGAGATGTCGGAGATCAGCTCCTGCACCAACTGGTAGGAGGCGATCGGCTTTCCGAACTGCTCGCGCTCCTTGGCATAGCCCACGGCGGCGTCCAGGCAGGCCTGGGCGATGCCGACGCAGCCGGCCGCGACCGACATCCGGCCCTTGGCCAGGGCGGCCATCGCGACCGAGAAGCCCTTGCCCTCGGGGCCGAGCCGGGCGCTGTCGGGGACCCGGACGGCGTCGAAGGACAGCTCGGCGGTGGCCTGGCCGCGCAGGCCCAACTTGCCGTGGATCTCCCGGCGTTCGAGGCCGGGAGTGGCGGTGGGGACCAGGAAGGCGGTGACGCCCTTGTGCCCGGCCTCGCCGGTGCGGGCGAAGACCAGCGCGACCTCGGCCCAGGTCCCGTTGGTGATGAACATCTTGGCGCCGGTGATCAGCCAGTCGTCGCCGTCCCGGACCGCCCGGGTGGTCAGGTTGGCCGCGTCCGAGCCGGTGCCGGGCTCGGTCAGGGCGAAGCAGCCGAGCGCCTCGCCGGAGGTGAGCCGGGGCAGCCAGTGCTGCTTCTGCTGCTCGGTCCCGTACGTGTTGACCGACTTGGCGACCAGGCCGAGCGAGACCGAGACGATGCCGCGCACCGAGGAGTCGCCCCGGCCGAGCTCCTCCAGCACCAGGCAGTACGCCAGGTGGTCGCCGCCGCTGCCGCCGTACTCCTCCGGGATGGTCAGCCCGAGGAAGCCGAGCTTGCCGAGCCTGCCGATGATCGCGCGGTCCACCGACTCGGCCCGGTCCCAGGCTGCGGCGTGCGGCGCGATCTCGCGGTCGGTGAACTCGGCGGCGAGCGCCCGGACGGCGGCCTGTTCCTCGGAGAGCTCCAGGTTCATGGCGGTCCTCGGTGTGTAGGCTGAGTAAAACTAGCGGTGCAAGTTTTAATCGACTGTAGCCCGCCACCGGGCGGCTGTGAAGGGCAGCCTGCGAGAATGCCCGCAACCCCACCCGACCGGAGGAAGCGACCATGGCCCGCCCGCGCACCCCGCTGCTCAGCCGCGAGCGGATCGTCACGGCCGCGCTCGCCCTGGTGGACCGGGAAGGGCTGGCCGCCCTCTCCACCCGTCGGCTGGCAGGCGAGCTCTCGGTCAGCGGCCCCTCGCTCTACAACCACTTCGCCACCAAGGACGAGCTGCTCGACGCGGTGGTGGACAGCGTGATGGGGGAGGTCGACCTGTCGATGTTCCGGCCCCCGGCGCCCTGGCGGACCGCGCTGCGCGACTGGGCCCGCTCCTACCGGTCCGCGCTCGCCGCCCACCCCAACGTGGTCCCGGTGCTGGCCCAGGGGCCGGGCCGGCGCCCGAACGCGCTGCGGCTGGCCGACGCCGTGTTCGGCTGCCTGGTCGAGGCGGGCTGGCCGCGCGGCCAGGCCACCCGGATCGGCGCCCTGATGCGGTACTTCATCACCGGCTCGGCGCTCGGCTCGTTCGCGGCCGGCTTCCCGGAGGACGCCGCGCTGTACACCGGGGAGTACCCGCACCTCGGTGAGGCCCACAAGCTCGCCGAGCACCGGCGGCGGATCGACGAGGGCGCGTTCGAGACGGGGCTGGAGGCACTGCTGGACGGCCTGGAACTACGCTACGGACGTACCGTCAGTCCAACGGGAGGGGACCCGGCATGACCGAGGACCGCGAGGCCGTGGTCGTCTACTGGCGACCGATGTGCACGTTCTGCCTGTTGCTCTTCCTGAAGCTGCTGGTCACCCGGGTCCCGCGCCGCTGGGTCAACATCTGGCGCCACCCCGAGGCGGCGGCCTTCGTCCGCTCGGTCGCGGACGGGAACGAGACCGTCCCGACCGTGACCGTGGCGGGGCACGCGATGGTCAACCCCTCGCGCGCCGAGCTGCTGCAGGCCGTCCGGACGCACGCCCCGCACCTGCTCGGCTGAGCGGCCGGCCGCCGCCGGCCTGCGGTCAGCGGCAGGCCAGCGCGGCCCGGGTCTCCGACTCCGGGTCGCCGTGGTGGTAGACCCGCTCGGTCGCCTCGATGCCGTCCAGGAACTCCTGGTAGCGGACGGCGTAGCCGAGGTGCACCAGCGGCTCGGCCAGCTCCAGCGCCCGCGCCGGGTCGGAGCCGGGGGCATGGGCGGTCCAGGCGTCGATCCAGAGCCGGCGGACCGTCTCCCAGCGCTCCCGGTCGAGGAAGTCCTGCGGCCGCAGGCCGTCGACGGCGGGATGGCCGTAGTAGCTGTCGGAGAAGTCGATGAGCACGTTGCGGGCGCCGTCGAAGCGCCAGTTGCCCGGGTGGAAGTCGCCGTGCACCAGCGTCTCGGGCAGCCCGCAGGCCGCCAACTCCTCGATCAGTACCGGGAGATCGGCGAGCAGCCGGTCGGCGTCGGCCCGCTCGGCGGCGGTCAGCACCAGCCGGGGGAGCAGCGCGGCGAACCGCTCCGGCAGGGTGCGCGGGGTGCGGTCCGGCAGGACGGCGGCGCGGCCCGCCAGGGCGGCCTGGGCGGCGACCAGGCGCGGGACGGCGTCGAGCATCCCGTCGTCCGGCAGACCCCAGCAGTCCACCCCGGGCAGGTGGCCGAGCAGCAGCCGGCCCTCGGCGGCGGCCAGCACCGGCGGCACCAACTCCGGGTCGACGGAGGCCAGCAGGCCGATCACCTCGGCCTCCGGGACGGCGAACGCGGGCGTGGTCTTCAGCCAGACCGGTCCGTCGGCGGTCGGCAGCCGGTACAGGCCGGACAGGTTCCAGCTCTTCACCTGCTCGGCCGGGCCGACCGCCCGCGCCGCGGCGGCGGCCCACTCCAGCGCGGACCGCAGCCCGGCCGGGGTGGCCCACGGCGCCCGGAGCGGGTCCTCGCCCACCGTGAGCGCTGAGCCGGTGAGTTCGGCCCCGGGGAGCCGCAGCGCCTCGGCGTGGTAGGCGACCGAGCCGCCGATCCCGGTGTCGGGGCTGTCATGGGTCAGCAGCCGGAGCACGTGCACCGGCACCCCGAGCCGGAGCTCCGACTCCCGTGCCACCTCGCCGACTTCCTGCCAGCGCGGCGCCGCCACCGGGAACGGCCCGATCTCGCCGAGCTGCTCACCCTGGTACGTCACCAACACCGTCACGCTTCGTTCTGTCACCCGCGCAGTGTCGGTCCTGCCGGACGCCGGGGCAACCGAATTCCGCTCGGCCGGCGGCCGGTCGGGTCACTCGTACTCGGTGCCGCCCTTGCGGGTCAGGTACGCCCCGCTGACCACCTTGGCGATCGCCCGGCCCCCGGTCACCGGGCTGTACCGCTCCAGCACGGGCCGGACCACCACGCCCTCGCGGAGGTGCAGCTCCCGCCCGGAGAAGGTCTCCCGGCCGTCCGCCAGTGCGAGGACGGTCTCCGGGTCGAACGGCCCGCGCCACAGCTGCGGCACCAACGGCAGCTTCCCGGCCAGCAGTTCGGCCGCGTCCAGCCAGATCGGCTCGCCGTCGATCACCGCCGAGACGTCGAAGGCCGCGTAGCCCGGCAGCTCGGTGCGGCCCGACTCCCCGTACGTCAGGTCCTGGACCCCGGCGCCGAACACCTCGCCGAACACCCCGACCCGGCTGGCGCCGAGCCGCTGCGCCAACTCGGCCGCCACCGCCGGGATCCCGTGCGCCCGGACGGCCCGCCAGTACAGGTTCCCCTCGTCCTCGCGCAGCGCCAGGCGCTGCGCGCCGATCCCCTTCGAGGAGACCTGGACGGTGCCGGAGTCGGCGTGGAACGTGACCAGGCAGCAACTGCCGTGCAGCTTCTCGGTGATGACCACCGGCTCGCCCGGCTCGAAGATGTCGGGGAAGCGCTTGAGGTTCTCGATGTCCACCCAGGGCAGCAGCTCCGGCGCCGACTCCACGTCGCCGCTCATGCCGATCGGGATCGGCGGGACCCACTTGGTGATGCCGAGCCGCTCGGCGAAGTCCGCACCGCTGTCGGCCGCTTCGGCCAGGTCGGTGCCGGCCAGCGCGGCGGGGCGGCAGACGATGCCCTGGGAGAGCTCACCGCGCAGCCGGACCGCCTTGACCCGGTCCTGCGAGCCGCCCGCGAGCCGCCCGGTCAGGCCCAGCTCCTCGATCAGCGCGGGCGGCAGCACCGCCTGCTCCGGGATGTAGACGGCCAACTCGCCGGTGCGGTAAGCGCCCTTGGCGACGACGGCCCGGTAGAGGCCGACCTGGGCCAGCTCCAGCGCGTCGGCGTTGGGGTGGGTCAGGATGGTGAGCCGCTCGGCTGTGACCCGCAGTGTCGACATGGTGATTCCTCCCCTGGCATGGCGAACGCGGTCCACTCTGTCCGCTCGGCGCACCCGGCCGCGACCGGTTTTCGGGGCGCCCGGGTCAGGCGACGGAGCGCACGAACCCACCGATGTCACGCGCGACGTCCCCCGGGCGCTCCCAGTAGAGGAGATGGCCCGCGCCCTGGTGCACCACCAGCCGCGAGCCCGGAACGGCGTCCAGGATCACCTGCTGGTCCGAGCGGGGCAGCAGCTGGTCGCGGTCTCCCCACACGACCAGGGTCGGCACCGTGATCCGGTCCAGGGTGGCCCGCAGGTCGGTGTCGAGCAGGCCGAGCATGGTGTCCCGCCAGACCCGGGCCGGTGCCTTCAGGCTCTCGGCGACCATGGCCGCCAGGAACTCCGGCTCCACCCCGCCGCCGGTGAGACCGCTGCTGAACGCCTCGGCGAACTCCCGCCCGACCGGATCGCGCAGCTCCCGCACCAGCTCCCGGACCGCGCGGGCGGCAGGCTTGTCGGCGAGCGTGGCGGGCACCCCGAGCAGGACCAGGCCGGCCACCCGGTCCGGGTGCCGGGCGGCCGCGATCCGGGCCTGCACCCCGCCGCTGGAGCCGCCGACCAGGACCGCCCGCCCGAGGCCGACCGAGTCCAGGAAGGCGATCAGATCGTCGGCCAGTGCGGCCGGGGTGTAGCCGTCGGCCGGCCGGTCGGCGTCCCCGTGGCCGCGCTGGGTGAAGGCGTACGCGTGCAGACCGGCGGGCAGCTGCCGCAGCACCGGTTCGAAGGCCCGCCAGGTGTCCCCCCAGCCGTGCACGAACACGACCGGTGCGCCTGCGCCCACCTCGGCGTACGGGAGCCTGAGGCCTTCCCGCAGGGTCGCGGTCCGCACGGTGATCCCGGCCATCGGGCACCTCCCCGACCAGCCTAGGCCGGGCGGGGTTCAGCGGGGCAGGAAGGCCGGGCGGGTGTCCGGGTCCACCGCGTCGTAGTAGCGGTGGTAGACCGGGGTCAGCCCGCCGGAGACCGGCGGCACGATCCAGCTCCAGTCGGCGGGGGTGGGGCGCCCGAGCCGTTGCTCCTGGGCGATGTGCTTGAGGAAGCGCTCGGACTCGGTGTGGTGGTCGGCCATCGTGACGCCCGCCTCCTGGAACGAGTGCAGCACGGCGACGTTCAGCTCGACCAGGGCGCGGTCCCGCCAGAGGGTGCGCTCCGAGGAGGTGTCCAGGCCCAGCCGCTCCGCCACCACCGGGAGCTGGTCGTACCGCTCGGCGTCGGCCAGGTTGCGGGCGCCGATCTCGGTGCCCATGTACCAGCCGTTGAACGGGGCGGCCGGGTAGCGGATGCCGCCGATCTCCAGCGCCATGTCGCTGATCGCGGGCACCGCGTACCAGCGCAGCCCCAGCTCGCCGAACCAGGCGTGCTCGGGGTGGGTCAGCTCCACCTCCAGCACCGCGTCCTCGGGCAGCTCGTACCACTGCGGCTCGTCCCCGGGACGACGGCGGACCAGCAGCGGCAGCACCTCGAACCGCTCCTCGCCGCCCTTCCAGCCGAGCTCCCTGGCCTGCGCGGCGAGCGCCGCCCCGGCCGGGTCCCCGGCCCCCGAGGCGTGCCCGGCGTACCGGACCAGCTGCTGGTTGGCGATCTGCGGCCCCGGCCGCCCCGGCCGGTCGGGGGCGAAGACGGTGATCACCGGGCGGATCCGGCCGCCGTTGGTGGCCACCCGCAGGTGCTCGAAGCACTGCTCGGCGACCTCGTCGGGGGAGTCCACCCGGCGCAGGTCGCGGACCACCAGGCTGCGCCAGTACAGCCGGCCGATGCAGCGGGCGGCGTTGCGCCAGGCCACCCTGGCTCCGAAGGCCAGCTCCTCGGCGGTGTGCTCGTAGCTGCCGGTGCGCTCGATCTCGGCGAGCACCTGACGGACCCTCGGCGCGGGATCGCCCGAGCCGGGCCGCTCCCGGTGGAACTGGCGGACGAACGCGACCGCCTGCCCGGCCAACGAGGTCTCGGGGAGCTCGGGTTCGACCACCGGCGGGGTGTACGGGCAGCCCCGGACGGCGACGGTGGCGACCGGGGCGGACTTGCGGGTGCGGAGCCGACTGAAGATCAAGGACACATCCCTCCTACCGACATGGGTACCGGAGGTGTCGGCCCGGGCGCGCGGAGTGGGCGAATCGCACCCGTCCCGGTGTGATCAGCCGCTAAAGTGCGCGCGCAGGCGACCGCGGACGACCGGCAGCCCCCGAGCGCCGAGGCGGTCGGGGGCTGCTCCCGGTGCGGGGCCGAGCGGTCAGAGGGTGGCGAGCGAGAGGCCGAACCGGCCCGCCTCGTCCGTCCACCACTGGGTCAACTTCAGCCCGGCCGCGCCGAGTTCCTTCTCCACCCGGTCGCGGCGGAACTTCGCCGAGATCTCGGTCCGCAGCTCCTCGCCGCGCTCGAAGTGCACCGGCAGGTCCAGCTCGCGGATCTTGACGGTCTGGGCGATCCGGGACCGCAGCCGCATCTCGATCCACTCCTGCTCGGCGTCCCAGAGCGCGACGTGGTCGAACAGCTCGGGGTCGAAGTCGCCGCCCAGCTCCCGGTTCAGCACGCTGAGCACGTTCTTGTTGAAGGCGGCGGTCACCCCGGCCGCGTCGTCGTACGCCGCGACCAGCACGTCCGGGTCCTTCACCAGGTCGGTGCCGAGCAGCAGGGCGTCGCCCGGCTCCAGCGCCTCGCGCAGCTCCCGCAGGAACACCGCCCGCTCGGCCGGGAGCAGATTGCCCAGCGTGCCGCCGAGGAAGACCACCAGGCGCGGCCCCTCGCCCGGCGGCAGGCCGAGGCCCTGGGTGAAGTCGGAGACCACCGCGTGCGTGGTCAGCTCCGGGTAGTCGGCGGTGAGCGCCTCGGCGGCGGCCGCCAGCGCGCTCTCGCTGACGTCGACGGGTACGTAGGTGTGCAGGGTGCCGAGGTCGCGCAGCGCGTCCAGCAGCAGCCGGGTCTTCTCCGAGGAGCCGGAGCCCAGCTCGACCAGGGTGCGGGCGCCGGTGGCGGCGGCGATCTCGCCGGCCCGGGCGGTCAGGATCTCCCGCTCGGCCCGGGTCGGGTAGTACTCCGGCAGCCGGGTGATCTCCTCGAACAGCTCGCTGCCCCGGGCGTCGTAGAACCACTTCGGCGGCAGCGACTTCGGATTCGCCGTCAGACCGCTGCGCACGTCGTGCCGTAGCGCGTGGCTGAAGTGGTCGGCGGCCAGCAGGCGGGTCAGCTCGTAGGTCTTCACAGCGGTGTTCCCTTGCTCGGTCGGTCGGGCGGTCAGGTGAGGGAGGAGACGGTCACGCCGTGCAGGTCGGCGAGCAGCAGTGAGCGGTCCGGCAGCCGGTGCCAGCCCGGGAGGTCGTCGGAGGGCTCCGAGGCGACCAGCACCGAACCGGGGGCGGTGCGGTAGCAGAGCGTGTCGCCCCAGGCGGTGGCGGCGATCGAACTGCCGTCGGTGAGCAGCAGGTTGAGCCGCCCCTCGGAGTGCTTGGCCACCTCGTGCACGGTGGCGGCCAGCGCCTCGTCCAGTCCGGCGCCGTCCCGCAGGTGGTGCAGGGCGAGCGCCCAGACCAGCGCGGAGTCGGTGCGGGCGGTCAGGTTCAGCAGCTCGGCGGGCGGCAGCAGGGCGGCCAGCGCACCGAGGCCGTCCGGCCAGTCCGGCAGTGCCCCGTTGTGGCTGAACAGCCACTGCTCGGCCGCGAACGGCGCCGCCGCCGCCTCGCCCGAGGCGCACCCGGCGGTGGCGGACCGGACGGCGGCCAGCACCGCACCCGAGCGCACCACCCGGGCCAGGTCGGCGAAGCCCTCGTCGGCCCAGATCGGCCCCGGGCGCCGGTACCGAGCCGGGACGGGGTCGCCCTCGGCGTACCAGCCGACCCCGAAGCCGTCCGCGTTCACGGTGCCGTACTGCTGCAGCCGCGGCGCCCAGGACTGCCGGTACAGCCCCTCCGGCGGCGCCACCACCAGCTCGTGCAGGGCCACCGAAGGCCCCAGGTAGGCGAGATGACGGCACATCAGCGCACCTCGCCGTCCCGGGCGGTGCGGAAGCCGGAGAAGATCTGCCGCCGGATCGGGTAGTCCCAGTTCCGGAAGGTCCCCCGGCTGGCGACCGGGGCGGCGGCGAAGCAGCCGCCGCGCAGCACCTTGTACTCCGGGCCGAAGAAGACCTCCGAGTACTCCTGGTACGGCCAGGCCCGGAAGCCCGGGTAGGGCAGGAAGTCGCTCGACGTCCACTCCCACACGTCGCCCATCAACTGCCGCACCCCGTAGGCGGATTCGCCCGCCGGGTAGCTGCCGACCGGCGCGGGCTGGAGGTGCCGCTGGCCCAGGTTGGCCAGCTCGTCGGTCGGCTCCTGGTCGCCCCAGGGGTAGCGGCGGGAGCGGTCCGCGGCCGGGTCGTGCCGGGCCGCCTTCTCCCACTCCGCCTCGGTCGGCAGCCGCCGGCCGGCCCAGCGGGCGTACGCGTCGGCCTCGTACCAGCTGACGTGCAGCACCGGCTCGGCGGCGGGCACCGGCTCGACCGCGCCGAAGCGGAGGCGCAGCCACTGGCCGCCGTCGCGGCTCCAGTACAGCGGGGCGGACAGGCCGGCCTGCTGCCGGTGCGCCCACCCCGCGGCGGTCCACCAGCGCGGGTCGTCGTAGCCGCCGTCGGCGATGAACTCCTGGTAGGCGCCGTTGCTCACCGGGGTGGTGTCCAGGTGGAAGGCGGGCACGTCCACCCGGTGGGTGGGGCGCTCGTTGTCCAGCGACCACGGCTCGGTGTCGGTGCCCATGGTGAACGGGCCGCCGGGGATCAGCACCTCGGCCGGCAGCGGGCCGGTGGCGGTGGCCGGCGGCGGGGGAGCGGTGAGCGCGCCCGGGCCCTTGCGGAGCTGATGGGTGATGAGCATGGTCTCGTCGTGCTGCTGCTCGTGCTGGACGATCATGCCGAAGGCGAACCCGTCGCGCAGCAGCGGGCGCTCGCCGTCCAGTGGGGTGGTGGTGAGCAGGTCGAGCACCCGGCCGCGCACTTCGTGGGCGTACGCCCGGGCCTGGTCGGGCGGCAGCAGCGGCAGCTTGGGGCGTTCGGCGCGCGGGTGCTCGAAGGCGTCGTAGAGCGGGTCGATCTCCGGGTGGATCGGGTCCCGGCCGCCGATGTCGCGCAGCAGCCAGAGCTCCTCCTGGTTGCCGATGTGCGCCAGGTCCCAGACCAGCGGGGACATCAGTGGGGAGTGCTGGGCGATCAGGTCGTGGTCGTCGAGCGCGGTCAGCCCGGCGGTGCGTTCGCGGGCGGCGAGCAGCTCGGTGGCGATCCGCTCGCGCAGGGCCTCGGAGCCGGAGCGGTCGGTGCCGGGATGGTGGCCGGCCGTCGGGGTGGTGCCGGGCTCGGTGTCGGCGTTCAGCATGCTGCGGTCTCCAGGGCGTGGGGAAGGGCGCCGGTGCGCAGGGCGTCCAACTGGTCGTCGGCGGGGCAGCGGCCGCGGGCCGGGTAGCGCTCGGCGAAGTCCGTGAGCGCAGTCCGCAGCCGGGACGTGCCGCCGAGGGCCTTCTCCCGGCGGGCCAGTGCCTGGTCGGCGGCGCCGAAGCAGGCCAGTGCGGCCCGGCGGAGCTGCGGGTCGGCCAGCGCGAGGGTGGCCGCCCGGTGCCAGAGCTCGGTGCGCGGGGGGTGGCGGTCCCGGCGGGAGGGCGTGCCCAGCGGTTCGAGCGCCTCCTCGGCGGCGTCGGCCGCCACCGGGTCGTCCAGCAGTGCGCCGACCAGGGCCAGCGGCACCTGCCAGCCCTCGCCGGGCTGCGCGTCGATCATGCGCAGCTCCAGGTACCCGTGCGGCCGGACCGGCGGGAACAGGGTGGTGCGGTGGTAGTCGAGGTCGGCCAGGGTCGGCGGCCGCTCGCCCCCGCCGCGCAGCCAGCCGCGGAAGGTCAGCCCCGCCGGGGCGGTCCACGGCAGGCCGTCCGGGCGGCGGACGCAGAGCACCTCGGCGTCCAGCACGTACTCGGCCCAGCGCTCGCGCGGGTCGCCGGCGGAGCGGGGGGCCAGGGTGCGGCTGGGGTCCATCCGGGACCAGACCAGCTGACGGGTGGACCGGTAGCCGGTGGCCTGGCCGTCCAGCAGGGGCGAGTTGGCGAAGGCGGCCACCAGGACCGGGCCGAGCCGGTGCACCAGCTGCCACCGCCGGGTGAAGGCGTGGGCGCCGTGCTCGGTGCCCGCGTCCACACTGACCTGGGCCGAGGCGGTGCCGGTCATCATCACCCGGCCCCAGGGGCCGAGCCGGTCGAAGTGCTGCTCCATCGCCAGGTAGCGGGGGTGGTCGAGCCGCATCAGGCGTTCCCGGCCGAGCGGGTCGGTGCCGCTGCCGGTGAGCCGCAACCCGTGGGCGGCGAGGGCGGTGCGGAGGGTGGCCTGGTCCCGCAGCATGCCGTCGGCGCACTGTTCGGGGCTGGCGGCGGGCGGGGAGCTGAGCTCGACCTGTCCGCCCGGTTCGTAGGTGAGACCGGCGCCCGAGGGAAGCAGCGGGGCGGGTGCACCAGGGTCCTGGTGGGTGGGGAGGGTGGCGAGGGCGTCGGCCAGGCGACGCGGGTCGATCGGTAACTCCGGACAGTCGCTGTCGTGGACGAACCACTCGGCTTCCACCCCGATCAACCGAGGGGGTCCGATCTTGAAACAGATCCCGGCCAGATGGCTCAGCGCGGCTGATTCGGTCAGCGGGATCGGTGTCTCCACCGCCTGCTGCTGAGGTGCCGACTGGGCGGGCGCCGGATTGGGGCGTAGGGGTATCACCGGACTCACCATTCCTTGGGTAGTGATTCGAGGCCCGGAGGTTCCTGCTCAGTCTGCAATGGAACAAACCTCGATGCCGAGCAGAACGCGCCAAAACAGATCAGGATCCAGTCAACAGCGACCAACCGATCGTCGGCAACGGAACGAGGGCCGAGTGGGCGGGCGTCCCTGCTCAGCCTAGGGAGCCGGGCCGCGGCGGGGCGGTGCGTGTACGGGCAGGCGGCACGACTGTGTCAGGTCGCGGAGCGTGACCAACCGCTCACGGATCACCCGTCCCGGACCGCTCCGACCTGACGGAGTCCGGGTCAGTGCGCACCGCGGCAGGCTGCTCCGAAACGGCGACAGCCCAGGTGGCCCAAGGGGTTCACGGTCAGTGGACGACCTGTCAGGGGCGCGACAGTGGTCGGCCGGGCGCCGTACGCTGCCGAGGAGTGAGGAGGGGCGGGAGATGACCCCACAGAAAGATGGCGGAGAAGTCACCCTGTACGTGGCCGAGCAGGTCGACCCGGGCTACGAGCGCCAGTTCGAGGTCTGGGCGAGATCGATCCTGGACGCCGCCACCGCCCACCCCGGCACGCTGGGCACCGGCCTGCTGCCGCCGGCGGACCCGGCCGAGCCGTGGCACCTGCTGCTGCACTTCCGGGACGGCGACGCCTACCGGGCCTGGCAGCACTCCCCGGTCCGGGCCGCCTGCCTGGCCGCCGCCCAGGGCCACCACATGGAGGTGGCCCGGCGTGAACTGCTCGGCATGGAGGGCTGGTTCGCCAGCACCGCCGCTGCCGCCCGGAGCCGTCCCGCCCCGCGCTGGAAGATGGCCGCCGCCTCCACGGTGGCCATCGCCCCGCTCACCCTGGGCGCCAACCTCTACCTCACCCCGCACCTGGATGCCCTGCCGGTGGCGGCCCGCTCGCTGCTGCTGGCGCCGGTGATCAGCGTCCTGATGACGTACGCCGCGCTGCCGCTCGCCACCCGCCTGCTGCGGCGGTGGCTGTTCCCCGCCGCCGCTGTGGCAACCGCTGCCCCGCCCCGGGAACGGACCTGGCCGGCCGTCGGAGGAACCGCCGACTGAACCGGGCCCGCCGCAGGTCGGGGCTGTGTCAGTGCACGATTCGTCCGGGCTTCTCCCCGACCGCCCGCGCCGCATAGGCTGCGGGCGGATCGGGGGTTCGCCACCATGGGCACGGACGTACGGCAGGACGGACACAGCGGGGAAGAGGCCACCCTCTTCGTGGCCCGACGGGTCGACCCCGGGTACGAGGAGCAGTTCGAGGTGTGGGCCCGGGCCATCCTGCGCGCCGCCGCCGACCACCCCGGAAACCTGGGCACCGGCCTGCTGCGCCCGGCCGGCCCCGGCGACCCCTGGCACCTGCTGCTGCACTTCCAGGACGCCGAGTCGTTCCAGGCCTGGCAGGACTCCCCGGCCCGGGCCGCCTGCTTCGCCAAGGCCGACGGCCACCACGTCGAGGTGGCCCGGCGCGAACTGCTCGGCATGGAGGGCTGGTTCGCCACCACCGCAGCCGGTGCCCGCCGCACCCCGGCTCCGCGCTGGAAGATGGCGATCGCCTCCACCCTGGCCATCGCCCCGCTCACCACCACGGCCAACTTCTACCTCACCCCGCACCTGGCCACCCTTCCGGTGCTGGCCCGCTCCCTGATCCTGGCGCCGCTGATCAGCACGCTGATGACCTACCTCGCCCTCCCGGTCGCCACCCGCCTGCTGCGGCGCTGGCTCTTCCCGAACTAGGGCCGCACCCCGGGGGCTTCCGGTGCGGCCGGAACCGGGGTCGATTTCGGACTCTTTCTATCAGGGATCCTTCCTGATAGTTTTCTTGCGCCAGGAGGGCACTTTGCGCGATCCGAGGGTCCTCCCGGCTTCCGGCAGGCATGCTCAGCAGGGGGAGGAACCGGGTCGATGGACGGCTATCAGGAGGCCAGGCGGGCCAGGATGCGGTTCAGCGCGGTGTTCGCGATCCACGGGGCGGTGACGGGCAGCTTCGTCACCCGGATCCCGTGGATCCAGCACCAGCTGGACCTGAGTGCCGGTCAGCTCGGTGCGGCGCTGCTCGCCCCCGCCGTCGGCGCCTTCCTCGGGATGCCGTTGGCCGGACACGTGGTCCACCGCTTCGGTCCGCGAGCGGCACTGCGGGCCCTGATGGCGCTCTGGTGCCTGTCTCTGGCGCTGCCCGCCCTGGCGCCGAACCTGGCGGTGCTGTGGCTGGTCCTGTTCGGGTACGGCGCCATCTCGGGCATGGCCTCGGTCCAGCTGAACGCGCAGGGCGTGGAGGTCGAGCAGCGGCTCGGCCGGTCGATCATGTCGGGCCTGCACGGCCTCTGGAGCGCGGGTGGACTGATCGCCTCGGGCTTCGGCGTCCTCGCGGCCAACCGGCAGTTCGACGCCCGGATCCAACTGGCCGTCACCTCACTGGTCCTCACCGTCCTGGCCGTACTGGTCTGCAACGGCCTGAGCATCCCGGGCGACAGCAGCGCCGCAGCGGAGTCGAAGACCGAGCAGGCCCCGCCGCGCTTCGCCCTGCCGCCGCGAGCCGCCCTGGCGATCGGTCTGGTCGGGTTCTGCTCCGTCTTCGCCGAGGGCTCCAGCATGGACTGGGCGGGCGTCTACCTGCGCGACGTCACCGGCGCCTCGCCCGCGGTCGCCGCCGCCAGCTTCACCGCCTTCGCCGCCACCATGACCGCCGCCCGCCTGGTCGGCGACCTCGCCGTCCGTCGGCTCGGCCCGGTCCGCAGCGTCCGGGTCGGCGGATCCGTCGCCACCCTCGGCGGACTGCTCGTGGTCGGTGCCGATTCGCCCCACCTCGCCATCCCCGGCTTCGGCCTGATCGGGATCGGAGTCGCCGTCGTGGTCCCGCTCGCCTTCGCCGCCGCCGGGCGGACCGCCGACCCGACCCGGGCCGTGGCAGGCGTGGCCACCATCACCTACACGGCCGGTCTGAGCGCGCCCGCCACCATCGGACTGATCGGCCAGGCCGTGTCCCTGCGCGCCTCGTTCGCCCTGGTCACCGCCCTCACCGCTGCGCTGGTGCTGATCGCCGGCGCCCTCGGCCGGAACCCCGCCGCAGTGCCGGCCCGCGCGGCGGCCCGTGGTGAGGCCCCGCCCGAGCAGCCCGCCGTGGCTGCCTGACCGGCCGTCGGCCCTCCCGCTCGAACACCCCGTGGCGACCCGGGTGCGGTGAGCCGGGCCCGGTGGTCACGGCACCCGGGCGGTGAGCACCGGCTGGAAGAAGCCGGTGCGCTCCGGCGACTCCCAGCTGATCTCGGTGAAGCCCGCGTCGGCGGCCAGACCGGCCAACTGCCGCTGGGTCAGCGCCCAGTAGGTGGAGCGCCGGACGGCGACGTCCCAGCCGGTGCCGTCCGGGGCGAGGCGGAAGTGCTCCAGATCGTAGCGTTCGCCATCCGGGTGCCAGTGCCAGAGCTGGAAGGTCACCACCCGGCCGTCCGGGCCCTCCGACTGCTGCGGCGGGGTGGAGACCGGCCGGGTGATCAGCAGCTCGTCGTAGGGACGGGTGCTCAGCACCAGCAGCCCGCCGCTGCGCAGGACCCGGCGCATGCCCGCCAGCGCGCGGTGCACGTCCTCGGCGGTGAGCAGGTGCGGGAGGGCGTTGTCCGCGCACACCACCACATCGAACCGGCAGTCATCGAACGGCAGTTGCCGCATGTCGGCCGCGACCGCCGGGAGGGCGAGACCCCGGAGCGCGGCCTCCCGGGCGGCCCGGGCGACCGCGCCCAGACTGAGGTCGGCACCCGTGACCTGGTGGCCGAGGCGGGCCAGCGGGACCGCCTGGGTGCCGATGCCGCAGGAGCAGTCCAGCACCGAGGCGGGCTCCGGGCCGAGCGCGGTGCGGATGAGCGCGTCCAGACTGGCGCCCTGCCGCTCCATGCTCGCCTTCCAGTCCCGGTAGATCAGGTGGTAGTCGTCGGCGAGCTGGTCGTAGAAGTGCGCCACCGGGTCATCAGTCATGGCGCCACGGTACCGAGTTGGCCGGGTCAGCCCGCCAGGCGGCGCTCCAGCGAGGTGCGGAAGCGCGGCGTGACCCGGGCCGGCCCGAGCCAGTGGGCGAGGCGGTCGGCCTCGGCGTCGATCGCGGTGCGGGCCTCGCGGGGCAGCGGTTCGAGGGCCTCCCAGCGCACCCGGCCGTCGGGGTGCTGGGCCCAGCCGCCGACCACCCGGCCGTTCCACCAGACGGTCGGGCCGATGTTGCCGGAGCGGTCGACCAGTTCGGCCCGGTGGGCGACAGGCAGGTACCAGTCGCGCTGCTGCCAGCCCATCGGAGTGGGGTCCAGCGAGGGGAGCAGGGCGGCCCACGGGGCGGGTTCGGGCACCGGGTCCAGGTCGTCCGGGAGGGCGTGGCCCTCGCCGCAGTCGAGGTCGACGGGCACCGCGCCGCAGGCCGCCAGCGCGGCCCTGACCTCCCGGACGCCCCAGCCCGTCCACCACTTGACGTCGTCGAAGGTGGCGGGGCCGAAGGCGGTCAGCCAGCGGCGGGTCAGCTCCGCCTGGGCCTCGGCGACCGGGAGTTCGGGCAGGGCGTCCTGGACCGCCCACCAGTACTGCCCGCTGGTCCAGCCCCCGATCGGGCGGCCCCGGACGATCTCGTTCTCCATCGCGAGCACCCGAAGCAGCCGCAGCCCGATGGTCTGGCCCGCCTCGTACGCCTTGCCCCGGGAGACCGTGATCGTCTCGCGCAACTCGGGTACCAGTTTGCCGAGTTGCGCGGCGGTGGCCGGGCCGGTCTGGGTCAGCGCGAGCAGCGTACGGCGCTCGACGCCGGCCAGCCAGGCAGCGTCGAACCCGCCCTCGGCGGCGAAGGCCAGCAGGCCGCGCCGCTCCCGCTCGGCGACCTTCCGGGTGCTGGAGGCATACACCACCGGCGCCAGCCCGGTCGGTACCACGAACAGCGTGCGCCGCATACCGTGCAGCCGCAGGAGGGCCCGGTCCTCGTACAACGCCCGCTCCAGCGCGGCCGGTTCGGGATCGGCGAGCCGGGCGGCGGCGGAGAGGAAGACGCTCGCGGGATCGGAGGCGTGCAGGGCCAGCAGGGACTCGGCGAGCTGCTCGGGCGAGCCGGCCCGGTGGGCCGGGGCGAGCAGCTGACGGGTCGCCAGGCGGGCGCGGCGCTGCTGGTCGTCGATCCTGGGGCGGACGGGCATCGGGCGGCCTCCGTAAGGGTGGGGCCCCGAGGTTCTCACGAGACACCGTCAACTCCGTTTCGGGAGCGCTCCCATGGGAAGCGCCGTGTTCACTTGCTGAAGTCGGTCAGAACGCTTGACGCCTCCGCGCCTTCATGGGTTGATATGCCGTGAACTCAGGGGCCGCCCTGAGATGCGGGGAGTTGTTCACCCGCCGAGTCGGTCCCGCGTTGCCACACCCCATCCAGTCCTCCCTGTGGCGCCGCTCGACTCGTTCTTTATGGGAGCGCTCCCACGGGTACGGATGGCTCCCGCACCGTCCGCCCCACCGGATCTCCCCCACCCGAAAGGAATCCGCACGTGTCAGGAAAGCTCCTCCGCCGCCTCCGAACGGCCGCCCTCGCGGCCGCTCTCGGCGCGGCAACCCTGCTCCCGATGGCCACCGGTGCCCACGCCGCGGCCAAGGTCGACAACCCCTATGTCGGCGCCGGCGTCTACGTGAACCCCGAGTGGGCCGCCAAGGCCGCCGCCGAGCCCGGCGGTTCGGCCGTGTCCTCCCAGCCGACCGCCGTCTGGCTGGACCGGATCGCCGCGATCAACGGCAGCACCGGCTCGATGGGCCTGCGGGCCCACCTGAACGCCGCCGTCAGCCAGGCCACGGCCGCGGGCAAGCCCTACGTCTTCCAGGTGGTCATCTACAACCTGCCCGGCCGCGACTGTGCCGCGCTGGCCTCCAACGGCGAACTCGGCCCGACCGAGATCGGCCGCTACAAGACCGACTACATCGACCCGATCGCCGCGATCCTGGCCGACCCGGCCTACGCGAGCCTGCGGATCGTCACCACGATCGAGATCGACTCGCTGCCGAACCTGATCACCAACGCCGGCGGCACCGCCACCGCCACCGCCGCCTGCGACGTGATGAAGGCGAACGGCAACTACGTGACCGGCGTCGGCTACGCCCTGGCCAAGCTGGGCGCGGTCTCCAACGTCTACAACTACATCGACGCGGGCCACCACGGCTGGCTGGGCTGGGACTCCAACTTCACCCCGACCGCCAACCTGCTGCTCCAGGCCGCCAACGCCTCCGGCTCCACCCCGGCCAACGTGCACGGCTTCATCGTCAACACCGCCAACTACTCGACGCTGAAGGAGCCGTACTTCACCATCAACGACACCGTCGGCGGCCAGTCGATCCGGGGCACCTCCAAGTGGGTGGACTGGAACCGCTACGTCGACGAGCTGTCCTACGCCCAGGCCTTCCGGGCCAAGGCGGTCGAGGTCGGCTTCCCGTCGAACATCGGCATGCTGATCGACACCTCCCGCAACGGCTGGGGCGGCCCGAACCGTCCGACCGGCCCGGGCCCGCAGACCAGTGGTGACGCGTACGTCGACGGCGGCCGCCTCGACCGCCGCTTCCAGGCCGGCAACTGGTGCAACCAGTCCGGTGCGGGTCTCGGCGAGCGGCCGACCGCCGCGCCCGAGGCGGGCATCGACGCCTACGTCTGGGTCAAGCCCCCGGGTGAGTCGGACGGCGCCAGCAAGGCGATCGCGAACGACCAGGGCAAGGGCTTCGACCGGATGTGCGACCCCACGTACACCGGCAACCCGCGCAACAACAACAACATGTCCGGCGCGCTGCCGGACGCGCCGCTGGCCGGGGCCTGGTTCTCCGCCCAGTTCCAGGAGCTGCTCCGCAACGCCTACCCGCCGGTCGGCGGCGGCACCTCCGACACCACCGCTCCGTCCGTTCCGTCCGGGCTGGTCGCGAGCAGCGTCACCGCCTCGGGTCTGACCCTGGGTTGGACCGCTTCGACTGACAACGTCGGTGTGACTGGGTACCAGGTCTTCCGCAACGGTGTGCAGGTCGGCACCTCGGCCACCACCTCGTACGCGGACAGCGGTCTGACCGCCGCGACCGCGTACAGCTACACGGTGAAGGCCCGCGACGCGGCCGGCAACGTCTCGGCGGCCTCCGCCGCGCTGAGCGTCACCACCTCGGCGGGGACCAGTGACACCACCGCTCCGTCCGTCCCGGCCGGGCTGGTCGCGAGCAATGTCACCGCCTCGGGTCTGACCCTGGGTTGGACCGCTTCGACCGACAACGTCGGTGTGACGGGCTACCAGGTCTTCCGCAACGGTGTGCAGGTCGGGACCTCGACCGGCACCTCGTACGCGGACAGCGGTCTGACCGCCGCGACGGCGTACAGCTACACGGTGAAGGCCCGCGACGCGGCCGGCAACGTCTCGGCGGCCTCCGCCGCGCTGAGCGTCACCACCTCGACCGGGGGTGGCACCGGCAACGTCGGGTGCGCCGCGACCTACAAGGTGAGCAGTGACTGGGGCGCCGGCTTCAACGCCGACGTCACGGTCACCAACACCGGTACCGCGGCCACCAAGAGCTGGAAGGTCACCTGGACCTGGCCGGGCAACCAGCAGGTCACCAACCTGTGGAACGGCACGGTCAGCCAGAGCGGCAGCTCGGTCTCGGTGGTCAACGCCGGCTACAACGGCGCGATCGGGACCGGCGGCAGCACCTCCTTCGGGTTCGGCGCGAGCTACTCCGGCAGCAACTCCGCCCCGACGCTGAGCTGCACCGCGAGCTGACCCGTCGGCATGGATCGGCGGCCGACCCCGCGGCGACGGGGTCGGCCGCTAGTCCATGTCCGAGCTGTCCGCGTCGGCCAGGGCGAAGGCGGTGTTCACCAGGGCGACATGGGTGAACGCCTGGGGGGCGTTGCCGAGTTGGTGCCGCCGGTCCGGGTCGTACTCCTCGGCCAGCAGGCCGAGGTCGTTGGTGAGCGCCAGCACCCGCTCGAACAGTTCCCTGGCCTCGGTCCGCCGCCCGGTCGCGGCCAGTGCGTCGGCCAGCCAGAACGAGCAGGCCAGGAAGGCGCCTTCGGAGCCGGGCAGCCCGTCGGTGCCCGGTGCGGTGCGGTAGCGGCGGACGAAGCCGCCGTGGTCGAGCTCGGCCCGTACCGCGTCCACCGTGCGCACCACCCGGGGGTCGTCCGGGGGCAGGAAGCCGGACTTGGCGATGAACAGCGTCGCGGCGTCCAACTCCTCGGCGCCGTACGACTGGACGAAGACCCCGCGGCCGGCGTGGTAGCCGTACTCGCAGACCTCGGCGTGCACGGTGTCGCGCAGCGCCCGCCAGCGGTCCAGCGGCGCGGGCAGGCCGGTGGCCTCGGCGAGCCGGACGGCGCGGTCGGCGGCCACCCAGACCATCACCTTGGAGTGCACGAACTGCCGTCTGACGCCCCGGACTTCCCACAGCCCCTCGTCCGGCTCGCGCCAGTGCAGCTCCAGGAACTCCATCAGGCTGCGGAGCAGGCCCCAGACCTTGCGCTCCATCGGGATGCCCGCCAGGTAGGCGAGCTGGAGGGTGTCCAACACCTCGCCGTAGACGTCGAGTTGGAGCTGCCGGACGGCGGCGTTGCCGAACCGGACCGGGGTGGAGCCGCGGTAGCCGGGCAGCCAGTCGGCCGAGGTCTCCGGCAGGGTGCGCTCGCCCGCCACCCCGTACACCGCCTGCAGGTCGCCGGGGTCGCCCGCGATCGCCCGCAGCAGCCACTCGCGCCAGGCCGCCGCCTCGTCCCGGAAGCCGCCGCGCAGCAGCGCGGCCAGCGTCATGCTGGAGTCCCGCAGCCAGCAGAACCGGTAGTCCCAGTTGCGCTCGCCGCCGAGCAGCTCGGGCAGCGAGGCGGTCGGCGCGGCCACGATGCCGCCGGTCGGGTCGTAGGTGAGCGCCTTCAGGGTGATCAGCGAGCGCAGCACCTGCTCGCGGTACGGGCCCCGGTAGCGGAAGCCGTCGGCCCAGGACTGCCAGTCGGCCAGGGTGCGGCGGAGCAGCTCGGCCGGGTCCAGCCGGGGCGTGCCGGTGCGGTGGGACGGCTGCCAGGTGAGCACGAACGGGACCTGCTCGCCCTGGTGGACGGTGAACTCCGAGGCGGTGGCCCCGTCCTCGCCCCAGGTGTGCACGCCCGGGGGCACCCGCAGCCAGGCCGAGTCGGGCCCGGCCACCGCGATCCGGTGGTGGTCGGTGCGGCGGACCCAGGGCTCGATCCGGCCGTGGTTGAACCGCAGCCGCAGCTCGCCCCGCATCTCGACGCTGCCGGAGAGGCCCTCGACGATCCGGACCAGGCGGGGGAACCGGTCCCGCTGGGGCATGAAGTCGGTGATCCGGACCGAGCCGGTGGGGGTGTCCCAGCGGGACTCCAGCACCAGGCTGGCCGGGTGGTAGCTGCGCCCGGTGCAGGAGCCGCCCGCGGCGGGGGCCAGCCGCCAGCCGCCGTGCCGGTCGGTGCCGAGCAGTCCGGCGAAGCAGCTGGGGGAGTCGAACCGGGGCAGGCAGAGCCAGTCGACCGATCCGTCCCGTCCGACCAGGGCGGCGGTCTGCAGGTCTCCGAGGAGCGCGTAGTCCTCGATGGTTCCGGCCATGACGGTCCCATTCTCGCGCCGGGCGGGCGATCCGGCGCCCCGTCGGTCACATCCGACTCACTGGTTTCACTGGTTGCAGCGCAGAGGCGATGATAGGAAGATCCTCGTGCTTCGTTGTCCACTTCATATCCGGTAGGGGTTGCCGTCATGCAGCAAGCGAATTGGGTCCCTGCCGGAACCGATCTGGAGCAGCCGAACGCCGCCCGGGTCTACGACTACTACCTCGGCGGCTCGCACAACTTCGAGGTCGACCGGGAGATGGCCCGCAAGGCGATCGCCTTCTGGCCCGAGCTGCCCGCCATCATGCGCTCCAACCGGGCCTTCCTGCGACGGGCGGTCCAGCACCTGGCCGAGCAGGGCATCACCCGCTTCCTGGACATCGGCTCCGGCATCCCGACCTTCGGTCCGGTGCACGAGGTGGCCAGGGCGGTGCATTCGGAGAGCCGGGTGGTCTACGTCGACCACGACCCGATCGCGGTCGCGCACAGCCGGCTGCTGCTCAAGGACGACCCGCAGTCCGTGGTGGTCGAGGCCGATCTGCGGCACGTCGACGACCTGCTCTCGCGGCCCGAGGTGGCCGCGCTGCTGGCGGACGGTGAGCCGGTCGCCCTGCTGCTGGTCTCGGTGCTGCACTTCATCGTCGAGGAGGACGACCCGTACGCGCTGGTACGGCAGCTCCGGGACGCGCTGCCGCCGGGCAGTGCGCTGGTGATCTGCCACGCCTCGCTGGAGGGCCGACCGGACCAGGCCGGGGCGCACCAGGACCTGTACAAGCGCACCCCGACCCCGATGACGATGCGCAACCGGGAGGCGATCAGCCGCTTCCTGGAGGGGTTCGAGCTGCTCGAACCCGGCCTGGTCTACCTGCCGGAGTGGCGCCCCGAGGACCCGGAGTCGGTCGGGCCGCACCCGGAGCGGATGACCGGTCTGGCAGCTGTCGGACTGCTGCCGTGACCCGACGGCCGGACGGGGCGGACCGGGTGGACGCGTCCACCTGGTTCCACCAGGAGTGGGAGCGGCTGCTCCGGGGCGGCCACGGCATGGCCGTGCACCCGGGCATACTGAGCCGCCTGGTGTCCCGGACGGCCGCGCTGCTGCACCGGGCCCAGCACGAGGAGCCGTTCCGGCCCGAGCTGGCCGGCCAGGTGGGCGCCCAGCTGGTGGACGCGCACTTCACCGACCCCGCCGTGCTGTCCCGCGCGGTCGAGCTGCTCCAGCTCGGCCCGGACACCGACGGCCGGGGCCCGGCCCTGAGCGGTGCCTTCGCCGCGGGCTGGGCCGAGGCGCTGCGCGAGCGGACCCTGCGCGAGCAGGAGGCGATCCGGCTGGCCGCCGACACCGCCCGGCGGGAGGTGGAGAAGGCGCTGCGGGAGTCGGAGAACAAGTTCCGCGCGCTGTTCGAGAGCGCCGCGATCGGGATCGGCATCGGGGACACCGACGGCAACATCATCTCGGTCAACCGGGCGCTCGGGGAGATCTTCGGCACCGGCTCGACCGACATGACCGGCCGCCGGGTGGACGAGCTGGTGCACCCCGAGGACACCCCCGGGGTCTGGGAGGCGTACGAGGACCTGATCGCCGGGCGCACCGAGTACTTCCAGTTCGACAAGCCGTACTACCGCCAGGACGGCGAGGTGGTCTGGACCCATCTGACCGTCTCGCTGATCCGCGACGACGAGGGCGTGCCGCTCTACCAGGTCGCCATGCTGGAGGACATCACCGACCGCTACCGCCTGCAGGAGCGGCTGCGGCACCAGGCCACCCACGACCCGCTGACCGGGCTGCCCAACCGGGTGGCCTTCTTCGAGCGGCTGGAGAAGCTCTTCGAGGAGCCCGAGCCGGGGGCCAGGTTCGGCCTCTGCTACGTGGACCTGGACGGCTTCAAGGTGGTCAACGACAGCCTCGGCCACGACACCGGCGACCAGCTGCTGGCCGCCGTCGGCCAGCGGCTGGAGACCGCACTGACCCCGCTGGGCCACCTGGTGGCCCGGCTGGGCGGCGACGAGTTCGTGGTGCTGCTGGAGGACTGCCGGGGCGAGCAGGAGGCGGTGGCGGCCGCCAAGACGGTGCTGGCCGCGCTGGCGAGACCGGTCCAGGTGGGCGACCACTCGCTGGCGGTCGGCGCCAGCGTCGGCGTGCTGGAGCGCCGGGTGGCCACCACCACCCCCGGTGCGGCGGTGCGGGCCGCCGACCTCACGCTGTACCGGGCCAAGGAGGCCGGCCGCGGCCGCTGGACCCTGTTCGACCCGAAGGAGAACGCCCGTGCAGTGAGCCGGTACGCGGTCTCGGTCCGGATGCCGGCCGCGCTGGACCGGGGCGAGTTCTTCATCGACTACCAGCCGCTCTGCTCGCTGGCCGACGGCTCGCTGGTCGCGGTCGAGGCGCTGGTGCGCTGGCGGCACCCGCAGCTGGGGGTGCTCGGCCCGGACGAGTTCATCGGGGTGGCCGAGGAGACCGGCCTGATCATGCCGCTCGGCCGCTGGGTGCTGGAGCAGGCGTGCAGTCAGGCCACCGAGTGGGTGCGGGAGTTCGGCGACCGCGCGCCGCAGATCAACGTCAACCTGGCGGTCCGTCAGGCCCGCAACGCCGGCCTGGTGACCGATGTCGAGCGGATCCTGCGCAAGACCGGCCTGCCGCCGGGCAAGCTCCAGCTGGAGATCACCGAGTCCACCGTCGTCGGCCCCGAGGACGAGGCGCTGAAGGCCCTGCACGGGGTGCGGGACCTGGGCGTCTCGCTGGCGGTGGACGACTTCGGCACCGGCTGGTCCAACCTGGCCTACCTGCGCGACCTGCCGGTCTCCTGCCTGAAGATCGCCGGCTCCTTCGTCGGCGACCTGCACGACCCGGCCAAGGACGCCCACACCGGCTGGCGGATCGTCAGCGGCCTGGTCTCGCTGGCGCACACGCTCGGGCTGACCGTCACGGCCGAGGGCGTGGAGAGCGGAGCGGACGCCGAGCGGCTGCGGCAGATGGGCTGCGACTGGGCGCAGGGCTGGTACTTCGGCCGTCCGGTCCGCCCGGACGAGATCTCCCGCCGGATCGCCGAGGAGCGCCGCCAGGCGGAGGAGCAGGCGCAGAAGCACGCGTGACCGCAGTCGAGGCATTAGCACACCAGCCGGTCAAAAAGGTCAAAAAGGGTTGACACCGGGCAGGGTGCGGGCGGACGATGAGGCCCTGGCACCAGTACATTCGCCAGTTGCCCGTGACAGTCGGCGCCCAGCCGCCCAGAGACCGATCGGTGCGTTCCGGAGGGGTTTCGGGGAGTCCGAACTGACCCGCCGCGCCGTATGTCGCTCTCGTTTTTCCACCGGGGTCCGCCCCGCGCCCAGTGCGCGGTGGCCCGCCCCGTGTCCTCCGGGTCACGCGTGAGGGAATCCGCGTGCCCGCTGTCTCCGGAGAAGGCCGTCCGCGATGAGCACCACCTTGCCCCCCAACGTCCTCCCGTACCCGACCCGGGACGCCCGGCCGCTGCGCCGCACCTCCGACCAGCTGCCCTCCGATCGGCCGCTGCGCCGGTCCGACGACGTCACCAGAACCCGGCACTCGGTCAGCTTGGTGGTGCCGGCCCGGAACGAAGCCCGCAACATCCCCTGGGTGTTCCAGCAGATCCCGAACTGCGTCGACGAGGTCATCCTGGTCGACGGATTCTCCACCGACGCCACCCGGGCGATGGCCGAGCAGATCCTGCCGGCCGTCCGCACCGTCCAGCAGAGCGGCCCCGGCAAGGGCAACGCGCTGCGCACCGGGTTCGCCGCCGCGAGCGGCGAGTACGTGGTGATGATGGACGCGGACGGCTCGATGTGGCCCGGCGAGATCCCGCACTTCCTGCACTTCCTGGACCACGGCTACGACTTCGTCAAGGGCTCGCGGTGCATCGCGGGCGGCGGCTCGCTGGACCTGACCCGGATCCGCGCGGTCGGCAACCTGGCCCTGCTGGCCGTGGTGAACCGGCTCTACCGGACCAGGCTGACCGACCTCTGCTACGGCTTCTGCGCCTTCCGCCGCAGCTTCCTGGACCAACTCGACCTGCGCTCGGCCGGGTTCGAGATCGAGGCCGAGATGATCGCGCACGCGCTGCGGTCCGGCCTGCGGATCGCCGAGGTGCCGAGCCTCGAACTTCCCCGCCGTAGTGGCCGTTCGCACCTGCACGCCGTCTCCGACGGCAGCCGGGTGCTGCGGACCCTGCTCGCCGAACGTCCGGGCGGCAGGGGAGCGGCGCTCCACGCCACGGGGGAGCGGTGATGAACGGCATCGACCGGCGTACCGCAGCGGCCTACCCCTGCCCCGTCGCCCGCGAATCGCTCTACACCCCCGTCCGCGTGGTCGAACTGGACCTGGCCGAACCCGGTGAGCTGCGCTCGCCCGGCGGCACCGGGCCGGCCATCCTCGACGGCCGCGTGTTGGCGTTGGTGCGACTGCACGGACACCCGCTCGGACTGGTCACCGCCACCGGCAGCGCCGACGATCCGGTCGGTCTCCGCCGGGCGCTGGTCGATGCCGCCTTCCGTGAAATCTCGATCACCCCGCACCAGTTGACCACCGCGACGGCCGGAGCGCCCCCTAGTCGGGTCGGCGGCGCCCGGACGCCCGCGGGACCGCCGCAGATCAGTGTCGTGATCGCCACCCACAACCGGCCGGAGCTCCTGCGCCAGTGCCTGGACTCCCTGCTGCGGACCGACAGCCCGCAGTACGAGGTACTGGTCGTGGACAACGCCCCGGACGGGGACGACGCGAGGAATCTGATCCGTGCGCGGTACGCCGACCGGGTCCGCTACCTGCGTGAGCCGGTAGCGGGCCTGGCCCGGGCACACAACCTAGGACTGGCCGCCGCCCGGGGCGAGTTGATCGCCTTCACCGACGACGACACCCTGGTCGACCGGAACTGGCTGACCGCGCTGACCGCGGCCTTCGCCGCCGACCCCAGGACCGGCTGCGTCACCGGGCTGATCCTGCCGGCCGAGCTGGAGACCGCCGCCCAGGCCGCGCTCCAGCGGCACGGCGGCTACGACAAGGGCTTCGTCCCCCGCCGGTGGTCGCTCGACGCGCCCCCCGGCGACCCGCTGTTCCCTTTCACCGCAGGGAAGTTCGGCTCCGGGGCGAACATGGCCTTCCGGACCCGGCTGCTGCGCGCCCTCGGCGGCTTCGACCCCGCCACCGGCGCCGGCACTCCCACCCACGGCGGCGACGACCTGCTGGCCTTCTTCCGGGTCGTCACCAGCGGCCACGTGCTCAGCTACCACCCCGACGCGATCGTCTGGCACCGCCACCGCCGCACCGCCGAGGCCCTGCCCGCCCAGCTCTACGGCTACGGGGCCGGCCTCGGCGCCTACCTGGCCGCCGCCGTCGCCACCGAACCCCGGCTGCTGCCCGCGCTGTTGCGGCGGGTGCCGGGTGGGCTGCGGCACGCCGCCACCCAGGCCCGCAGCCGCACCACCCCGGCCGGCCGGCGCTCCACCGGACTGGCCGCACTGGAGCTGCGCGGGATGCTCTACGGCCCGCTCGGCTATCTGCGGTCGGTCCGCCACCAGGCCCGAATGGGGTGAACGCCGTGGCCACCGTGATCAGGACCAGGACGCCCGGCTGCGGCTGCCCGCTGCCGCTGCCGTGCGAGTGCTCCTACCCGACCCTGCTCAGGGCCCGGGCCAGGGCCGCGTTCAACGGTGAGCCGCTGCTGCACAACGGCCATGTCCTGACCGCCAGTTCACTGCTCACCGCCGCACTCGGCGCGGTCTTCTGGCTGCTCGCCACCGCCTGGTACAGCCCGGAGACGGTGGGCCGCAGTTACGCCGCACTGTCCGCCGCCGCACTGCTCTCCGGGATCGGCCAGTTCAACCTCGGCGACGTGCTGATGCGGTTCGTCCCCACCGCCGGACGGCACACCCGGCGGGTGCTGCTGCGCTGTTACACCGTCAGCACCGCGGCCAGCGCGCTCGCCGCGGTGGCCTTCCTGCTGCTGGTGCCGGTGCTCGCCCCGGGGCTGGACTTCCTGCGGGACCCGGCGGTGGCGGTCGCCTTCGTCGCGGCCAGCGCCGGGTACACCCTGTTCGTGCTCCAGGACGGCGCCCTCACCGGGCTCCGCCGCCCGTCCTGGGTGCTCGGCGAGAACGCGCTGTTCGCGGTCGCCAAGGCCGTCCTGCTCGGCCTCTGCGCGGCACTGGCTCTGGACTCCGGCATCCTGCTGGCCTGGAGCGGGGCGCTGCTGGTCTCCCTGGTCGTCACCAACGGCTACCTGTTCGGCCGGGCCGTCCCCGCGCACGTCCGGGCCGACCGGGACGGCGCGCCGCCGCCGAGGCTGGTGCGCTACGCCGCCGCCGACTACACCGGCTCGCTGCTGCGGACCGCCGCGTACAGCCTGATGCCGCTGCTGGTGCTCGGCCGGCTCGGCGCGGACCAGAACGCGTACTTCTCGCTGGCCTGGGTGATCGGCTACACCTGCTACCTGGCCACCCTGAACATGGGCAGCTCGCTGATCGTCGAGGCCGCCCACGCGCCCGAACGGCTGGCGGAGCACGGGCGGCGGGTGCTGCGCCACACCGGTCTGCTGCTCGCGGCCGGGGTGCTGGCGCTGGTGGTCGCCGCGCCCTGGATCCTGGGCGCCTTCGGCCCCGACTACGCCGAGCACGGCACCACCCTGCTGCGGCTGCTCGCCCTCTCCGCCCTGCCCAAC
The DNA here is from genome assembly GCF_040296785.1 of Kitasatospora sp. NPDC002040. Classification (NCBI taxonomy): domain Bacteria; kingdom Bacillati; phylum Actinomycetota; class Actinomycetes; order Kitasatosporales; family Streptomycetaceae; genus Kitasatospora; species Kitasatospora sp. NPDC002040. The sequence continues at coordinate 14,390 of NZ_JBEOXV010000012.1, read as the reverse complement.
CTGGTGGTCGGCATCGCCGTCGACGCCTGCCGGGCCCGACGCGCGATGGGCTGGGTGATGGGGCTCCAGGCGGCCCTGCTGGCCATGGTGCTGGCCCTCAGCCTCTGGCTGATCCCCCTGCTCGGCATCACCGGTGTCGGCGTGGCCTGGCTGGTCGCCGAGACCGCGCTGGCGCTGCCGCTGCTGCTCGGCATCCGGCGCTGGCTGGGGCCGTTCCCGGTGAAGGGAGAGTGAGGACGATGATCGACCCGGACCGTACCGGCGAGGCGCCGTACGAGGCGCCGCCCCTGCCGCGGCTCACCCTCACCGTGGTGGTCTGCTCGTACACCATGGGCCGCTGGAGCGACCTGGTGGCCGCGGTGCGCTCGCTGCAGCAGCAGCGCCGCCCCGCCGAGGAGGTGCTGCTGGTGGTGGACCACTGCCCTGAACTGGCGGTCCGCGCCGCCGGGGTGCTGGCCGGGGTGCGGGTGGTGGCCAACCGGGAGCGGCCCGGGCTGTCCGGCGCCAGGAACACCGGCGTCGCGCTGGCGCAGGGCGAGGTGGTGGCCTTCCTGGACGACGACGCCACCGCCGACCCGGACTGGACCGAGCAGCTGATGGCCGCCTACCGGGACCCCAGGGTGCTCGGGGTCGGCGGGCTGGTCCGGCCCCGCTGGGAGATCGGGCGGCCGTCCTGGTTCCCGCCCGAGTTCGACTGGGTGGTCGGCTGCTCGTACCGGGGGATGCCCGAACAGGGCGGCCCGGTACGGAACTTCATCGGTGCCAACATGTCCTTCCGGCGGGCCGAGCTGGTCGCGGCCGGCGGCTTCCGCCCCGACCTCGGCCGGGTCGGCAACCGCCCGCTCGGCTGCGAGGAGACCGAGCTCTGCATCCGGCTGGCGGCCGGGCGGCCGGAGGCCGAGCTGCGCTACGAACCCGCCGCCGGGGTCAGCCACCGGGTGCCCGAGGGACGCACTAACTGGGCCTACTTCCGCTCCCGTTGCTACGCCGAAGGGCTCTCCAAGGCGGTGGTGGCCCGGCACACCGGCCGGGGCCCGGCGCTGGCCTGCGAGCGGCGCTACCTGCGCTCGGTGATCCCGCGCGGGATGGCCAGGTCGATCGGCCCGCGCGGGGGCGGCCCCCGGGAGCTGTTCGCCCTCACCCTGGGCGTGACGGCCACCCTGACCGGCTACGCCACCGGGAGGCTGCGCGAGGACGGCACCCTCGGTCGACTTGTCGACTCGCTGAGGCGGGCCGGCGGGCCGGGAGGCACCCCATGAGCAGCCCGGTCCCGGTGTTCCTCTACCACTCCGTCCAGGACGACCCGCCGGCCTGGATCGCCCCCTTCACCGTGACGCCGCGCACCTTCACCGAGCAGCTGGACCGGATCGCCGACAGCGGCCGCACCGTGGTGCCGCTGCACCGCCTGGTCGCGGCCCTGCGCGGCGGCCCGGCCGTGCCGGACAACGCGGCCGTGCTCACCTTCGACGACGGCTTCGCCGACTTCTACTGGACGGTGGCCCAACTGCTGACCGAGCGCGGCCTGCCCGCCACCCTCTACCTCACCACCGGCGCCGTGCACGCGCCCGGCGGGGTGGCGGCCGGCAGCCTGCTGCCGCCGGCCCGGATGCTGAGCTGGCGTCAGGTGACCACCCTGGACGCCTGCGGGGTGGAGATCGGCGCACACACCCGGACCCACCCGCAGCTGGACACCCTGCCGGGACGCTGGTTGCCGAGCGAGATCGTCGGCTGCCGCCGGGAGCTGGAGGACCTGCTGGGCCACCCGGTGGTCTCGTTCGCCTATCCGCACGGCTACTCCAGCGCGGCCGTCCGCCGGCAGGTCAGGCAGGCCGGGTACACCTCGGCGGCCGCCGTGGTGAACGCCTTCAGCTCCGACAGCGACGAAGTGCTGCGGATCGCCCGGCTGATGGTGCGGGCCGACACCCCGCCCGAGCGGTTCGTCGCCTGGACCAGGGGCGAGGGCGCCCCGGTGGCACCCCTGCCCGAGCACCTGCGCACCAAGGGCTGGCGCGCGTACCGCCGGGTCAGGGCCGCGATCGGCCGCCCGGTCGGCGGGCCGCCCGACATCTGACGTTCCGTCCGGTCCGGCCTCAGTGCTGCCAGACCCGGACCCAGTCCACCTCCAGCCGGGCGGTGTCCACCCCGTCCGGCGGCGCCGTGGGGTAGCCCACCGCCAGGTTGAGCAGCAGCTCCATCGGCTGGTCCGGGATCCGGGTCGGATCGGTCTCCCGGTGCCGGGCCACCCCGTCGATGTACCAGGTCAGCGAGGACTGCTCCCAGGCCAGCGCGAAGACGTGGAACCCGCCCGGGTAGTCGGCCGGGCCGACGTGCACCGCCTCGTGCCGGTCGCTGCCGTCGGGCCCGGCCCAGTGCACGGTGAGCTGGGCGTCGTGCGGGTCGGAGATGAACTCGACCACGTCCAGCTCGGGCGGTGTCTGCCGGGTGGCGGGCATCAGCCAGAACGCGGGGAACATCCCGGCCTGCGGCGGGACCCGGATCGCGGCGGCGAAGTAGCCCCGGGTGAAGGTGCGCCGGGGCGTCGCGTCCCAGCTGTCCCGGCCGGTGCTGACCATGCCGGAGGCCCAGGGGTAGCGCTGCCCGTCGCTGCCCGTGGTGGCCCGCCGGTCGGCGGTCAGCGCCAGTACGCCCTGACCCTGCGTCACCTGCCCGGGCAGGTACCACTCCAGCTCGCGGTTGCCCCGGTTGGTGCAGCCGCGGTCGTTCCAGTCGTAGCAGGTGGCCCACCGCGCCCCGTCCAGCCGGGCGCCGTCGAACTCGTCCTGGAACACCAGCCGCCAGTCACCCGGCGCTGCCGGGGCGTCCAGGCTCGGCGGCCCGGTCGGGGAGGCCTGGGCGCCAGGAGTGTTCCACACCTCGTGCCCGGTGCCCGTACCGCAGCCGGAGAGCAGCACCAGCGCGGCCGCCCCGGCCCCCGCCCGGCCGAACGGTCGCCGCAGCAGTACCGCGAGCGTGGTCAGGACGGCCAGCACCAGCACCGCCCGGGCGGGCGTGAACCAGCCGCCCAGGTGCAGCGCGACCGCGACCAGGGTGTCCACCGCGAGCGAGACCGTCAGTGCGAGCACCGCCGTCTCCAGCCGGGTCCGCCGCCGCGCGGTCAGCCCGGTCAGGGCCATCCCGGGGCCGGCCAGCAGGAAGGCCAGCGTGACCGGCACCCGGACCGGCGCGGGCAGCGCGACGGCGCCGAGCGCGGCCCAGCCGGCGAGGGCGGGCAGCAGGCGGGCGTACGGCATGTGGCACCTCGTCAGGTCGCTCGCGGGACGTACCGGTAGATCACCGCGTCGTCGTTCCGGAACACCACGGTGAACCGCGGTGCCTGGTCCAGCGCCGTCCCGAGCCGGGCCACCGTGTCGGCGGGCAGCGCTCCGGTCAGGAAGCACTCGTTGGCCTGCCCCCGGTTCAGGATCAGGTACGCCGGGGTGCCGGGGGCGGCGAACGCGGTGGCCCGCAACAGGCCCGCCAGCGGGTCGGTGAGCAGCAGCTGCCTGGTCTCCGGGCTGTCCTGGTTGAGCTGGATCCGCTGGTGCAGGTCGTACTCGGCGGAGCCGCCCGGGACGTTGCCGGTGACCGAGACCACCACCGAGCCCGGCGGTGCGAGCGCCACCAGCTGCCGGGCGGCGGCCACCTCGCCGGGGGTGAAGTAGTTCATCTTCTCCTTGCTGTAGTAGCCGAAGAACAGGCCGCCCAGCAGGGCCAGCAGCACCCCGGCCGAGCCGACCGCGCGCAGCCGCGGCCGGGGCCCGGGGCGGAACAGCAGCGCCGCGATCAGGAACGCGCAGCTGGGCAGTGCGAACAGGTAGACCCGGAAGATCATCTCGCCGCCGTAGCTGTTCGCGACCAGCAGCGGGACCGGGGCCAGCGCGGCCGCCGGCAGCCCGGTCCGGCGCAGCCACGGCCGGCGCCAGAGCGCGGCCAGCGCGAGCAGGATCACCGTGGCGGAGAGCGCCCGGTCCACCCAGGCCACCACCACCTGGCCGGGCGCGGCCGCCCCCAGCCCGGCCAGCCCCGAGACGATGTTGCCGTCCGGGGTGGTCAGCGCCCGGACGAAGTCGCCGAAGTTGTCGTCGATGAACCGGCGGGCCACCGTGAGGTCCCAGGCCAGCGTGAAGGCCAGCGCACCGGCCAGCGCGGGCAGCACCGCCCGCCGGTTGCGGCGCGGGAGCGCCAGCGCGGTCAGCACGCAGATCAGCATCAGCGGGGTGAGCTGGTGCGAGACCACGATCGCGGCCTCCAGCAGCAGGATCAGCGGCAGCCGTCCGCTGCGCCGCCCGATCCGGTCGGCGCCGGCGGACGGGCGGGCGCCGCCCGGGGCGAGGCCGTCCGGCAGTTGACGGACCACCAGGGCCAGCACGGTGACGAAGAGCAGGAAGGCGAACGCCTGCGGGGCGAAGTAGTCCTGGCCGACCCAGGAGGCCGAGTAGTAGATCCAGAGCGCGCCGAAGACCAGCAGGCGGTCGGTGGAGACGGCCCGGTAGAGCAGCACCAGCGGGGCCAGCAGCAGGAGGTTGGTGACCAGCGGCGCCCAGGCCGCGTAGCCGAGCGCGGAGTGCAGCCCGGTGACCCGCAGCACCAGCCCGTTCAGCACGAAGAAGCCGGGCCACTGGTTGTAGATGTCGAAGCCCTCGGCGTTCGGCACCGGGCCGTTGTTGCGGATCATCGCGTCCAGCACCGCGAGGTGCTTCCAGGCCCAGGAGTAGCGCAGGGTCGGGTAGAGCAGGCTCGGGGTGGCGTGGATCATCGCGATCAGGCCCAGCAGGTACGCTACCAGCCAGCCGGTGCGGACCCGGCGGTCGCGCAGCGCCAGCGAGAAGCCGACGGTCAGCAGCGCGACCGCGGCCCAGTAGGCTGGCGGCAGCACCTGGAGCAGCCCGAGGTCGTTCATCGCGGCCAGGTCGACCGAGCGCAGCGACAGCAGCCACAGCAGCAGCGCCACCGGCAGCACCAGGTACGGCGCCGACGCCAGGGCCCGGCGCCCGGCCGCCGGGCCGCGGTCGGGAGTGCCCGCCCCGGCGACGGCCGGGGCTACCGCGGGGCCGGCCACGGGGGCGGCCCCACCGGGCCCGGCCTCACCGGTCGGCCCCGGCGACGGCGGCGCAGATCCGCCGGGCGGCGAAACCGGTGCCGCAGACGAAGCGCAGCAGCGGGCCGAAGGTGGCGGCGGCGGCCAGCCCGGTGAAGTACAGGCCGGGCACCGAGGACTCGAAGTTCGCGTCCAGCCGCGGCGCGCCCTCGATCCGCCGCAGGCCGCGCCGCAGCTCGGGGCCGAGCAGCGGCAGCCGGTCCAGGTCCACCCGGTAGCCGGTGGCGGCCAGCAGGTGGTCGGCCTCCAGCAGCTCGGTGCCGCCGCCGGGCCGGTGCAGCGCCAGCCGGAGCCGCCCGGCGCTCTCCTCCGCCGAGCGCAGGCTGTGTCCGGTGAGCAGCCGGACCCGCCCCTCCACCCGGTCGCGCAGCCACCAGGCCCCGGACGGGCCGAGCACGGTGTGCACCAGGTGCAGCCGGGTGCGGTCCGGCAGGTGCCGGAAGGCGGCGGGGGCCCGGCTGAACGCGAACAGCGACCAGCCGGGACCGAGCGGTGAGCCCGGTTTGGCCATCCGGCCGGGGACCGGCCGGTCGGCACTGCGGTCGGTGCCGGGCGGGGAGCCGAACAGCAGCCGGCCGGCCCGGGCCACCACGACCGGATCGGCCCCGGCCTCGTGCAGCAGCGCCGCGCTCTCCAGCGCGGACTGCCCGGCGCCGAGCACCGCCACCCGCTGGCCGGCGAAGCGGCCCAGGTCGTGGTGGTCGGAGGAGTGCGAGACCAGGCCCGCCCCGGCGAGCGGGGCGAGCTGTCCGGGCAGGTGCGGGTACGCGCCGAGGCCGGTGGCCAGCACCACCTGACGACTGGTGAACTCCTCGCCGTCCGCCAGCGTGATCCGGAAGCCGGTGCGGCAGGAGTCGATCCGCTGCACGGCGGTGCGCTCCAGGTCGGGGACGCACTCCTGCTGGAACCAGCGGCCGTAGCGGATGAACTCCGCGACCGGGACCGGGTAGAGGTCACCACCGGAGACCCGGCCGTCGACCGTCCGGAAGTCGTCCAGGCCGTACACGGCGCCGGGGTCGGAGATGGAGGAGGCGGAGGGCGTCGACTTCAGGTACATCCCGGTCGGCATCCGGTCCTGCCAGCTCTCCATCGGCTCGCCGAACACCCGTGCCTGCACCCGCCGGGCGCGCAGGTGCGCGGCGGTCGCCAGGCCGTACGGCCCGGCGCCGACCACGGTGACCGGCACCGCGTCGGGGCCGCTCACGGTGTCCACCGCGACCGGGTCGGGCAGGTGGTCAACAGACGGTCGGTCAACATCCGGCGCCCTCCTCGTTCGGAGCACCCCTCAGACCAGGGTGCACCGTCGAGCGGGGCGGGAACACCCCCATTCGGGTGTCCGGGTGATGCCGCAACGTGCACTTCCCTGCTCTGCGTTGGCCCGATCGCTCATCCTGGAGCGAGAATTGATCCGACCGGCGCGGGTGGTGCCGGGGGAACCGACCACTCCGGCGCCGGACTGCACCAGCGATGAGGCCGCCATGACGCAAGCCCGGATCGAGCCGGACCGCGCCACCCCCGCCCTGCTGGTGAAGGTCGGGCACTACCCGCAGCACCACGGCGGGGTCGGGGTGATCCGCACCCTCGGCCGCCTGGGCGTCCCGGTCTACGCCGTGGTCGAGGACCGCTGGACGCCCGCCGCGCTCTCCCGCTACCTGACCGGTGCCTTCGTCCGCCGCACCAGCGGCACCGAGGACCCGGCCGAGCTGGTGGGCCTGCTGCTGGAGATCGGGGCGGCGATCGGCCGTCCGAGCGTGCCGGTGGCCACCGATGACGAGGCCGCGGTGCTGCTGGCGGAGCACGCCGAGGAGCTCTCGGCGCACTTCCTGCTGCCGAAGGTGCCGCCGGCCCTGCCGCGGCTGCTGGCCAGCAAGGCCGGGCTGTTCGAGGTCTGCCGCCGGTACGGCGTGCCGAGCCCGGCGGCCTGGGTGCCGCAGGGGTACGGGGAGCTGCTGGCGGTGGGCCGGGAGCACGGGTACCCGCTGGTGCTGAAGAACCTGGAGGCGTGGACCAGGCTGCGCGCGCCCGCCGTCCGGCACACCACGGTGGTGCGGGGCGAGACGGAGCTGCGGGCCGCCTGCCCGCCGGGGGAAGTGCCGTCGGTGCTGGTCCAGGAGTACCTGCCGCCGGAGCTGGCGCAGGACTGGATCACCCACCTGTGCTGCGGTCCGGACGGGGCCGAGCCGCTGGTCTTCACCGGCCGCAAGCTGCGCTCCTGGCCGCCGGGCGCCGGGGTCACCACCCGGGCGCAGTCGCTGCCCAACCCCGAACTGGCCGCGATGGCCCGGGAGTTCTGCCGACGTCTCGGCTACCGGGGGGCGGCCGACCTGGACTGGCGGCTGGACCTGCGGGACGGGCAGTACAAGCTGGTCGACTTCAACCCGCGCACCGGGGCGCAGTTCCGGCTGTTCCAGACCGTCACCGGGGTGGACGTGGTGCGGGCGCTGCACCTGGGGCTGACCGGCCGTCAGGTGCCGGAGGGCCCGCAACTGGTCCGCAGCTTCGGGGTCGGCCAGCTCGACCTGCCCTCGGCGGCGGTCACCTGCTGGCGGGAGGGCCGGCTGCCGCAGGACGTGCTGCCGCGCGCCTCCACCGAGCGGAGCTGGCTCTGCCGGGACGATCCGCTGCCCGCCGTCGGCGAGGCGGTCCGCTTCACGGGCGCGGTGGCGGGGCGGCTGCGGCGGGCGGTGCCGCGGTCAGGACGATGACCCGGCCGTCCGGGTCGGTGGCGGTGCGGCCGCCGGGCGGCAGCCCGTCGGCCTCCCCGGCGGGGACGGCGAGGCCCAGCCGCAGGTGGCCGGTGGGGGGTCGGCGGCCGGCCGGGTAGAGCTCCAGGACGCTCCCGTCGGCGAGGGTGGCCGCGTAGTGGCGGGGGCCGGTGCCGTGCTGCTCGGGGACCAGCCGGAGGCCGAGGCCGGCGTAGAACTCGCGGCAGGCTTCGAGCTGTTCGGTGTAGAGGACGACGAGGTCGAGGTGCGCGGCGCTCCTTGCGGGCGAAAGGGGATGAAGGGGACTAATCTCCGAGCATGGCGCTCGAATCGGTTCTGACCCTCTTCGATGTGTTGGCCCTGCCGGGAGCCGAAACACCTCCGGCCGCCGACCCGTCCGGGGCTCCGGCCACGGGTGTGACCGGCAGCGGATCGGCGGCGCCGATCTGGGGCATGTTCGCCCTGGCCGCGCTGATCTCGCTGGTGGCCCTGGGACTCCAGGTGCGTCGGAGCGCCGATCCGGTGAAGGCGGGGATCGTCCGGAGCGCGATGGCGCTGATCCTGGTGATGGCCCTGGTGGTGCTGGCGTTCGCCAGTCTGTACGACACCACCGACAAGGACATCAGGATGCTGATGTTCGGTGCGGTGGTCGCGATGACCTCGGGTGTGGTCGCGTTCTACTTCTCCTCCCGGACCGCGGACTCGGCCCGCAAGGACCTGCTCGCGGCCACCACCGGTGTGCCGGTGGTGGTGCCGGAGCTGACCGGCCTGACGGTGCTTCAGGCCAAGGCCAAGATGAGCGCCTCGCACCTCTGGCTGGCCCTGCCCGCCACCGCGGCCGACACCTCGGTGGTGGCCGGCCAGGACCCGTCGGCCGGGCGGATGGTCCCGCTGGTCTCGCAGGTGACCGTCACGCTGGCCGCGCCGGAGCCGCCGAAGCCGCCGGACGCGTAAGCGGTCAGCCGACCAGGGCGGCCAGCGGGATGGCGTGGTTGGTGTGCTCGACCTTGGCGCGGAGGTAGCGGACGTTGCTGGCCGAGACGTGGACGCCGGTGGGGACGCGCTCGGTCACCTCGATGCCGAGGGCGGCGAGCTGGCCGGCCTTGTCGGGGTTGTTGCTGAGCAGGCGGATGCCGGTGGCGCCGAGCGTGGTGAGCATCTGGGCGGCGGCGGTGTAGTCGCGGCCGTCCTCGGGGAGGCCGAGGGCGGTGTTGGCCGCGTAGGTGTCGAGGCCCTGGTCCTGGAGCATGTAGGCGTCGAGCTTGTTGTAGAGGCCGATGCCGCGCCCCTCCTGGCGGAGGTAGAGCAGGTAGCCGCCGGTCTCGGCGATCCGCTCGACCGCCTCGCGCAGCTGCGGGCCGCAGTCGCAGCGGGCGGAGCCGAACACGTCCCCGGTCAGGCACTCGGAGTGGAGCCGGACCAGTGGGGTGCGGTCGCCGAGTTCGCCGATCCGGAGCGCGAGGTGCTCGGCGCCGTCGGTGAGGCCGTGGAAGGTGAAGACCTCGGCCTCGACCCGGTAGCCGTCCGGGAAGGTCAGTGGGATGCGGACCTCGGCCCGTACCGTCGCGGGGCTGAGCTGCTCGGGCATGCCCGTCCTCCTGAGGATGATCGACCTGGTTCGAACGACCGTACACCTTTGTTCCAATTTGAACAACAGCCGTCCGTCCGGTCCCGTTCGGCGCAGCATCCCCGTCCGCCCCGGGCGGATCGCCCGCAAGCTGGTGGAGGCAGGCGGGCCCCCGAGCGAAGGAAGCAGATGTCCAAGGCATTCGGATTCGTGGCATACGGCGGGCCGGAGACCCAGGAGTTCCTGGACCGGCCGGTGCCGGTGCCCGGGCCGGGCGAGTTGCTGGTGGCCGTGCACGCGGCCGGGGTCAATCCGGCGGACTGGAAGGTCCGGCAGGGGCTGTTCGGCCGGAAGACGCCGGTGCCCCGGGTGCTCGGGCTGGAGGCGGCCGGGGTGGTGCAGGTGCTCGGCGAGGGGGTGACCGGCTTCGTGATCGGGGACCCGGTGTTCGGGCCCGCGCTCGGCGGCGCCTTCGCCGAGCACACGCTGCTGGCGGCGGCCGAGGCGGCCGAGGTCCCTGACGACGTCTCCTTCGCCCAGGCCGCCACCCTCTCGGTGGCCGGGGCGACCGCGTACGACGCGGTGGCGCAGCTGGGCCTGGAGGCCGGGCGGACGCTGCTGGTGCTCGGGGTGGCGGGCGGGGTCGGGAGCGTGGCGGCGCAGATCGCGGTGGCCCGTGGGGTCACGGTGCTGGGCACCGCGAGCGATCAGGCCCGGGAGTACGTGGCGAGTCTGGGCGCGACCCAGGTCCGGTACGGCGAAGGGGTGGCCGAACGGATCAGGGCGGCCGCCCCGGACGGGGTGGACGGCATCCTCGACCTGGTCGGCGGCGAGGACGCCCGGGCCGCCGCCACCACCCTGCGGCCCGGTGGACGGCTGGTCTCCACCGCCGACCAGGCGACCGCGGCGGGGCTGGGCGGCGAGTACGTCCGGCGCACCCGTACCTCGGCCGTGCTGGCGGAGCTGGCGGCGCTGGTCGCCGCCGGGGCGGTGGACCCGCACGTGTCCGAGACCTTCACGCTCGACCGGGCCGATGAGGCGATGCTCGCGGTCGAGTCCGGTCATGCGCGCGGCAAGGTAGTCGTCGAGATCCGCTGAGGAGTGCCAGGTGAGTGAGCGTCGGATGAGGGAGCGTCAGGGATGAGGATCACCGCGAACCGGCCCGGCCGCCCCTGCTGGGTCGAGCAGGGCAGTGCCGACCCGCAGGCGGCGCAGGCCTTCTACGGCGAGCTGTTCGGCTGGCGGGCCGCCCCCGACCCCCGGCCGGAGGCGGGCGGCTACACCGTGATGCTGCTGGGCGACGACCCGGTGGCCGGGATCACCCCGCTGGTCGCCCCCGGGCAGCCCACGGTCTGGACCGTCTCGATCGCCAGCGCGGACGCCGACGCCACCGCGGCCACCGCCACGGCCGCCGGGGCGCGGGTGCTGATGGCCCCGGCCGAGGTGCTCGAACTGGGGCGGTTCGCCGTGCTGGCCGATCCGGCGGGCGCGGTCTTCTCGGTCTGGCAGGCCCGCGCCTTCCAGGGCGCGGCGGTGTACGACCAGCCGGGCGCGGCGGGCTGGATCGAGCTCGCCACCCGGGACGTCGCCGGCGCGCTGGCGTTCTACCCGGAGCTGTTCGGATGGAGCGTCAGCCCCGGTGAGTCCTACACCCAGTGGGGTCTGGACGGCACCGACTTCGGCGGGGTGCTGGACATGGGCGAGCAGTTCCCGGCCGACCTGCCGCCGTACTGGATGCCGTACTTCGCGGCCGCCGACGTCGACCTGGCGGCCGAGCGCGCGGTGGGACTGGGCGCCGAGGCGGTGCTGCCGCCCACCGACGTGCCGGACGGGCCCCGGCTCGCGGTGCTGAAGGACCCGCTCGGCGCGGTCTTCGGGCTCTACCTGGCCGACACCGCGGGCTGAGGCCCGGCGGGCTCCGGCTGCGGGGCCCGCCGCCGGCGCAGCCCGCTGGCGGCCGCCAGCGAGACCGCCACCGCCGTGTACGGGACCCAGTCGCCGAGCCGCTGGTACCAGGTCGCGGCCCCGGGCTCGGCCAGCGGCAGGTCCACGGTCAGCGCGCCGCGGTCGCCGGTGCCCAGTGCGGCCAGCCGGCGGCCCTGGCGGTCGTACGCCACCGACTCGCCGGTCAGCGCCGCCTGCACCACCGGGCGGCCGGTCTCGGCGGCCCGCAGCGCGCCCAGCGAGGCGTGCTGCTGCGGGGCCCAGGAGGACTGGAAGGACGAGGTCGCGGACTGGAAGACGATCATCCGGGCACCCTGGTCGGCCGCCACCCTGGACATGTCCGGGAAGGTCGACTCGAAGCAGATCAGCGCGCCGAAGGGGAGCGGACGGCCGGACCGGTCGGTGGTGTGCAGCAGGTGGAAGGCGGCGCCGGGCGCCCGGTTCTCGCCCGCCGCCTTGCTGATCCCGGTCAGCCAGCCCAGCACCGGCCGGAGCGGGACGTACTCGCCGAACGGGACCAGCCGGATCTTCCGGTACCGCTCCGCCACCCCGTCCCGGGTGACCAGCACGGCGTCCTTGGAGATCCGGCCGTCGGCCTTGCGGGCGTCCTCGCCGACCAGCAGCGGGGCGCCGGTGGCGGCCGCCAGCCGCTCCAGCCGGGCCAGCACGTCCGGGGCGCGGTCCAGGTCGGTGCTGGTGCTGCTCTCGCCCCAGACCACCAGGTCCACCCCGTGCAGCCGCTCGGTGATCCGCTCGCTCGCGGCGAACCTGGCGGCCGGGTCGGCGACCTCACCGGGCTGCACCAGGGCGAGAGTTGCGCGGTCGCCGGCGGCCGGGGCGGACTGCACCGCGAACAGCAGCGGCCCGGCCAGCAGGGCGGCGGTGACCGCGGCGGCCGCGACCGCCCTGACCCCGGGGCGGCGGCCGGCCAGCAGGATCAGCACCCCGGTGTTGGCCGCCACCACGGCCGCGCTGACCAGCCAGGCACCGCCGACCGAGGCCAGGCCCAGCACCGCCGGGTGCTCCCACTGGCTCGACCCCAGCAGCGCCCACGGCCCGCCGAGCGCGTGCCAGGAGCGGACGAACTCCGTGCTCACCCAGACCGAGGGGACGACCAGCAGGGCCAGCGCGGCCCGGCGGGTGGTCAGCGGCGGGTGCAGCAGGCGCTGGACGGCGAGCCCGACCGCCCCCTGGAGCGCCCCGAACACCACGGCCAGCGCGAGCAGTCCGGGCCCGACCGACGGCACCAGCCAGTACATCGCGGTGAGGATGAAGCCGGCCCCGAACCACCACCCCCGGACCGCCCCCTCCCGGCCGGTGTCCGCCCGCCGCATCAGCTCCAGCCCGGGCACCAGCGCGACCCAGGCCAGCCACCCCAGCCCGGCCGCCGGGAAGGTCAGCACGGGCAGCGCCCCGGCGGCCAGCGAGGCGTACCGGGGAGGTCGGCGGAGCGGTGCGGGCAGCTTCATGACCCAACGCTAGCGCCCGACCGGGCACCCGGCAGTGCGGGCACGGCCTGACGGACCGTCACCCGCCGTGCTGCGCCCGGGAAGGACGGGGGCTGTCAAGGGGGCGGAAGGAGAATTTTGCAGAGTGGACACCTGGTTGACGCTTCTGGTCCAGACCAATAGCTTGCGGGCTGCAAAGCTCCATCCAGTCCTCATACAGGAACGAGCCCATGCCTCACAGATCAATCACCAAGCTGTCCGTCGCCGCCGCGGCCGCCGCCCTCGGCCTGCTGACCGCGATGGCCCCGGTGGCCAGTGCGGCGCCCGGCGCCGGCGACAGCGAGCGCGGACACTCCGGGTCGTACACCTACAAGCGGGTCGGCTACTTCACCCAGTGGGGCATCTACGGACGCAACTACCAGGTCAAGGACCTGGCGACGAGCGGCACCGCAGGCAGGCTCACCCACATCAACTACGCCTTCGGCGCGATCGGCGCGGACGGCAAGTGCCTGGTCGGCAACGTGCCCGGCGCCGACCCGTGGGCCGACTACGTCCGCCCGGTCGACGCGGCCAACTCGGTGAACGGCACCGCCGACACCGCCGAGCAGAAGCTGGCCGGCAACTTCAACCAGCTCCGTGAGCTCAAGGCCGCCAACCCCGGCCTCAAGGTGATGATCTCGCTGGGCGGTTGGAGCGGCTCGGCGCACTTCTCCGACTCGGTCCTCACCGACGCCTCGCGCAAGGCGCTCGTCTCCTCCTGCATCGACACCTACATCAAGGGCAACCTGCCCGTCGACGGCGCCCGCGGCGGTGCCGGTGCCGCGGCCGGTCTGTTCGACGGCGTCGACCTCGACTGGGAGTGGCCCGGCTCCGAGGCCAACGCCGGCAACGGCGTCCGCCCCGAGGACAAGCAGAACTTCACCAAGCTGGTGCACGAGTTCCGGGTCCAGCTGGACGCGTACGGCAAGTCGCTGTCCAAGCGGAAGCACTTCGACCTGAGCGCGTACGCGCCGACCGCCCCGGCGAAGATCGACGCGGGCTTCGAGGTCAGCAAGATCATCCGGGACTTCGACTTCGTCAACCTCCAGGGCTACGACTTCCACGTCTCCGGCGAGAAGACCACCGCCCAGCAGTCCGCGCTGTTCGCCAAGAAGGGCGACTTCAGCGTCGACCAGACCGTCAACGACTGGCTGCGGCGCGGCGCCCCGGCGAACAAGCTCGTGGTCGGCATGCCGTTCTACGGCCAGGGCTGGACCGGCGTCACCGGCGGTGGCGACGGCCTGGACCAGCCGGCCGCCGGCCCCGCCCCGGCCACCTGGGTCGCCGGTACCGAGGACTACAAGGCCCTGAAGAAGCTCGCGGCCTCCGGCACCTACAAGATCCACCGCGGCCTCGGCAGCGCCTGGCTCTTCGACGGCACCACGCTCTGGACGTACGACGACCCGACCGTGCTGCGCACCAAGGCCGCCTACGTCCAGCTGCGCGGCCTCGGCGGCGCGATGGTCTGGGCCCTCGACGGCGACACCGCCGACGGTGAGCTCTACGCCGCCATCGACCAGGGCCTCAGCCACCGCTGAACCCGGCCGTGGTGAAGCCCCGGTGGGGGCGTCCGCCGACCGGCGGACGCC
>NZ_JBEOXV010000011.1:0-207314 GCF_040296785.1 Kitasatospora sp. NPDC002040 | reverse complement strand
CAGAACTCGCAGAACGGCAGCCCGTGCGCGACCTTCCCGAGCCCCGTACGGGGCAGCTTCCCGCCGTCCCGCCCCAGCGCCGTCCGCCGCCGCTGTCGGTTCGGGCCCGCGAACGACCTGCGGAGAGCGAGCGGCTGGGGAGCGGGCGGCGCGGATCGAGGAGGAGGTCGGCACGGTCCGGGCAGCCGAGTCGAGGGCCGCTGATGAGGGCTGACGCCCTGTCGGCGGGCCCGGCGGCCCGCCGGGCTGGTCACGGCCGGTCGTACTGGCAGCGGCGCTGCACCCAGCAGGACATGCAGAGCAGCTTCCCGTCGGCCCGCTGGTCGGCGGGGATGGGGCAGCGGCGGTTCTGCGCGCGCAGCGCGTCCTGGTAGTACGACGGGGGCGGCCCGGGCTCGGCGCTGTAGCCGCCGCAGGGGCAGGGCCGGTCGCTGCGGTAGCCGTTGGTGGGGTGCCGGCACTTGAGGAGCTGGTAGTGCTCGCTGCGACCGTGGCCGCAGACGGTGCAGGGCGGCCACGGTTCGCTGCGGTACGTGCTGCAGCCGCAGAACGTCTCGTTGCGGTACCCGACCCAGTCGCCGCCACCGTCGTAGATGTCCCCCGAGGCCGACGTCCGCTCGCCGCAGCCGCCGCGGTGCTCGCTGTGGCCGCAGCTGGTGCAGTTCGGCCCGTTCAGTGGGACGGGCCCGGGGCCGGTGAGTTCGGGGAAGGGCGTGCCCGTCCGCCAGACGGCGACGATGGCGACCACCACGCCCGTCAGGACGACGATCCCCACCAGACCGACGATGGTCTGTGCTGTCATGACTGCCCCCCGTGTGCGACCGGTTTCCCCAGGCACCATCAGAGCATCGCCGGTCCGGCCCGGGGACCGGAACGGGGGATCAGAGGGTGAGGACCGGGCGGGTGGAGAACTCCTCGTACATGTCCTCGCCGTCCGGGCCGTGGACGAACTCGGTGGCGAGGAAGGGGTGCTGGTTGGCCGTGGCCAGGGGGAGCCAGCCCAGCAGCCGGCCGTAGCCGCCGCAGGCCGATTCGCCGCCGTCGCCGCCGTGCACTGCGGTGACGCTGCTGGTCAGTTCGGTCCGGTAGGTGTCGTACGCGATGCGCAGGCCCAGCGCGTTCGGCCGGTGGTGCGGGCCGTCGGGGAAGTTGTAGGGGTCCCGGTCCGGGGGAAGGTCGTTGCCCCAGCGGAACAGGGTGGTCGCGCCGGCGCCGCAGGCGTGCTCCCACTCGTCGGAGCTGGGCATCCGCAGACCGCGGGCCGCGAGCAGGGCCGGCATGTCGGTGGCCGGCTCGGTCAGGTCCTCGTCCTCCACCGCCATCAGCACCGTCGCCAGGGTGACCTGCCGGCGCGGACTGAGCACCAGGGCCAGGTGGGACCGGAGATCGGGGCCGAACCCGAAGCCCTGCTCCAGGCTCTCCTGGTAGTCGGCCGTCTGAGCGGCCGTCGGCTGCCAGGCGTCGAGGTCGAACCCGAGCGTCACCCGGCCACCCGGTACCAGCGCGAACTCCTGGGCGTCCCGCTCGATCCGGACCCGGTGCAGCGGGCCGCCCAGGTGCTCGACGGCGTCGACGGCGACCACGCGGCCGCCGACCAGGTCGGCCGCCTGCTGGGCGAGGCGGCGGGCGGTGGCGAGGTCGGACGACCGCCAGTGTTCGAGGGTGAGGTCGGCGAGGGACATGATCGGCAGTCTGCCATTGGGCGCCGACACCGCCACGGCCGGCTGTCGGTCGGGACGGCAGGGAGGGCAGGGCCCATGGCAGAGGGCCACACGAGGGCGGCGCGAAGGGTGGACTTCAGGGACATTACCGACCGCCGGGTCCGGTCGCATGATTCACGGCACAGCGCGCCGCGACTCCCGGCCCGAGCCCCCGCCCCACCGCGGTGCCGGGGCGTGGCGCGGCTCTCGGTCAGTTCTCCTTCCCCCACCCAGGAGCCCGCCTTGGCACACTCGACCACGCCCTCCGGCCTCGGACCGCGGCTCCGCCGCTGGGCCACGGCCGCGACCGGCGCCCTCGCGCTCGCCGCCGGACTGCTCACCGCCGCCGCGCCGCCGGCCGCCGCCGCCGGTCTCACCCAGGTGACGGGCTTCGGCTCGAACCCGGGCAACCTCGCGATGTACGAGTACGCCCCGGCCGGGCTGGCCGCCGGAGCGCCGCTGGTGATCGCCATGCACGGGTGCGTGCAGAGCGCCTCCGACTACCACAGCCACTCCGGCTGGGCGCAGTTCGCCGACAGCTACGGCTTCGCGGTGGTGTACCCGCAGACCAACTCGACCAACAACTCGCTCAGTTGCTTCCGCTGGTTCGACCCGGCGCAGAGCACCCGCGGCAAGGGCGAGGCGCTGTCGGTGAAGCAGATGATCGACAAGGCGGTGGCCCAGTACGGCAGCGACACCTCGCGGATCTTCATCACCGGCCTGTCGGCCGGCGGCGGCCAGGCGGCGAACCTGCTGGCGGACTACCCCGACGTGTTCGCCGGGGGATCGATCGCCTCCGGCCTGCCCGCCCAGTGCGCGACCGCGCAGGCCGCCGCGTCCGGCTGCCAGAACAGCAGCCAGGGCCTGACGCCGGCTCAGTGGGGCGCCAAGGTGCGCAACTCGTACCCCGGTTACAGCGGCCCGTACCCGCGGGTCGCGATCTGGCAGGGCAGCGCCGACACCACGGTCAAGCCGGTCAACGGGACCGAGCTGCGGGACCAGTGGACCGATGTCTGGGGCCTCTCGCAGACCGCCTCCAGCACCCGCTCCCTCACCGGCGGCACCACCCTCAGCAGCTACGACGACGCCGGCGGCAGGCCCGCCGTCGAGCTGTACTCGATCTCCGGCATGGCGCACGGGCTGGCCGTCGACCCGGGCTCCGGCACCGGGCAGTGCGGATCGACCGGAAGCTACTACCTCGACACGATCTGCTCCACGTACTACACCGCCGCGTTCTGGGGCCTCGACGGCCCGGGCGACGGTGACGGCGGCGCCGCGCTGCCCGCTCCCGCAGGCCTGACCGTCAGCGGCACCACCGGCAGCACCGCCTCGCTCAGCTGGTCCGCCGTCACCGGGGCGGCCTCGTACGGCGTCTACCGCGGCGGCACCAGGGTCGGCTCGACCACCGGCACCTCCTACACCGACACCGGCCTGGCCGGCGGGACCTCCTACAGCTACACCGTCGCCGCCGTGGACTCCGCCGGGGCCTCCGGCACCGCCTCCGGCCCGGTCACCGCGACCACCACCGGCTCGGTGCCCAAGTGCTACACCACCGACAACTACCACCAGGTCGCGGCCGGCCGTGCGCACCAGAGCGGCGGCTACACCTACGCCAACGGCTCCGAGCAGAACATGGGCCTGTACAACCTCTTCGTCACCCACACCCTCAAGGAGACCTCGGCCGGCTCCTACGTGATCGCCGACACCGGCTGCTGAACCACCGCCGTGCGGCTGCCGGGCAGGGTCCTGCACGGCAGCCGCACGGGAGTGCAGGCTGTCAGCCCCGCAGGGTGGCGACGGCCTTCTCGATCCGCCGTCGGCGCGTCTCGGGCTTCTTGGCGCTCTCGACGGCGTGTACGTGCTCGCGCTTTCGGCTGTGGGAGAGGTCGTCGTACGCGGCGCGGGCGACGGGGTCCTCGTCCAGGGCTGCGGCGAAGTCCGGCGGCTCGACGACGACGCGCGGCTCGGTGTCGAGCTCCAGCTCGACCTCCACCTCGTCGCCGATCGCGACACCTGCGGCCTGCCGGTTGGCGTTGCTGAGGCCGAGCAGATGGCGGCCGCGCAGGATGGCGACCCGGCTGGTCCAGGAGTGCCCGTTGACCGTGATCGTCACCGGCGGACGCGCGCCCCCGCCGAGCGCTGCCACCACCTCGGGCGGCACTTCCAGGCCCCGCATGGGCTCGGGGGGCTCGACGTGGGTCCGAAACTTCATGGGCGGTCTCCTGTTGTTCTGCCGGACGTCCGGGCCCGGGCACTGTAACCGAGGGTCCGTATCCGGCCAACGACCGCTCCTGCAGTCGGGGCTGACGGCGCGTCCGACGGTACGAAGGAGCGCCGGACGCGCCGCCGCCCGGTCAGGCCGAGGGGTGGGTGCAGACGGTGGTCTGCTGCTCCGGGGCCCGGACCGGTGCGGTGGTGACGCAGACGATGCTCAGTTCGCCGGTGACCACCTTCGGGGTGGTGAGCACGGCCGGGCCGGAGCGCACGGCGGTGGTCGAAGCCACCGTCAGCCACGGGCTGCCCCAGGCGCGTTGGGTCCTGAGCTCGACCTTCGCCAGCACCGGCTGGGCGGCGGTCGGCGTGAGCCGGGCCAGACCGGCCAGACCGGCGGCGTCCCGCTCGTGCCAGACGCACGGCGAGCCCGCGGCCGAGGGGTCGGCGGCGCAGGTGACCGGACCGGCGGTCACTCCGGGGGTAACGGAGGAGGCGGCGGAGGCGGTGGCAGGTACGGCGAGAAGGGTGGTCATGCCGACAGCAATAGCTGCGATGCGGGTGCGCATTGCGGTGTACTCCCTAGGAATCGAAGGCTTGTGGCCCGACGAGGCGAGTCTTGCACACCGTGCTCGAATCATCACTGTGTGGAGCGTCACACGGAAGGTAGCCGGATGAACACCCAGGGCTACCCCGGTGGACGGGTCGCGTCCCGCAGGCGACCCGGTCGCGGACGGGGGCGCGGGAAGGGTGGGACCACGGACGGTTCGGCCACCGTTCACGGATCAACCACCTGTTGGTGGGGGCCCATTCGGCCGAAGCGAGCACTGTCATGCCCGCCCCGCGCAACCGCCTCCCCCAGGATGGACAACCGTGACCGCTTCGCTCGCCGGCCGCTGGCGCCGCAGCATCGCCCCCTCGCTCGCCGCCGCCACCGCCCTGGTGGCCGGCGTCCTGACCGTCACCCCCGCCCAGGCGGCCCCGGCCGACGACATCCGGATCAACGAGGTGGTGACCACCGGCAGCGTCAACGACTCGATCGAGCTCTACAACAAGGGCACCGCGTCGGTCGACATCTCCGGCTGGGTCCTCAAGGACGACAGCAGCAGCTCGTTCACGATCGGCTCCGGCACCACGCTGGCCGCCGGCGCGTTCCGGGCCTTCGACATCTCCGGCTCCTTCGGCCTCGGCTCCAGCGACAAGGCCCGGCTCTACCTGCCGGGCGGCTCGACCCTGGTCGACAGCTACACCTGGACCAGCCACTCCGCCCCGTCCTGGTCGCGCTGCGCCGACGGCACCGGCGCGTTCAAGTCGGCTGCGGTGACGCTCGGTTCGGCCAACGCCTGCGGCACCGGCGGCGGCTCCACCACCCCGGTGGCCTGGCCCGGCAGCAGCACCGTCGCCACCGCCGACGCCTCCAACGTCTTCGGCTCCGACCTCAGCGGCCTCGCCCTCGAGGGCAGCGGCGTGCTCTGGGGCGCCCAGAACTCCGGCAAGCTCTGGCGCCTGGTGCCCAACGGCTCCGGCGGCTGGAAGCCCGACACCGCCAACGGCTGGACCTCCGGCAAGACCCTGCGCTTCACCAACGGCTCCGGCGCCCCGGACGCCGAGGGCGTCACCCTCACCTCGGCCGGCGCGGCGGGCGGCGTCTTCGTCTCCAGCGAGCGCAACGGCGACGCCTCCGGCACCAGCCGCCTCTCGGTGCTGCGCTACGACGTCTCCGGCAGCTCCTCCTCGCTGACCGCCACCAAGGAGTGGAACCTGACCTCCGACCTGCCGTCGTCCGGCTCCAACGCCGGTCTGGAAGCGGTCACCTGGGTGCCGGACTCGGCCCTGACCGCGGCCGGCTTCAAGGACGCCTCCACCGGCGCGGCCTACGACCCGGCCGGCTACGGCGCCCACACCGGCGGCGTCTTCTTCGTCGGCCTGGAGGGCAACGGCTCGGTCTACGGCTACGTGCTCCAGGACTCCGGCGCCTTCACCAAGGTGGCCACCATCAGCTCCGGCATGAGCGGCGTGATGGACCTGGAGTGGGAGCCGCAGGCGAGCCGCCTCTGGGTGGTCTGCGACGACACCTGCAGCGGCCAGCACCGCACCTTCACCGTGAACGCCTCCGGCGCCTTCGCCGTCGCGGCCGTCTACAACCGGCCGAGCGGCATGGCCAACATCAACAACGAGGGCTTCGCGGTGGCGGGCGCGAGCGAGTGCGTCGGCGGCTCCAAGCCGGTGTACTGGTCGGACGACTCCAACACCAGCGGGCACGCGATCCGCAAGGGCAGCATCACCTGCTGACGCCCCGTCGGACCTGACAGCGGTCCCGGCCCCCTCGACGGGGGCCGGGACCGCCGCCGTCCGCCCGCCGCTGACCCGGCCCGCCGGGTCAGCGGGCCGGGAGCACCGGGTGCTTGCTGAGGATGGAGACCCGGTTGAAGGCGTTGATGCTGACGGCCACCCAGATCACCGCCGAGATCTGCTCCTCCGTCAGCACGGCGCGGGCCTCGCGGTAGGCGCCCTCCTGGAGGGCCGCGTCGGCCGGCAGGGTGGTCGCCTCGGCCAGCGCGAGCGCGGCCCGCTCCGGCGCGGTGAACAGCCGGGTGTCGCGCCAGGCCGGCAGCACGCCGAGGCGCTGGGTGGTCTCGCCCTCCTTGAGCGCGGCCCTGGTGTGCACGTCCAGGCAGTAGGCGCAGCCGTTCAGCTGGGAGACCCGGAGGTTGACCAGCTCCACCAGCCGCAGCTCCAGGCCGGCCGCGACCGCCGCGGCCCGGACCGTGTCGGCGGCGGCGCGCATGGCGCGGAAGGGCTCGGGATGCTGCTTGTCGATGTAGACCCGCCGAGGGGTCGCCTGGGCCGTCGTCACGTCAGTTGCCGTACCGCTCATGTGGACTCCTCCGGGATGTCGTGATCACCACCGATCCTCCCACCGCCGCCGGTCCAGGTGCACGGCAGCGGGTCGAAGCCGTTGAAGCCCTGGGTCAGGTAACTGGTGGCGTAGGCACCGCTGGAGAGGATCCAGACCGGATCGCCGGAGGCGACCGCCCGGGGCACCCGGACCCGGCTGTGCTCGTCCACGTAGGCGTCGTCGCTGTCACAGGTGGGGCCCGCCACCACGGCCGGGACGTACTCCGGCTCCGGGTGGGTCGGGAAGACCAGCCGGTACTGCAACTCGTCCATCTCGTACAGGCCGTTGAACTTCCCGCAGCTCAGGTAGAGCCAGTACTGGCGCTCGCCGTCGAGCTGCTCCCGGGAGGTGAGCCGGGACACGTGCGCCCGGATCGCGCCGTGGTCGGCCACCAGGTGGCGGCCCGGCTCCAGGACGAAGCCGAGCTCCGGCCCGGCGAGTTCGCGCAGCCGCTGCATGCCCTCGCGGATCACGGCGAACATCTTGTCCAGCGGCGGGTCGAGCGCGATGCCCCGGCGGTCGACGTAGCCGAGCGCGGGCAGCCCGCCGCCGAGGTTGACGTGGTCCAGCACCAGGCCGCGCCGGCGGAGCGTCTCCAGCACCGCGCCGATCCGCTCGAACGCCCCCTGCCAGGCCTCGGTGGTCATCTGCTGCGAACCGACGTGCACGGACAGGCCGGAGGGGACCAGGCCGGCCGCGCGGGCCGCCTCCAGCACCTGGACCGCGTCGGCGTCCGAGCAGCCGAACTTCCGGCTGAGCCCCCAGAGCGCCCCCGCCCCGCTGGTCGCCAGCCGGCAGAACACCCGGGAGCCGGGGGCGTGGGCGGCGATCGCCGCGACGTCCTCCAGGCTGTCGGTGGCGAAGTCCCGGACGCCCAGCCGGTACGCCTCGGCGATGCTGCGGTCCGACTTCACGGTGTTGCCGAAGTGGATCCGGTCGACCGGTACGCCGGTGCGGACGGCCTGGGCGATCTCGTTCGGGCTGGCCGCGTCGAAGCCCGCTCCCTGCGCGGCCAGCTGGGCCAGCACCCGGTCCACCGGGCAGGCCTTCATGGCGAACCGGACGGCCACGCCCGGCAGTTCCTCGCAGAGCTGGGCGTACTGCCCGGCGATCCCGGCCAGGTCGTAGATGATCCGGTCGTCGGGAGCGGACGCCAGTGCGGCGTGCAGATCCGGGCTGAGCAGGGGCGGGGCCCCGCCGGTGCTCACGCCGGGCCAGGGCGGGTAGCTGTTGTCGGACATGCCGAACCTCCGGTGGACGGGTTGCGCGCAGGCGCCGGGCAGAAGGTCACTTCACGACGGCGCGCAGGGCGGTGCGCAGTTGGTCGCGGTGGGGTTGCAGGGCGCGGTCGAGCCCCGGGGCGAACGGCAGTACGGTGCCGTCCGGCCGGGTGATCCGCCGGGGCGGGGCGGTCAGGCGCATCTCCTCGGCGGCGGTGGCGAGGACCTCGGCGCCGATGCCACAGCTGCGGTTGGAGTCGTCGATGACGACCAGGCGGCCGGTCTTCTCCAGCGAGGCGCCGAGCGCGTCCCAGTCGAAGGGGTACAGGGTGCGCGGGTCGAACACCTCGACCGAGATCTCCGGCGCGAGCTCCTCGGCGACGGCCAGGGCGTCGTGCACCAGGTGGCCGACGGCGACCACGGTGACGTCGGTGCCCTCGCGGTGGATCCGGGCCGAGCCGAGCGGGATCGGCGCCAGCTCCCAGGTGACGGTCTCGCGCACCGCCAGCGCGGCGGCCGGGGCGAACACCACCACCGGGTCCGGGTCGGCAATCGCCGAGCGGAGCAGTCCGTAGGCGTCGGTGGGGGTGGCGGGTACGACGGTCTTCATCCCGGCGTGGGCGAACAGGCTGTAGGGGTGGTCGGAGTGTTGTCCGGCCCAGCCGTCCCGGGAGCCGGAGCCCGGTACCAGGCAGGTCAGCGGCACGCTCGCCTGACCTCCGGTCATCAGGGAGAACTTGTGTGCCTGGTTGACGAGTTGCTCGAAGACCAGGAACAGCAGCGAGGGGATCTGGAACTCGATCACCGGCCGCCGCCCGGTCAGTGCCGCGCCGATCGCCATCGAGGTGAAGGCCTGCTCGGAGAGCGGGGTGTCGACGATCCGGCCGGGGCCGAAGCGGTCCAGCAGGTTCAGGGTGGGTCCGGCCAGGCCGGCCCCGATGTCCTCGCCGAAGACGCAGACCGCCGGGTCCTCCGCGAGGGCGTCGGTGAGCGCCCGGTTGAGCGCCTTGGTGTAGGAGAGCCTCATGCCGTCGACCCCGCTCGCGGGCGCAGGCCGTCGGCGTAGAGGTACTCCAAGGCGCCCTCCGGGGCTGGGTGTTCGGATTCGAGGGCGAACCGCTTGGCGGCGGCCAGCTGTTCGGCGACCGAGGCGTCCAGCTCGGCGGCCAGGCCGGCGGGCAGCAGGGCGGCGGCGCGCGGCAGCGGGTCGTGTCCGCGCCGCTCGGCGATCTCGTCGTCGGTGCGGTAGCTCAGCTTCATCAGCCGCTCCATGGTGTGGTGCCCCTCGAAGCGGTAGGTGTGGCACTCCAGGAAGCCGGGGCCGCCGCCGCTGCGGGCCCGGGCGACGGCTTCGGCGGTGGCGGCCAGGACGGCCTCGGTGTCCATCCCGTCGACCTCGACGGCCGGGATGCCGAAGGCCGCGGCCCGGCCGGTGGCGCTGCCCGCCACCGCGGTGCCGGCCGGCAGGGTGGTGGCGTACCCGTTGTTCTCGCAGACGAACAGCACCGGCAGCCGCCACATCGCGGCCAGGTTGAACGACTCCAGCAGGACGCCCTGGTTGAGCGCGCCGTCGCCGAAGAACGCCACGGCGACCCGGTCCTGGCCGGCCTGCACGGCGGACCAGGCGGCGCCGGTGGCGATCGCGCCGCCCGCGCCGACCATGCCGTTGGCGCCCAGGATGCCGAGCGAGAAGTCGGCGGCGTGCATCGAACCGCCCCGCCCCCGGTTCAACCCGCCCTCCCGGCCGGTCAGTTCGGCCAGCAGCCGGGCCGGGTCCACGCCCTTGGCCAGCACGTGGCCGTGGCCCCGGTGGGTGGACGTGATCCGGTCCTGCGGGCGCAGCGCGGCGCAGACGCCGACCGCCACGGCCTCCTGCCCGATGTACGGGTGGATGCCGCCGAGGATCTCCCCGGCCCGGACCAGGTCGAGCGCGAGCTCCTCGAAGCCGCGGATCAGCCGCAGCATCCGGTACCGCCCGGCGGCCGAACCCAGGTCAGGGGCAAGGGAGTTAGCAGCCTCCGACGGGCTGGTCACAGGGCTCCCCGCCAGATGACCGGGCAGATCTCCGGGTCCGCGTAGTCCGGCCGGCCGTCGGCGGTGCGGCGGACCACCGCGTCGTGGTTGTACGAGGCCGCGCTGCCGTCGGGGCGGGTGGCGTGGCGGTACTCGTTGGCGCCGTCCTGGAGGTGCAGCGAGATCGCCCGGCGCGGGGTGTCGGCCAGGTTGGCACCGCTGCCGTGGTAGGTGCGGCAGTGGTGGAAGCTGACGTGCCCGCGCGGGATCACCACCGGCACCTTGCGCACCTCCTCGCCGTTGTGGTGCGCGTTGGCGGTGAGGATCGACTCCAGCTCGGAGCGGTCGCGGTGGGCGAAGTGCCGGGTGGAGTCCTCGCCGGAGGGGAGCTCCTCCCAGCGGTTGCTGCCGTCGACCATGGTGATGGTGCCGTTCTTCTCCCCGCAGTCGTGGAAGGGGATGAAGGCGGTCAGCATCCGCTCGGAGGAGGAGGTGTGCCAGTAGTGCTTGTCGAAGTGCCACGGCACCTGGTTGGAGGGCTCCTCGGGCACCGGCGGCTTGAAGATCAGGGTGGACTGGAAGACCCGGATCTCCTCGGTGCCGGCCAGCAGCGCGGCCACCGCGCCGACCAGCGGCTTCTGCAGGATCGCGGCGATCGCGTCGCTCTCGTAGTGGACGTAGTCGTTGTGCCGCTGGACCGCTCCCTGGGACGGGTCCCAGGCGGCCAGGTTGGGCGGCCGGACCGCGAGGGTGCGGTCGCGGTGGCCCTCGTAGTACTTCTCGGTGGCCGCCTGGAGGGTGTCCAACTCCTCGTCGGTGAACAGGCGGTGGGAGAGGTACCAGCCGTGCTCGCGGTAGCCGGCGATCTCCTCGGGCGTGGGCAGCAGGGCGCGCTCGGCCTCGGTCAGGACGAACTCGGTTGCGGTGGTCATGGGGTGCTCCTCCTCGGAGTGCGGAGTCGGGGTGCGGAGTTCGGGGTCAGACGGAGGCGGTGGCGCGCTGGCGCTCGACGGCCTCGTAGAGGGCCTTGATGTTGGCGGTGCCGAAGGTGCCCGCGCCCTGGCGCTCGATCACCTCGAGGAAGAAGGTCCGCCGGGGGTGGGTGGAGCGGGCGAAGATCTGGAACAGCTGGCCGCCGTGGTCCTGGTCCACCAGCACGTCCAGCTCACGCAGCGTCCCGACCGGGATCGCGGTGCCGCCCAGGCGCTCGGCCAGGCCGTCGTAGTAGGTGGAGGGGGTGGAGAGGAACTGCACGCCGCGGGCCTTGGCGGTCCGGACGGCGGTGGCGATGTCGCCGGTACTGAACGCCAGGTGCTGGACGCCCGCGCCGTCGTGGTCGGCGATGAAGCGGTCGATCTGTCCGGCCCGGCGGCTGGTGTCCGGCTCGATCAGGGTGAAGGTGACGTCCCCGGAGGCGCTCTGCACCACGCTGGAGTCCATCGCCTGCTGGCCGACCTCGATGTACTCGCCGAAGATCCGCTGGAAGCCGAGCGCGGCCTCGCAGAACCGTACGGTGTCGGCGAGTTGACCGGCCGGGACGCAGACGGCGACGTGGTCGAGCGCGTCCAGCAGCTCGCCCGGCTCGGCGGGCGTGTGGTCGAGCGGGACGAAGCGCAGCGCGGTGTCGCCGAAGCCGGCGATCAGGCCGCCGGCCCGGTCCAGCACCACGGCGCCGTGGCGTTCGGCCCGCTCCAGCGCGGCCTGCGGGTCGGTGCAGCCGAGCGCCAGCACGGCCACGCCGTCGCCGTGGCGGTCGACCCAGCGGGCCACCGGGTGGTCGGCCGCGTCGGCGGAGGTGAGCCGGAACCGGATGGTGCCCTGCTGGACGTGGATGCGGTGCTCGCCCGCGACCCGGTCGGGCTGCCGGGCGTCGGGCAGGAAGCCGAAACCGGCCCGGAAGTCGGCGGCGGTCTGCGCGGCGTCCGCGCAGTGGTACTCGACATGGGTGATCGTCTGAATGGACAACGGAGCTCCTGGCAGAAGGAGTTGAGAGCGGAAGGGCGAACGGGAGGCCCCAGGGTCTGTCTGACAGGCCCTAGCGGACGGCGCGGGTGGGCGCGGGCCCGAAGGCCAGGCTGGTGTTGTGGCCGCCGAACGCGAAGGCGTTGCTGAGCGCGGCCCGCAGCTCGACCGGCCGGGCGGCGCCGCGGACGTGGTCCAGGGCGCAGGCCGGGTCGGGCTCGGCCAGGTTGAGGGTCGGGGGCAGCAGGCCCCGGGCCACCGCCAGTGCGGTGATCACGGCCTCCACCGCCCCGGCGGCACCCAGCAGGTGGCCGGTGGCGCCCTTGGTGGAGCTGACGGCGGGTCGGTGCTCGCCGAACACCGCGTTGAGCGCGGCGGATTCGGCAATGTCGCCGAGCCTGGTGCCGGTGCCGTGCGCGTTCACGTAGCCGATGTCGGCCGGCTCCAGGCCCGCACTGGCGAGCGCGGTGCGCATGGCGTCGGCCGCACCCTCGCCGTCCGGGCGGGGCGTGGTCGGGTGGTGGGCGTCGGTGGTCGAGCCCCAACCGATCAGCTCGGCGTAGCCGGCCGCGCCGCGGGCGTCCGCGTGCTCGGCGCTCTCCAGCACCAGGACGGCGCTGCCCTCGCCCAGCACGAAGCCGTTGCGGCCGAGGTCGAACGGGCGGCTCGCCTGCGCGGGATCCTGCCAACCCTGGGCCAGCGCACGGGCGTTGGTGAAGGCGGCGATGATGGTCGGGTGCAGTGAGGCATCGGTCCCGCCGCACACCACCACGTCCGCGTCGCCCGCCCGGATCAGCCGCAGCCCCTCGGCCACCGACTGGGCACCGGCCGCGCAGGCGGTCACGATCGCGCTGCTGTAGCCGCGGATCCCGTGCTTGATCGCCACCCGGGCGGCCGCCATGTTGGAGAGCATCCCCGGCAGCAGGTACGGGCTGACGCCGGGTCGGCCGCGCTCGGTCCGCCGCTGCGCCTGCTGCTCGTAGGTCTCCAGGCCGCCGCCGCCGGTGCCCAGCACCACGGCGGTGCGGCGGGCGTCCACGTCGCGGCCGATCACCAGGCCGGCGTCGGCGATCGCGTCGTCCGCCGCGGCCAGCGCGAGCAGCGCGAACCGGTCCACGCAGCGGGCCTCGGTCGGCGGCAGCACCTCCCGGCCGTCGATGTGCGGGGCGATTCCGGCGGCGGGCAGCCAGCCGTGGGCGACGTGGCCCTCCGGCACGGCGGTGATGCCGCTGCGTCCGGCGGTCAGCGCCTCGAAGACCTCAACGGGCTTGCGGCCCAGCGGTGTCACCAGGCCCATCCCGGTGATGACGGCCCCGGGCCTGCGCGCGGTCCGGGTCATCGGCCGGCCACCGAGGCGAGGTAGCGCTCGCGCAGCAGGACCTTGCGGACCTTGCCGGTCGGGCCGAGCGGGATGTCGTCGCCCTTGACCACCAGGACCGAGCGGACGGTGGCGCCGGTGTGCTCGTCCAGCGCGGCGACCACCTCACCGGTGCGGTCGGCGCCCGGGTCGGCGCCGTCCTGGAGGATCAGCAGCACGTCGGTGACCACGCGGTCGCCGTCCTTGACCGCGACCACCGTGCAGTCCAGCACGTCGGGGACGCGGGCCAGCACCCGCTCCTCGGAGAGCGCGGTGTACAGGCGCTTGCCGTCGCCGAGGTCGACCGAGTCCACCAGGCGGTCGACGTGGTAGTAGTAGCCCTCCTCGTCCCGGTACATCAGGTCGCCGGTGAGGAAGCGGCCGCGCAGCCGGGTCCGGTAGGTGGTGACCGAGTCGTTCCAGTAACCGGGCGCCAAGGTCGGTGAGGCGGTGGCGAGTTCGCCGACCTCGCCGGGGCCGAGCGGCTCGCCGTCCGGGCCGACCACCTCGCAGTCCACGAAGGTGTGCGGGCGGCCGACGCAGCGGCCGTACTTCTCGGTGCCGAGGGTGTGGGTGATGAAGAAGTGCGAGTGGCCCATCTCGGTCGAGCCCAGGCCGTCGATGAACACCGAGCCCGGCACCCGGCTGCGGCCCTCGCGGGTGACGGTCTCGCGCGAACCGGTGGCGATCAGGCGGCGGATGTGCGCCTCGTGCGCGCAGTCGCCGGTGTTCCACCAGAACGAGACCGTGTCCAGGTCGCGGGCGGCCAGGTCGTGGTGGGCCAGGTCGGCCCAGGTGGCGGCGAAGCCGACCACGCTGTGCGGCCGCCAGCTCTCGATGGCGTCCAGCGTGGCGGCGCCGGACTGCTGGGAGAGCAGGGCGAGTTGACCGTGCGTGCTGAGGGCGAGGTTCACCGCGATCAGGGTGGCCGCGTGCGGGGCGGGCAGGACGCTGAGCATCCGGTCGGTGCCCTGGGCGCGGGGCAGTGCGGCCCGGTGGCGGATCGACGCGTACAGGCTGGCGTGCGAGTGCACCACGGCCTTGGGCAGGCCGGTGGTACCGGAGGAGTGGGTGATCGCGACCGGGTCGTCCGCCGAGTGGCGGTACGGCTCGGGCGCCGCGTCGGGGTCGCCGGCGCCGAGTTCTGAGGTGTCGGCGAGCAGCGGGGCGACCGGGTCGTGCCCGGCCAGCTCGGCCCGGTGCTCGGCGTCGGTGAGGATGCCGACGGCGCCGAGCCGGGAGATGTAGCGGGCCGCGCGCTCGCCCTCCACCTTGGGGTTGAGCAGGGCCGGGATCGCACCGAGGCGCGCCAGCGCCAGGAAGGACAGCACGTGGTCGGCGGCGGCGGTCGCGTACACCACCACCGGGTCCCGGCGGCGGACTCCGAGCGCGTGCAGGGCGGCCGCCCTGGCCCGGACGGACCGGTCGAGTTCGCGCAGGGTGAAGGGCGCCCAGGCGGCGTGGTCGTCGACCGGGGTGTCGAAGGTCAGCAGCGGGTCGTCGAGCCCGATCCCCAGGG
Organism: Kitasatospora sp. NPDC002040; assembly: GCF_040296785.1. NCBI lineage: Bacteria > Bacillati > Actinomycetota > Actinomycetes > Kitasatosporales > Streptomycetaceae > Kitasatospora > Kitasatospora sp. NPDC002040. The sequence continues at coordinate 192,433 of NZ_JBEOXV010000011.1, read as the reverse complement.
CGATTCTGCTGGTCAGCACGTTTCCGGTGCCGACGTCCGGGTCGTCCGCCAGAAGGGTGCGGATACTGCGGATGCTCATGGTGATGGGTCCCTCCCATGGTGCTGGCCATGCGGGTGCGGCGTGCGGCGTCGAGGACGCGTACGGACGGATGTGTGATGGGGTGCGCGCGCTCGGGCGCTCAGGTGGTCGGGTGCTCAGGTCGTCGGATGCTCAGGCGCTCGGGTGCTCAGGCGGAGGTGACCAGGACGGCGGTGCCGTGGTCGGTGCCCCCGGACCGGTCGGCCTGCTCCGCGGCGATGATCAGGATCTGGTCGGCGTCGCCGTCCGCGAGCATCAGGGCGGCCAACTCCAGTGCATCGGACGGGATTTCGCCGGGTGCGGCGGCCTCCCGGGGGCTGATCGCGACGACCGGCCCGGCCAGGCCCCAGCGAGCGGCGATGTGCCCGAGGACGGCGTTGGGGTTGGACTGGAAGAACAGCAGGGCCGGCATCCGGCGCCCGGAGGCGGCGGCGGTGTCGATGGCCAGCGCGGTGGCGCGGTCGCCGCCGGCGCTGGCGAGCAGCAGGCCGGTCCGCCCGGCCGCGGGGTCGGGTTCGCGCGGCTCGGCGCCGAGGTGCCGGGTGAGGCAGAGCTCGGCGACGGCCGCGACCAGGGGGTTGAAGGTCGAGGCGGAGAAGCCGGGCAGCGCAGGCGGCTCGCCCGGCCCCTCCGGGTGCGGCCAGGTCGCGGTGGCGAGGGTGTGCAGTCCGTTCATGCGGCGGCCACCAGGAGTGCGGTGTTGGCGCCGCCGAAGGCCGAGTTGAGGCTGAGCGCGTAGCGGGGGCGCGGCCGGTCCGGTCCGGCCAGGACCAGGTTCAGGCCGATCTCCGGGTCCGGGCCCAGCCAGCCGGCGTTGACCGGCAGCCGTTCGCTGTCCAACGCCGCGATGGTGACCACGAGTTCGAGCAGTGCGGAGGCCTCCAGGGCGTGGCCGTGGACGGACTTGCTGGAGCTGACCGGGAGTTCGGCCAGGGCGTCGCCGAACACCTCGCGCAGCGCCCGGGCCTCCGCCAGGTCGGACATCGGCGAACCGGTGCCGTTGGCGTTGAGGTAGCCCAGCTCCGACGGGTCGACACCCGCCCGGGCCAGCGCGGACCGGGTGGCGCGGGCCACCCCGTCGCCGTCGGGCCGGGGGCGGCACACGTGGTACGCGTCCCCGGCCCGGCCCCAGCCGGCCAGCCGGGCCAGCGGGAGCGCGCCGCGCCGTTCGGCCGCCGTGTCGGCCTCGACCACCACGGCCGCGGCTGCGTCGCCGAGCAGGGTGCCGCTGCGGCCAGTGCTGAACGGCCGCAGCTCCCCGTCGCGGGCCAGCGCCCGGCCCGCGTCGAAGGCCGCGAAGACGCCCGGCTCCACCAGGTGGCCGGCCGCGACCAGCACCCGGGGGTGCCGGCCGGAGGCGACCAGCGCCGCCGCGTCGGCCACCGCGGTGGCGGCGGCGACGCAGGCGCCGGTGTAGACCCGGGCCACCCCGGGCAGTCCCAGGGCGGCGACGCCGCCGGCCACGGCATCGGCCACCGCGCCGGTGTGCAGATCGCTGTGCAGGGCGAGCAGCACCGGCGTGTCACCGGGCCGGTCCGGCAGCCCGGCCTGCTGCCACGCGTCGGTGACGGCGCCGAGCACCGCGTCCGCGAGCGGCGGCGGATCGGGCAGCAGGGCGGCCCGCCGGGTGCCGCGCCGGGCGACGTCGAACCGGGTCACCTCGGTGAAGCCGGTCCGGCCCTGCCCGGCTGCGGCCAGCAGTGGTGCGAGCCCGCGGCCGAAGGCGCTGAGCACTCCGAGGCCGGTGAACACCGGCCGGGCGGCCGGCGGTGCGCTGCTGCTCATGACCGGGTGGCCCCGGGGTCGAACTCGGGGGAGGTGAGCACGGCCTCGCTCAGGACCGCGATCGCGTCGTCCACCGTGCGGATGGAGTCGAACTGCTCGTCCGAGAGCTCCAGCTCGACGCCGTAGCGCTGCTCGAACTCGGCTGTCAGCCAGGTGAGTTCGAGCGAGCCGATGATGTCGGGGACGCTGTCGACAGCGGTCTGCCCGAACGCCGCCAGCATGTCCAGGATGACGGAGCGGTCCGGCGGGACCGGCAGCACCGGCGCACTCACGCGGGGCTGCCCGCGACGGGCGCCAGCGCGGCGACCCGGCGGGCCACGTCGGCGGTGAACTGGTCGAGCGTCATCAGCGCGGTGGTCTCCATCTCGTCGAGGTCGAACTTGACCCCGAACTCGTCCTCGACCTGGACCGACAGGTCGGCGAGCGCCAGCGACTCCAGGTCGAGCCCGGCCGGGCCGAGGTCGGTGTCACCGCTGACCTCGGAGACGTCGTAGTTCATCTCGGCGAGTGCCGCGAGGACGAACTCGTGGATGCGCTCCTGCATGGTGGTGCTCCTCGTGCTGTGTCGGGGTTCGGTGCGGTGGTGCATACGTGCGGTGGTGCGTGCGTGCGTACGGTGCGTCAGGAAGCGGGCGCGGCAGCCGCCGCGGCGGCGCGCAGTGCGGTGGTGTCGCGCACCAGCTTGCCGGTGGCAGTGCGGGGCAGCGCCGGGAGGAACGAGAGCCGTCGGGGCCGCTTGTAGGAGGCCAGTTCGCGGGTCAGGGTGTCGCGGACGGTGGCGTGGTCGGCGACCGGTTCGGCGGCCAGGAAGGCCTCGATCGCGCCGTCCTCGAAGACCACCACGGCCTCGCGGACCTCGGGCAGGGCCGCCAGGGTCTGCTCGACCTCGTTGAGGTCGACCTTGAGGCCGCCGATGGAGACCTGGGAGTCGCGCCGGCCGAGTACGGTGACCTGCCCGGTCGCCGGGTCGATCCGGCCCGCGTCCCGGGTGTGCAGCCGGCCGCCCGACCAGCGGGTGGGGTCGTCGAGGCCGGGGTACGGCGAGGCGGCCATGGCGATGTGCAGCTCGCCGCCGTCCTCAAGCAGGTCCATGCCGTGGACCGGCGCGGCGCCGGGGTGCAGGGTGCCGTCGAGGTCGGTGGCGATGACGCCGAGTTCGGTCATTCCGTACATGGTGCCCAGCGGCACACCGTACCGGGCGGCGAAGGCGGCGGGCACTCCCGGTCGGACCAGCTCGCCGGCGACGATCATCCGGCGCAGCTGGGGCAGCGGCGGGGGAGCGGTGGCACCGGCCAGCAGCTCGGCGTGGAACGGCACGCCGATCACGGTGGTCGGCCGGTCGTCCGCGGCGATGGCGGCCAGGATGCCCGCCGTGGTCATCCGCTCGGGGACGGTCAGCGGCACCCGGGCGTGCAGGCTGTTGAGCAACCCGCCGACCAGGCCGAGCACATGGACGACCGAGGAGAGCAGGACGACCCGCTCGCCGGCCTTGGGGAACAGCTCCAGCCGCCGGTAGCAGTCGAGCTCGCGCAGCAGGTCGGAGGCGGTGCGGGCGATCACCTTGGCCGGGCCGGTCGAGCCCGAGCTCAGCTGCACCAGCGCATGGCCGGTCGCCGCCGGGCGCCCGCCCGGCAGTGCCAGCGGCACCGGGTCGGTCTCGGCGAAACCGCGCAGCGCCGCCGCAGGGCGGTGCGCCGACTCCACCAGGACCTGGGGTGCCAGCCGTTCGACCGCGAGCGCGACCTCGTGGTCGGTCAGGCGGTAGTCCAACAGGATCGCCTGGGCGCCCAGTTGCCAGCAGGCGAGCAGGACGGCGGTGTAGCCGAGCGAGGGCGCCAGCCGCAGCGCGGCCGTGCCGCCGCTCGACAGACCGGCGGCGGTGAGCCGTTCGGCCTGCTCGGCGACGCGGGCGCGCAGGGTGGCGCGGTCCACGGGAGCCCCGAAGCGCAGGCACTCCTCGTCATCGGGGCCGGCCAGGAGGAAGCGGTCCACCCAGTCGTGCGGAGCCTCGGCGGGCGAGGCCCCGGCCGGCCGGGGAGGAAGGGAGAAAGAGCCGGTCAACGCCACTCCACGAAGGGGAGGTTGGATGGACATCGTTCACAATCAACGGATTCGGTTCGGTTCCTGACGATTGCACAGAGGGCCAGGCCAAAGCAAGGTCTATACCAATTCGGCGCCCGGCCTCCTATGCTTCCCGGCCGGAGCCGGCCCGAGCGAGGCCTGCCCGGAAAGGCAACCCGTGGGACCTCTCGAACTGGCGGATGTCGAACGCGCGGCCCGCGCCCGACTGCCCGCCGAAACCTGGGACTTCGTCCAGGGCGGCAGCGGCGCCGAACGGACCCTCGCCGCCAACCGGGCCCAGTTCGACCAGTGCCGCCTGCGCCCGCGCACCCTGGTCGACGTCTCCGCCACCGACCAGGGCCTGACCCTGCTCGGGAGCCGGCTGGAGACCCCGATCGGCATCGCGCCGATGGCCTACCACCAGCTGTACGACCCCGAGGGCGAGCTGGCCACGGCCCGGGCCGCGGGCCGGGCGGGAGCGCTGCTGGTCGCCGGAATCTTCGCCAGCCGCACCCTGGAATCCATCGCCGAGGCCGCCACCGGCCCGCTCTGGCTGCAGCTGTACTGGCTGCGCCGCCGGGACGCGCTGGCCGCCCTGGTGGAACGGGCCGAGGCGGCCGGGTACCGCGCCCTGGTGCTGACCGTGGACGCGCCCCGGATCGGCCGCCGGCTGCGCGACGCCCGCAACGGCTTCGCCATCCCCGCGCACATCCGCGCGGTCAACCTCGACCAGGACCTGATGGCGTCCAGCCACCGCGCCGACGCGGGCAGTTCGGGCATCGCCGACCACGCCAAGGAGCAGTTCGACCCCACCCTGACCTGGGCGGATCTGTCCTGGCTGCGCGAGCGCAGCAGCCTGCCGATCGTGCTCAAGGGCATCCTGACCGGCGAGGACGCCCGGCTGGCCGCCGAGCACGGCGTCGACGCCGTCGTGGTGTCCAACCACGGCGGCCGCCAGCTCGACGGTGCCCCCGCGACCCTCTCGGTTCTGCCCGAGGTGGTCGCCGCAGTGCCGCCAACTCTGCCCGTCCTCCTGGACGGCGGTGTCCGGACGGGCACAGATGTTGCCCTCGCGATCGCCCTCGGCGCCCGGGCCGTGCTGATCGGCCGCCCGGTCCTGTGGGGCCTGGCCGCCGGCGGCGAGGACGGCGTCGCCGGGGTCCTCGACCTGCTGAAGACCGAACTCGACCACACGCTGGCCCTGCTGGGCCGGCCCCGGCTGGCCGACCTCGACCGCACCGCGGTCGTCCGGCCGACCTGCCACTGAACGACCAGCCGATTCCTGGAGATCCTGTGCCACTGCACCCCCAGGCCGAGGCCCTGCGCAAGCAGCGCGCCGAGGCCGGTACGCCCCCGCTCTACTCCCTCACCACCGCCGAGGCGCGCGCCGCGGACCTGGCCGGCGTCCTGGCCGCGGCCGGGAACCCGGAACCGGTGGGCTCGGTCGAGGAGTTCATCATCCCCGGCCCCGGCGGACCGCTGCCGCTGCGGGTCTACCGCCCGGCCGCGGCCGACGTCCCGGACGGTCCGCTGCCCGCCCTGCTCTACCTGTTCGGCGGCGGCTGGACCCTCGGCTCGCTGGAGACCGGCGACGCGATCTGCCGTCGGCTCACCAACGCGGTCGGCTGCGTCACCCTCGCGGTCGGCTACCGGCTCGCCCCCGAGAACCCCTTCCCGGCCGCCGTCCACGACGTCACCGCAGCCGCCGAGTGGATCGCCGAGTACGCCGCGTACCTGTGCATCGACGCCGAGCGGCTGGCCGTGGCCGGCGACAGCGCGGGCGGCAACCTCGCCGCCGCGCTCACCCTGACCGCCCGCGAGCGGGGCGGCCCCGCGCTGCGGCACCAACTGCTGGTCTACCCCAACACCGCCCACGGCGCGGACACCCCGTCCGTCCGCGAGCACGACGACCCGCTGCTGTTCAACCGCCGCTCGGTGGACTGGTACTGGAGCCACTACCTGGCCGACCCGGCCGACGGCGCCGACCCGCTGGCCTCCCCGCTGCGGGCCGAGGACCTGTCAGGACTGCCGCCCGCCACCGTGATCACCGCCGAGTACGACCCGCTCCGGGACGAGGGCGAGCTGTACGCCGAAGCCCTGCGGGCGGCCGGCGTGCCGGTCGAGGTCCGCCGGTACCAGGGCATGCCGCACGGCTTCTTCGCCATGGCCGGGGTGCTGGACGAGGGCCGCGAGGCCCAGCGGTACGCCGCCGAGCAGCTGCGCGAGGCCCTGCGATGACCGCCCCCGCCTCCGCCCCCGTCATCGGCGCCCCGCTGCCGCTGGGAGAGCTGCACGGCAGCCTGGCCGATCCGCTGCTGGACGCGATGACCTTCCTGAACGAGGTCACCGAGCGCTATCCGGACGCGCTCTCGTTCGCCCCCGGCCGCCCGCACGAGGGCTTCTTCGAGCCCGAGACCGTGCACGCGTACCTGGACACTTATCTCGCCCACCTGGCCGACCGGGGCCTGAGCCGCAGCGCGGTGCGCACCGCACTGTTCCAGTACGGGCCCACCAAGGGCATCATCGCGGACCTGGTGGCCCGCACCCTCGCCAACGACGAGGGCCTGGAGGTGGCGCCCGAGGCGCTGGTGCTCACCGTCGGCGCCCAGGAGGGCATGCTGCTGGTGCTGCGCGCGCTCTGCGCCACGCTGGACGACGTGCTGCTGGTCAGCTCGCCCTGCTACGTCGGCGTCACCGGCGCCGCCCGGCTGCTCGACCTGGCGACCGTCCCGGTCCCCGAGGGCCCCGACGGCGGTCCCGACCCGGAGGCGGTGCGGGCCGCCGCGAGCGCGGTCCGGGCCTCCGGCCGCCGCCCGCGCGCGCTCTACGTGGTCCCCGACTTCGCCAACCCGTCCGGCACCAGCATGACGGTGGAGGCCCGGGCCGCCCTGCTGGAAGTGGCCGCCGAGCAGGGGCTGTTGGTGATCGAGGACAACCCGTACGGCTTCTTCGCCCGGGAGTCCGGCGAGCGGCCGACGCTGAAGGCGCTGGACCGCCACCGCCAGGTGGTCTATCTCGGCTCGTTCGCCAAGACCTGCTTCCCCGGCGCCCGGCTCGGCTACGTGGTCGCCGACCAGGAGGTGGTCACGCCGGACGGCCGGACCGGCCTGCTCGCCGACCAGCTGGCCAAGCTGAAGAGCATGACCACCGTCAACACCCCCGCACTCAGCCAGGCCGTGATCGGCGGCATGCTGCTCAGCCACGACTGCCGGCTGCGCGCGGCCAACGCACCCGCCCGCGCGTACTACGCGGCCAACCTCACCGTGCTGCTGCGGGAGTTGGAGCGGCACTTCCCGGCGGCCGAGCGGGCCCGGCTCGGCCTGTCCTGGAACGAGCCGGAAGGCGGCTTCTTCGCCGTGCTCGACGTCCCGTTCAGCGCGGACGAGGCGGCGATGGAACGCTGCGCCCGCGACCACGGGGTGCTCTGGACCCCGATGGCCCCGTTCTACCCGGCGGGTGGCGGCGAGCGCCGGCTGCGGCTCTCGATCAGCGCCCTGAGCCAGGATCAGATCGCGGCTGGTGTGGCCCGGCTGGCGGACTTCATCCGGGAGTCCGCAAGCTGAAAGCAAGCACTATAAAGAAGAGGGGAGAGGCCGGGTGAAAACCCGGCCTCTCCCCTCTTCTTTATAGAGCGTTCACTGCACCGACCCGGGCGCTACCGGATCCGGGACGAGAACAGCCGGGCCGACCAGTAGACCGCCGCGGTGGTCAGTACCGCGACGACCAGCAGCCCCTGCCAGACCACGCTGGCGCCGGCGTGGTCGGAGAACAGCGACCGCATGCCCTCGACCGCCCAGTAGAAGGGGTTCCACTTGGCCACCGACTGGAGCCACATCGGCGCCAGCGCCACCGGCAGCAGCGTGCCGGAGAGCAGTGCGATCGGCTGGGCCACGGTGTTCACCACCGGCGCCATCGCGGCGTCGTTGGGCAGCACCAGGGCGATGCCGTACGAGATGGCCGAGGTCATCAGCGCCAGCAGGGCGAGCAGCAGGTAGGCCAGCAGGAGGTTCAGCGGGCCGACCCGGAGGCCGAACGGCAGCGCGAGCAGGGTGATGATGACGGCCTGGGCGATCAGCGCGACCACCTCGCGCAGTGCCCGGCCCAGCAGCAGGGCGAGCCGGCTGACCGGGGTCACCCGGGCGCGCTCGATCACGCCGGCCTTCAGCTCGCCGAGCAGGCTGAATCCGGTGTAGAGGCCGCCGAAGATGCAGAGCACCGCCAACAGGCCCGGTACGTATATCTGGTAGGCCTCGGCATAGGTGGTGGCACCCATGGGTATGAGCGCCTGCTTGAGCAGCGGGGCGAACAGCAGCAGGTAGAACACCGGCTGGACCACGCCGACGGCGATCCAGATCGGTGTGCGCCACATCAGCAGCAGCTGCCGCTGGAAGACCAGCCAGGTGTCACGGGCGAGCTTCACGGAAAGGACCCCAGGGATCGTCAGGACTGGTCGATGGAGCGGCCGGTGCGGGCGAGGAACACGTCGTCCAGGCTCGGCCGTTGGAGCTGGACGGTCCTGGGGACGACGCCCGCCCCGTCCAGGACGCGCAGCAGCTGCGGGATGGCCGTGGCGCCGTCGTCCAGGTAGAGCCGCAGGCTGTCCTCGCCCTGCTGCTCCAGCCGCTCCAGGTAGGGCTGGCCGCGGAGGGCGGCGGCGGCGGGCCCGCTCTCGTCGGCGGTGACTCCGAGCAGGACGACGTCGCCGGAGATCTCGCGCTTGAGCGCCTCGGAGGTTCCCTCGGCGACCACTTGGCCGTGGTCGACGATCGCGACCCGGTCGCAGAGCGCGTCGGCCTCCTCCAGGTAGTGGGTGGTCACCACCACCGTCATGCCCTCGGTGCGCAGCCGCTCGATCTCGGCCCAGACCTGGCTCCGGCTGGCCGGGTCGAGGCCGACCGTCGGCTCGTCCAGGAACAGCACCTGCGGGGAGTGGATCACCCCGAGGGCGATGTCCACCCGGCGGCGCTGGCCGCCGGAGTAGGTGCGGCAGGGCCGGTCGGCGAACTCGGTCAGGTCGAAGGCCTTGAGGGCGTCCTCGGTCTGCCGCTGGGCCTCGGCCTTGCCGCTGCCGTACATCCGGGCCTGCAGCACCAGCTCCTCGCGGGCGGTGACGGTGTCGTTGGTGCCGCCGCCCTGGGCGACGTAGCCGATCCGCCGGCGGACCCCGGCCGGGTCGGCCAGCAGGTCGGCGCCGGCGATCCGGGCCTCGCCGCCGTCGGGGCGGATGAGCGTGGCGAGCATGCGCAGCGTGGTGGTCTTCCCGGCGCCGTTGGGGCCGAGGAAGCCGAAGATCTCACTTGCTTGGACGTCCAGATCGATGCCGCGGACGGCATCGACCACGGTTTGGCCGCGTTTTCCGGACGGATAGGACTTACGAAGTCCCTTGGTCTCGATCAACCAGAACTCCCGGGCTGGGATGGGGTGCGGGGGTTCCTGGGAACCGGTGCCTGCGCCTCACACTAGAGGCTGGGGTACCCAGGAAACAATGGCCTAGACCAATCTAAGGGCTGGTCGGCGAGCCCGTGACCAGTGCTTCCAGTCGCTCGGCGGCTGCCACCGCTCCGCCGCCGGACAGCAGTTGACGTCCGATCAGGGTCGCGGTCGCACGGAACGAGGGTTCGTCGAGCACCCGCCGGAGCCGCTCGGCGATGGTTTCGGGGGCGGCCCGGGTGAACGGCACCCGCAGGCCGGCACCGGCCTCGGCGACCTGCTGCGCCACGAAGGGCTGGTCGTTGCGGATCGGCGCCAGCAGCAACGGGACGCCGTGGGCCAGGGATTCGCCCACGGTGTTCATCCCGCCGTGGCAAAGTACCGCGTCCAGCGCGCCCTTCGACAGCAGCTCCAGGATCGGTGCCCGTTCCACCACCACCACGTGGTCCGGAAGGTCGGCGGGAAGTGCCCCGGCGGACGCGGCGACCACCGCCTGGACGCCCTCGCCGGACCGGGCCAGCGCCTGCACGGTGCGGTTCAGGAAGTCGGCGCCGACCACGTCCGACATGGTGCCCATGGTGACCAGGACGGTGCGGCGGCCCGGGTCCAGCCGCTCCCACGGGAAGGTCGGATCCGCCGGACGCTCGGTCAGCACCGGTCCGACCAGGGCGTGCTGCGGCAGCTCCGGCAGGTCGCCGAGCAGCGGGTGGCCGGTGGTCGCGACCACCAGGTGCGGGGAGAACCGCGGATCGGTGTACTCGACGGCAGGCAGCCGGGCCCGCTCCCAGAGCCGCTCCAGGTGGCCGGTCATCCAGGCCTCGACCTCGGGCAGGGCCCGGTACGGGCGGCCCAGCTCCATCGCCCCCGGCGCCAGGGTCGCCCAGGGCAGCCCGTGCCGGTGCGCGATCAGCGCGCCCGCCGGGGTGTGCTGGTCCACCAGCAGGGCATCGGGCCGGTACTCGCGCACCACCGTGTCGAGCGGCTTCGTGGTGAACTTCGAGTAGGGGACGATGAAACCCTCCCAGAGCGAGCGCACCGAGGCCAGGCCGTGGCCGCCCAGCGCCCGGAACGCCCGGTTGCCGGTGCCGAAGACCAGTGCGTCCGGGCCCAGCAGCGGTTCCAGCACCGTCTCGGTGCCGCTCCAGGCCACCTCGTGGCCGCGTGCGATCAGCTCGTTCGCGATCCCGGCCGCCGGGTTGACGTGCCCGGTCAGCGGGGGCACCACCAGCAGAAAGCGGCTCATCGGCGCACCAGCTCCGCCAGGTCGCCGACGGTCAGCGCGGCCAGCGCGTCCAGGTCCAGGCCGGCCCGCAGCGCGCCCAGGTCGGCGCCGAACCGCTCCCGGAGCAGGGTGTCCAGCACGGCGAACTCGCTCTCGTCGAAGGCCAGATCGGCATCGAGACGGGCCTGCGGTACCACCGACTCTGCCCAATCGGGCAGAGCATCGGCGGCGGCGACCAGCAGCGCCACCAGCTCGGGATCGATGTCGGGGTGTACGAAGGAAGGCCTGATATCAGTCATTCGGGGGCTCCACCTGCTCGACGGCACGGGGGCGAAAGGGAGGGCTCCGGGTCGGTGATCACTTGTGCGACCTGCGGAGCGTGGGAATACTAGCCCGGGTGACCGCACTGGAGGCAGTGGCCGTCCACCTCCCCCCGCGACTCGAGTCGATCGAGGACGTGGGCGCGCGGATCGGCCTGACCCCACGCCAACTTCGACTCTTCCGCCGCTTCCACGGCCTGGACCAGATACGCCTGGACCCGGACGGGACGCTGCTCGACCTGCTGGACGCCGCTGTAAGGGCCCTGCCCGAGCTGCGCGGCAACGAACACCGGGTCCGGTACCTGCTGCACGCGCGCAGCATGCCGGTCGTGGTGCCCTACCCGCTCAACCCGCTGCACCAGCTCCAGGAGCGCTTCGGCCTCACCCACGCCAACGCGTTCACCGTCACCCAGCAGGCCTGCGCGACCTCGCTGCTGGCCGTCGACCTGGCCGGTCGCCTGCTGGCGGACGACGGTGACCCGTCGGCGCTGGCCCTGGTGCTGGCGGGGGAGAAGACCTTCACCCGGGACGCCCAGGTGGTCCCGGAGACCTCGATCTTCGCGGAGGCCTCGGCGGCCTGCTTGATCAGCTCCGGTGGCACCCGCGACCGGGTGCTCTCCTACGTGGTCCGCCAGCGGCCCGAGTTCGACGGCCGGCTGGCCGAGGACCCGGAGCTGCTGAACCGGTACCTGCGGGAGTACCAGCCGACCATGATCGAGACCATCGGGGCCGCGCTCGACCAGGCCGGTCTAGACCTGTCCGAGATCGCGCTACTGCTTCCGCACAACGTCAACCAGGCTTCCTGGCGGATGATTTGCCGCGAGATGGACTATCCGGTCGAACGGGTGGTGCTGGACAACGTGCCCTCGGTGGGGCACAGTTTCGCTGCAGACGCCTTCGTCAATCTCCGCACCGCGACCACGGGCGGAACGCTTCGGCCGGGCGATCACTACCTGATCGCGGCCGCAGGCGTCGGCGCGACCTTCTCGGCCATGGTCATCCGGCACTGACGTGCCGCCAGCGGGCCCGCCGACGCGCTCGTCGTAGCAATCCGTGCCCGCATCCACCTCACTCACACCGGACGGTTCACCCATGTCGGACTCTGCCCTCTCATCCGTCACCGAAGCGGTCGCCACCGAGGCGGCCGCCACCGGGGCGGTCGACGCCGAGCTGCGCGGCCGGATCGTGCTCGGCATCAAGGACGCCCTGCCCCGCGTCCTCGGCCGCGAGGTCCCGGAGGACCTCAGCAACGTCTGCTTCTTCGACGACCTCAGCCTCACCTCCGCCAGCACCATCGAACTGGTCCTGGAGATCGAGGAGTTGCTCGACATCCAGGTGGACGTGGAGAAGATCGCCCTGGACGACCTCAGCTCGATGGACCGGCTCGCCGACTACGTCGCCGGGCACCTCGTCGAGCAGGACTGACCCGGTGCCGCCCGCCGCCGAGGCCCGGGGCCTGCGCGTCACCAGGGCGGTCGCCGCCGGGTTCGACGGCCACGCCGACACCGCGCTCCACCCCGAACTGCGGACCTTCGTCGGCGACCTGGTCCGCCCGTACGGCGTCCCGCTGCGGGAGGACCTGCTGGACGGGGGAGTCGGACACGACTTCGGGCTGATGGCCGAGGGCCTGTTCGGAAAGGTGCTGGCCCCGGACGAGCCGGCGGACCTGCTGATCCTCGCCTTCTCCTCGCCCGACGTCCGGCCCGGCGCGCCCACCGCCCTCTACCTCAGCCGCCACTGTCCCGGGGAGCCGACGGCCTTCGCCGTATGCGACCAGGGCAGCGCGGCAGCCTTCACCGCCCTGCGGATCGCCGCCGCCCACCACCGCACCGGTGGCTGCCGGCGAGCCGTGATCGTGCTGGCGGAGCAGAGCGTGCTGCACTACGAGCCGGTGGAGCCGGTCGTGCTGCCCGAGCTGCACCGTGCGGTCGTGCTGGTCTGCGAGGAGCAGGCGGGGGAGGGGATGCGGGTCCGCCAGCAGGAGCAGCCGGACCGCTCGGCCGCGCTGGACTCGGCCCTGGCCGCGCAGCGTGAACTGGGCCCCGGCGCGGAGCTGTTGCTGGCCTCGGAGCTGGCCGTGGAGCTCGGCTCCGGCACCGCTAGGGCGGCCGTCGGGGCGGCGCCGCCGGGACAGCCGTTCACCGGCCTCTGGACCCTGCTGGCCGACCGCATCGCCCGGGGCCCGCAGACCGGCGGGCCACTGCTGCTGGCGGACCACGACCGGCGGCTGGGCCGGCTCAGCACCCTGTCGCTGCCGTGAACGCCGTACCTGCGGCCGACGCCGCTGCCACCGACGTGATCGACCTCTGGACCATTCCCACCGACGGGCCCGCAGCCCTGGTGCACCGGCTGCGCGCGCTGCTCGACCCCGAGGAGCTGGCCCGCGCCGACCGGGCCCGCGACCCGGTCCAGGGCGCGCGGTTCACCCTGGTGCGCGGCGCCGTCCGCCTGCTGGTCGCCGACCGGCTCGGCACCGGAGCCGCCGAACTGGTCTGGGAGCGCGGCCCGCACGGCAAGCCCGCGCCCGTCCTCCCGTCCGCCTCCGATCGGATCCAGGTGAACTGGTCCGCGTCGGGGGCGCTCGCCGTTCTGGCCATCGCAGACGGCCGCCGGGTCGGCGCGGACGTCGAGGAGATCCACCGGCCCGGTGTCGGTGAGCGGATCGCCCGTCGTCACTTCCCGCCCCGCGACGCGGCGTCGGTCCTGGACGCCCCCACGCCGACCGAGGGCGCGGACCGGTTCGCCCGGCTCTGGTGCCGCCGCGAAGCCTGCGTCAAGGTCCACGGCGGCCGGCTGGCCCAGGGCCTCGGCCTCCCGGTGGCCGGCCCCTCGCCACTGCGCCTGGCCGACCCCGGTCCGCTGGCGTCCGGCCCGCTGTGGGTGACCGACGTCCCGGTGCCGGGCCCGTTCCACGCGGCGGTGGCCGCGGACCTGGACCGGCCCTTCACGGTCCGTCAGCACACCTGGGAAGCACCGTAGTCGAGGGCCCTGATTGAGCGCGTGGCGATGCCCCGGGTCCGACCGTTCGCGGTCGGACCCGGGGCATCGCCGCTGCGCCCGCTCAGTGCAGCGGCATCGACATGTAGACCGCGCGCCGCCCGTAGGACGCGGGGAGCGCCACCTCCCGGTTCGAGCGGTAGCCGAGCAGCCGGGTCAGGATCTCCGAGCCGCGCACCGCCACCATGGAGACGCTCTGGTAGCCCAACTCCCTTGCGCGGGAGTGGAACTGGACCATGAGCACCTCCGCCAGGTTCCGGCTCTGCTGGTCCTTGGCGATCACCACGTCGTGCACGTGCAGGTTGTCCGACTCGTAGACGGTGTCCTCGACCCGGGACAGGTCCGGCGAGTGCAGCGGCGGGTACGGCAGGCTGAGCAGGTAGCCGCACACCACGCCGTCCTGCTCCAGCACGAAGCAGGTCCCCGGCGAGGCGACGGCGCGGGACTGGAGCGCCTCCCGGCCCTCGGACAGGCCGTCGGCCGCGTAGGCCTCGTGCTCCAGCGCGACCACGATGTCCCAGTCGCCGTCGGCGAGTTGCCGGACCAGGGGCTCCGCGCTCATCGGGCCGCCCCGTCCACGGCGGGGTGCAGGCCCTGGGTGCGGGCGGCGGCGGCCATCGGGGCCCAGGCCTCGATCAGCGTCGCCCAGAGCTCGGCGTCCTGCTGCGCCTCGTCCAGCAACTGCTGCCGCCGCTCGGCCACCACGTCGGCGAGCTCGGCGTACTTGCCGCCCAGCGTGCGGTAGGCGCGGTCCACCTCGTCCAGGCAGTGCTCGTTCCCGGACCGGTCCGCCCCAAAGGTGTCGCGCACCATGCCCAGGATCGTCTCGACCTTCAACTCGTGCTTGTCGTCCAGGAGTTCGCTGCCCGCGTCCCACATCGCACCGTAGACCGGGTACAGGTAGAGCATCGAGAGCAGCAGCTTCACGTACCGCAGCTGGTAGTTGACGAAGCCGGTGCCGACCTTGCGCTCGGGCGTGTAGTAGTTGACGATGTGCCGGTTGTGCACCACACCGGGCGACTTGGAGTGGACCAGGGCGTGCAGCAGGGCGTAGTCGCAGCCGAGGGTGTCCAGCGAGGGCAGCAGCGGCAGCTTCTCGTAGGCCCGGTGGTCCAGTGCGACGTTGCACATGTAGACCTTCCAGATGTCGGGCACGCCGAGGATCGACTCGTCGGTGTCGAACGGCTCGGCGCCGACGCCCTTGAAGGAGAGCTCCACCATCGCGTCGCGGTCCTCGTCCGACCAGGCCGGCGGGGTCCACAGGCGCACCAGGTCGTGGTAGACCTGCGGGTCCAGCTCGCGGATCTCGCCGATGTCCACGTTGAGTTCACCGAGGAAGGCGCCGCTGACCACCATCACGCGCTTGTCCGCGTCGGCCGGGTCGAGCTCGGACCGGGTCACACCGGCCACCGCCTGGCCGGCCGGGCGGCCGATCGAGAGCAGCTCGGGGTGGATCGGGTAGAGCTTCTCTCCGTCGCGGACCTGGTACTCGAAGTCGTCGTTGCGCAGGTGCACCGAGGTGCAGTCCAGTGCGGCCGCACCGAGGAAGAGCCGGTTGACGCAGGAGCCGTACGCGACGCCCTTGGGCAGCATCAGGTCGAGCAGCAGCTCCGGGTCGGCGGCGCCGGACCCCTCGGCCACCCGGCGCAGCCAGTCCCGCTGCTGCGCGTCACCGAGGTGGTGCACGAACACGCCGGGAGTGGGGGCCAGCGAGGCCACGGCGTCCGCGTTCTTCGCGAACTCGGCCTCGCCGGTGGTGTCGAGGACGAGGAGGTGGACCTCGGCCCCGAAGGTCGCGACGGCGTAGGCCGCCTCCTCGGCGAGGTCCACGATGGTGCCGGGGCAGGCGCGCATGGTGGGCAGGGCGAGGCAGACTCGTTGCATGGTGTGGGAATCTCCGTCTGATCGTCAGATGCTCGCCCGTACGCGTCCGGTACGGGCAGGAACCCATCGGCGGCCTGGTGGCAGGGTCAGGGCGCGGGGCTCCGGCGGGCCCACGTGGATGACCCTGTTCACCACAGTGGACTAGACCAACTTGGGTGTCAACGGAGGGCCTCCGGGGATCGGGCGGTGCGCATCGACACTGCCCGATCGGGCAGGGCCCCCTGCCCTCGTGAGGTCCGGCGCCGGAAAGGCACGAGGGCCGTGCCGGTGGCACGGCCCTCGCGCGGGGTGCGGGGCGCCCCGTTCCCGCCCTCGTCGTCCGGATCTGCACGTGGTGATGAGTTGTGCGTGGTGCCGTGTCACCTGTACGCGGTGCTGAGCTGCACTGTTGACGGGGAGTCGAACCCCTGCGCTGCCCTTCGCGCGCCAGGGGCCGGATAGACCGCCGACCCGCGGTGTGTGCACGCCTCCGTGACGACTACCTGCTTCCCGCACCCGGTCAGTGGGGGTCAGTCCTCGATCAGGTCGATCTCCCAGTTGGTGCGCTGGATCAGCGTGTCCACCTCGCGCAGCTCCTTGGCCAGGACGTCCGCCCGGGCGTGCAGCTCGACCACCGGCAGGGCGGACAGGATCCGCAGCTCGGACCGCAGCTGCCGGACACCGTGCTGGCCCTTCCCGGCGGCGGCGTCGGCGGCCGAGGTGAGCACCGAGTGGCGCAGCCGCAGCACGTCCCGCCGGGCCAGCGCGTCCATCAGGGTGCCGCCGCCCTCGACCACCGCGGTGGAGTTGGTCCGGTTGATCTGACGAATCAACCGCTCCAACTCGTCCAGCACCTCGCCGGCCTGGGCCAGGATCTCCGCCGCGTTCTCGGCCGGCTCCTCGCCCTCCTGGTAGCGGGCGCTGCCGATGACCCGCGCCCGCAACTGCTCCACCCGCCGCGACGCAGCCGCGCGCTCCGCGAGCGCTTCAGCCAGTTTCACTGCGTCATCACCCCTGTGTTCCGCCGATCGTCCCGCAAGTATGCACGTCAGCGCGGCCGGAACGGTGGCGGCGCGGCGGCCGGGCCGCAGTGCTGCGGGGCGGCACGACGGGAGCCGGCCGGGGTCCTGATGCGTGCGGTCGGGGCCGGGCAGGCTAAGTTGCTCGGGTGAGTCTCCTTGATGATGTGGCCGAGCGTGACGGTTGGCGCTGCTGGGTGTGCGACGAAGCGGTGGACCCGGACGAGTCGGTGAACGATCCGCGCGGGCCCAGCGTCGACAGTCGGACCGCCGACCGGAAGGCGAACGTGGCCGAGCGGCTCGCGCACCGCGGGTGCAACTCCCGCAAGGGCGCGGTGAAGGTGGTCATCGCCTGGCCGGAGCGCCTGTACGTGGTCGAACCCGCGCCGCTGATCACCGTGGCGGCGCGGCTGGAGCGCAAGGGCGGCCGCGAGATGGTGGGTCGCTGTCCGACCAAGCGGGACGCCCAGGAGGCGGCGGACTGGCTGGTGGACCGGTTCTCCCGGCTGGTCCCGGAGCTGCCGGTGACCGCCGCGGTCGAGGCCGGCGGCGGCCAGTTCCTCCTCGTGCTGTCCACCGGCCGCCGCTGACGGCCGGGCGCCAAGCCGTCAGTTGACCGCCGGGGGTACCGGGTCGTCAGTCGAAGTCCCCGTCAGCTGAAGGCCGAGGCGTGGTCGGCCGCCCAGGTGCGGAACGGCCGGGGTCGCCGACCGGTGACCTGCTCGAAGGTCGGGTCGACCGCCGTCTTGCGCCGTCGGGCCTGGCGGGCGGCGCTCTGCAGCAGCGCCTCCACGATCGGCGCCGGGTAGCGCCGGGACCACTGCGAGACGGCCTGGTTCAGGGTCAGCTCCGCCACCTGGAGCGGTCGGCGGAGCACGGCGGCCAGATGGGCCGTCTGCTCGGCCGGCGTGACGGCCTCCGGCCCGGTCAGCAGGTGGATCCGGCCGACGTGGCCGGGCTCGGTCAGGGTCCGCGCCGCCACTTCGGCGATGTCGCGCGGATCCATACATGCGTTGCCCGCGTAGGGGTTCAGTGACCGGACCACACCTTCGGCGCGGATGGACGACGCCCAGGCGAGGGTGTTGGACATGAAGGCGCGCGGGCGGAGCAGGGTCCACTCCAGACCGGATTCGCGCAGCAGTTCCTCGTTGGCCCGCTGCCAACGGGTGATCAGGTCGTCCGCGTCCGCCTCACTGACGGCGTAGGCGGACAGCTTCACCACATGCCGCACCCCGGCCGCGGTCGCCGCCGCGATGAACCGGGAGTCGTCGGGCTGCGTCGGGTCGTTGGTCACCAGGAACGCCGTCCGGACACCTTCGAGCGCCCGCCGCAGCGCGTCCCGGTCCGCGTACTCGGCCGTGGCGACCTCGACGTCGCAGCCCGGCAGGGCCAGGCGCGCGGGGTCCCTGGCGAGCACCCGCACGGGGCGGGTCGGCGCCAGCAGTCGGGCCACCTCGCGGCCCACCGTTCCGGTGACACCGGTCAGAAGAATCACAGCGGGTGTTCCCGTCCTCGAAGCGGTCCCGGTGCCACGCCGACGCGATCGGGTATGCCGATGGAGCAGTCGGGGCCTGGGGGGGAACAGAACAGTAACTGCTCAGCCTTGAGCGACTGTTGACGGCGCGTCGTCTCTACGCGTACGGGCAGACTCACTGCCCGTACGGGCGGACCGGCCGTGTCCGCAGGGGCAGATCTGCTGCCCCTCTGCGCAGACCTCCCGGAATCCGTACCCCACCGCCCGGCGAGTGCCGCAGGATAGGGGTACGAACTTGCTTGCCATCACTGCGAGTTGAATCTGACCTGCCATCAGGAACCATGAAGATCAAGCCAATTGGTCCTGAATATCTGGTGATAGGGTCACGCCGTAGTTGATCGGGTCGCCATCGGTCCTGAGCGGGCGCCACAACTACCGACTCGCGTGGACGACACAGTCGAACGCGCCAAGTTCTTTCCCGGCAACGGCGGTTGATCCCATCGACCGCCTGCCGCCCGGCCGGCTCCCCGGCCTGCACGAAGCCGCCTTGTACGCCCACCGCTGACTCCGAGTCCCCGCGAAGCGCTTCGCGCTCCGGCGACTCGGCAGGCGAGGAAATCGGGGTATCCAGAACAATGACCCATGCGGTACTGACGTCCAGGATTCCGGACGTGAACAGAAGCAGACTCATCGGCCCCGTTCGGCCGCTGCCCGACCGGGACGGATGGACGGCCGACCTGACGGTCGACCAGAGCGATCCGTTCTTCTTCGACCACCCGCTCGACCACGTTCCCGGCATGCTGCTGATCTGCGCCATGACGGACCTGGTGGTGGCCGGCACCGACATATCCGGGGCGGGCCGAATCAAGGCCGGGGTGACGCTCCATTCCATGGCCGAACTCGGCCCGGAACTGGAGCTGTCCGCCAGTAAGTTGGAGGGCGAACGGTGTGCCGTTCGCATTTCCCAGGAATCCACGCCCATTGCCGACGGCTGGGCCGAGTTCTCGCCGGCGGACCTGCCCGTCCGGCCGAACGGCCTCGACGGAGGCGGGATTCCGCCCGCGCAGGCGTCGCTGGTGCACCGGGTCCGCCCGGAGAACGTGATGATCGGCGACCCGTCCGTGGTCGGGGGCCGGGTCACCGCGGCCGTGGTGTTCCCGGCCGAGGGCCACGCGCTCAGCGGCCGGCGACCCGGCATCCACCGGACCGAGGCCGTGGTCGAAGCCGGCCGGCAGCTGTCCACCTGGCTGACCCACCGCACCGGCGGCTGGTCGCTGGACACGCAGATCCTGCTGCGCGGGGTCGCCGCCGACCTGCCGGTCGGGGTGCCGTCCTCGCTCCCGCTGACGCTGCGCTGGCAGACGGTGCCCATCTCCGCCAGCCGGACCGAGTACAGGTTCGACCTGATCGCCGGCCGGGACGGCGGCGAAGGCCCGGTGGTCGGCTCGCTGGTCTTCACCGGCAAGATCCTGCGACCCGAGGTGTACGCCCGCTTCCGGGCGAGCCGGAGCGCGGGATGAACCAACGTGTCGTCGTACTCTGCCTGCGCGCCCTGCTGCCGACCGTGGCCGCCGTCCTCGTCGTCGCGATCGGCCTGCTGCTCGCCGAGGACGGCCCGGGGCCGCACCTGGTCGCGGCGCTGTTCGCCCTCGCCTACCTCGGGTGGGTGGTGGCCGAGGCCCGGATCAGCGTCCGGCACCCGTCCGAGTCGGCCGCCGAGAACAGCACCCTGCTGCCGTACGCGCTCAGCCGGGCCGGTACCGCCGTGGCCGCGGTCCTGTGGCCGCTGCCGTGGGACGGCTGGTCGCCGTGGCTGACCGTGCCGATCGCGGTGTCCGTCGGCGCGGTCGCGCTCCGGCTGGTGGCGATCCGCACCCTGGGCCGGTTCTACTCGCACCATGTGGTGCGGTACTCGGACCACTCGGTCGTGACCACCGGCCCGTACCGGTACGTGCGGCATCCGGCCTACACCGGGATGCTGCTGGCCAACGCCGGGTTCGTCGCGTTCTTCCTCAACCCGCTGAGCGTGCTGCTGTTCGCCGCGCTGTGCGCGTGCGTGGTCCGGCGCATCCTGGTCGAGGAACGGGTGCTGTGGGCCGTGCCCGGCTACCCCGACTACGCGGGCGGGCATCGGCGTCTCGTCCCGGGAGTGTGGTAGCCGTGGAGGCCGTTCTGAACGGACCCGCCCTGGGCGATCCGGCCGCGGTGGGACACAAGTTCGCCCGGCAGTACGTGATGAGCGGGGCCGGGCTGCCCGTACCCGGGTTCTTCTGCGTGAGCGCGGAGGCGTTCCCGGCCTCCGAGCGAACCGCCGCCGCCTTTCCGGGCGCCGGGGCGAGCAGCGGGGAGCTGCTCGACTGGGCGGCGGCGGCACGCGGACGGATCCGCGCCGCCGGCCTGCCGGCCGGGCTGGCCGAACGAGTACTGTCCGAGTTCGACCAACTGGCGGACAGCGACGGCCTGGTGGCCGTCCGGGCGTGCGTGGCGGCGGCAGCGGACGGCACCGGGGAGGACGGCGCCGGCGACCCGTTCGCCGGTCTGTCCGACAGCTTCCTGTACGTGGGCCGCGACGCCGTGCTGGCCCGGATCGTCGACTGCTGGGCCTCCGCGTACAACCCCGAGGCGGTGCTCTACCGGGTGCGCCGGGGCAGCGATCCGACCACGGCCCGGGTGGCGGTCGGGGTGCAGCGGATGGTGCCGGGCGTGCGGTCGTTCGTGGTGTTCACCCGCGACCCGCGCACCGGTGCCGACCGGAGGGTGATCGCCGCTGCGCACGGGATCGGCGAAGGCATCGTGCAGGAGAAGGCGGACATCGACCACTTCTTCGTCGACGGTCCGACCGGCACGATCGAGGCCGACACCGTCGCCAAGACCATGATGGTCGGTCTCGACCCCGCCCGGCCCGGCGACGGACCGGTCACGCTCCCGGTGCCCGCCGAACTCGCCGACGCACCGGTGCTCACGGACCCGGAGGTGCACCGGATCTGCGCCCTCGCCGCCGAGGCGGAACAGCTCTTCGGCGGGCCGCAGGACGTCGAGGGCGTCATCACCGCCGACGGCCGGATCCACCTGGTGCAGTCCAGACCGGTGGTGGTGGCCGGCGCGCAGGAGGTCGGTCGCCTACGGGACGGCCCGCAGACGCCGTGGACCAACCACAACCTCACTGAGAGCTTCCCCGGTCTGACCAGCGCCCTGACCTACTCCCAGGCCCGGGTCTTCTACCGGATCGGATTCACCGACTTCTACCGGCGGTTCGGCGTCAGCGGCCGCTCGCTGCGCCGGAACCGGCACCACCTCAGCCGCATGATCGGCTACCTGGACGGCCGGGTGTTCTACCGGCTGGACGCCTGGTACGCGCTGCACGGACAGGTCCCCGGCTTCGTGCTGATGCGGCCGCTGTGGGAACGCTCGCTCGGGCTGACCGAGCGGACCGGCACACCCCACCCGGAACACCGCAGGCCGTGGGCGGACGTGCTGCCCGCCCTGCCGCGGCTGGCCTGGATGTACGCGCAGCAGCCCCGGCGGCTGCGCAGCTTCCTGCGCTGGTGGGACGCCCTGGCGGCCGACTCCGCCGCACTGGAGCACTGCTCGGCCGACGAACTGATCGCCCGTTACCGGCACATGTGGGCCGAGGCCGAGCAGCGCTGGGGCACCACGATGGTGACGACCTACTTCGCGCTGGCCGCCCTCGCCTGCACGAGCGCGCTGCTGAAGCGCTGGGTCCCCGACGGCACCGCGCTGCTGCCGCGCCTGCTGGCCGGTGGCAAGCCCAACCGCACGCTCGCCTCGGTCCGCTCGGCCATCGCACTGGCCGAACTGGCCGGTGCCCGACCGGAGTTGCGCGAGGCCGTGCTGGAGCGGCCGGAACGGGAGGTCTGGGCCGAGATCACGGCCGGCCGGTACGGCGCCGACGTCGCGGCCGCCTTCGGACAGCACCTGGCGGCCTACGGCGACCGTGCGCTGCACGACCTGAAGCTGGAGGCGCTCACGCCCCGGCAGGAACCGTGGATGATCCTGCCCACCCTGCGGCCGTTCATCACCCAGGGCCTGACCGTCGAGGCCAACCTGGCCGACGAGGCGCGCACCAGGACCACGGCGCGGCAGGCGCTGCGCGAGGCGTGCCCCAACCCGCTGCTCCGGGCGGCGCTGGGCGCCGCGCTGGCGTCCTTGCGGTTCTCGGTCAAGGCGCGCGAGGACACCCGGTTCTGCCGCAGCCAGCTGTACGGCATCTCCCGGGACGTGCTGTGGCGGCTGGGCGACCGGCTGGTCGCCGCCGGGATGCTGGACCAGGTTGCCGACCTGGTGCACCTGCAGGTGGAGGAGGTCCTGGGCGCGTTCGACGGCACCCTGACCGAGACCGACCTCCGCGCCGTCGTGCGCCGCCGCCGGGCGGAGCTGGAGCGGTCCGCCGGGAAGGCCGAGCCGCCCGCGTACTTCACCGTCCCGGCCGAGCTTCCGGTGCCCGTCGCGCTGACGTCGCGTCAGGACACCGTCCTCGCTGCGGACCCGACCGGGGACGGTGTGCTGCGCGGCCTGGCGTCCAGCAGCGGCCGGGTGCGCGCCCGCGCCAAGATCGTGCGGGACGCCTCGGTCCCGCCGGAGTCCTGCACGGACCGCATCCTGGTCGCCAAGGAGACCGATCCGGGCTGGCTGGCGCTGATGATGGCGGCCAAGGGCATCGTGGTCGAGCGCGGCAGCCTGATCTCGCACACGGCCATCAGCGGCCGACTGCTGGGAATCCCGACCGTGGTCGCCGTACCCGGGGCCCTCACGGCCATCCCGGACGGCGCCTGGGTGGAGCTGGACGGCGACGCCGGAACGGTGCGCCTGCTCTCCGAGACCGAGATTGCAAGTGTTGCGGGCGGCGCAGCCGTGCCCGCGGAAATCCCGTACCCCCACAAGGAGATGACATGAACGTGCACCAGTGGATCGACCTGATCGAGGAGCGCTGGAAGGGCCGCGATCCGCACGCGATCGCCGAGCTGTTCACCGAGGACGCCTCGTACCACCAGGGCCCCTACGGCGAGGCCCGGGTCGGGCGACGGGCGATCGCCGAGCACTGGACCACGACGCTGTCGAACCAGAAGGACCCGGTGGTCTGGTTCGGCACCCCGCTCGCGTCCGGTGACCGTGCCTTCGTCGAGTGGTGGTGCATCCTGCACGACCCCGCCACCGGCACGCCCCGCACCGCCGCCGGCTGCCTCGCCCTGCGCTTCGCCGAGGACGGGCGGTGCGCGAGCCTGCACGAGTACTGGCACAGCGCTCCCGACACCGCGCGCGAGCCCGCCGAAGGATGGTTCGCGTGACCGACGTTCGCGTGACCGACGAGACCGGGCGCTGCCCCGTTGCCGTCCCTGCTGCTCCCGCTTCTGGGAGCGGCAGCCCGGCCGCCGAATGCCCGCGCTTCCCGCTCGCCGACCGGCCGGGCATCAGCCTGGACCCCGGGTACCTGGACCGCTTCCGCGACGAGCCGCTGGTGCCGGTGCAGATGGCCGGCGGCCGCAGGGCGCTGCTGGTCACCCGGCACGCCGACGTGAAGACGGTGCTGGCCGATCCGCGGTTCAGCCGGGAGGCCTGGGTCAACGGCACCCTGTTCGCCCGCAAGTCGACCTCGCTCGCGCTGGTCACCAGCGACGCGCCCACCCACACGCGGCGCCGCAGCGCGGTCCAGTCCCGGTTCACCCATCGCCGGGGGGAGCAGGACCGGCCCCGCATCGTCGAGATCGCCGAGGAACTGCTCGACCGACTCGAATCCCTCGGCCAACCGGCCGACCTGATAGCGGAGTTCACCACTCCCTTCCCCTACCGGGTGATCTGCGACCTGCTCGGTGTCCCGGTCGCGGACCTCGACGGACTGCTGCCACGGGTGACCGTCATGATGTCCGCCGGCCGGTTCGCGGCCGACGAGGTCGAGGCCGCCCACGAGGCGATGTACGCCTACTTCTTCGAGCAGGTGGCGCAGCGGCGGCGGGCGATCGAGACCGGTGCGCCCGGCGACGACCTGCTGACCTCACTGCTGACCGCGCCCGAGGAGGGCCGGCTCAGCGACGAGGAGATCGTCGTCTTCGGCTTCGGCCTGCTGATGGCGGGCGGCGAGACCACCGCCTCCCACCTGGCGATGTGCGTGCTGCAGGTGCTGCGCACGCCGGGCCTGGCCGACTCGCTCCGCCGTGACCCGTCCCGAATCCCCACCGTGGTCGAGGAGTTGCTGCGCTGGGTGTGGTTCGCCGGCACCGGCGGCCAGCCGCACGTGACGCTCGAACCGGTGGAGCTGGCCGGCACGGTGATCGAGGCCGGACAGGTCGTCATCCCGCTCACCGACGCGGCGAACCGGGACGAGCACGCGTTCACCGACCCCGACGAGTTCCGCCCCGACCGCACGCCCAACCCCCACCTCGGCTTCGGGCACGGCCGACACCTGTGCCTCGGCGTCGCCCACGCCCGGGTGGAGCTCCAGGAGGGCCTGGCCGCGATCCTGCGCCGGCTCGACCGGCTCGAGATCGCCGTGGACGAGACCGAACTCGACTGGCGCACCAGGATGTTCATGCGCGGAGTGTGGACGCTTCCGGTGCGGTGGCGGACGACGGGGGATGCGGCATGATCCGTCGTTGGGCCCGCTACGTGGCCGGCAGCTACCCCCCGGTCCGCTCCGTCTCGTTCGCCTGGGCCTGGGCCTACGGCGTCACCGGGCTGTTCGCCGCGGTCCAGCCGCACGACCCGCCCTGGCGACCCGGCCTCAGCACCCTCAACGCCGCCGTGACACTCACCGTCATGCTGCTGATGATGCGCGCCGCGGACGACATCCGTGACCTCGACTACGACCGCCGCCACAACCCGGAACGGCCGCTGGCGAGCGGCGCGGTGAGCGTCCGCGACCTGCTGGTGCTGTGCGCGGTGGGCTCCGCCCTGGTGCTGGCACTCAACGCCGGCAGCCCCGTCGCCCTGGCCGTCCTCGCCGGGCAGCTCGCCTACTGCGCGCTCGTGCTCTCCGTCTACCACTGGCTGCACTGGCCCTCCGGGGACCGGCTCCTGCTCAGCTTGGCGGTCAGCTACCCGGCGCCCCTGCTGCTGCACCTCTACCTCTACACCCGCTACCTGGACACCACCTCGCTCCACCCGAGCCGGTACGGAGCACTCGCCGTGGTGATCCTCGTGCTCACCGCGGTCCATCTGGAGCTGGCGAAGAAGATCACTCGCCGCCTCCGCCCCGGCGAGCGCAGCTACGTCGCCATCTTCGGCCTCCCCGGCACGGTGGCGATCGCCCTGGTCGCGCCGGTGCTCGCCGCTGTGCTGCTGGCCGTCGGAGCGCGGCCCACACCGGCACTGGTACCGCTGGCGCTGCTCCCGCTGGCCCTGCCCGCCCTGGCCGCCCTGAAGTTCCGGCAGAAGGCGAACCCCCGCTGGTCGCCCATCCTTCCGGGCCTCTACGTGCTGCTGACCTACACCTGCTACTTCGCCCTCGGCCTGAGCGGCTTCAGTCACGAGTAGTTGCTCTGGCACGGGTTCTGGATGCTGTCGGTGATCTTCGCAGGGTATTTGCTTGTGGGTGAGGGGCGGGGCCTGCGATGGTCCCGGGTGTGACCATGATTCTGGGAGACAGGCACACGTTCGCAGTCGAGGTCGGAGTTCGGGACCACGCGCTGTGCCGGGTGGACCTGTGGGCCGCAGGGAAGTGGCTGACCTGTGACGACAATACGGCGTTCGTCGGGCAGTTCCGCCGCGCCGTGCTGGAGACGGCCGGACGGCTGCGTTCCGACGGAGGCTCTGCGCTGCCGTTCGACGGCTTGTCCCCGGAGGCCACCCACCGGCGTCTCACGCTCAGCGCCGGGGCCGACGACGAGACCGAAGCCGACCACGAGTTCCGCAGCCGGTTCCGGGCCCTGGACTGGGGGCCCACGACCGACAACGTGACGGCGTACCTTTTCGGCGCCGGGGACCGTTCGGTCCTCACCGTGCAGTTCTTGCGTAAGGAGCACCTGCCCAGACATCCCGAGGACGCGGGGGAGGTCTTCGTAGCAATGATCCCGACCGCAGAGTTTGTCGGGATCCTGGAGGCCCTGGTGTCCGTACTTGACGGTCCGTCCTGCCCGTGACCGGCTGACGCGGTGTGGCTCTCGCCGACGCGTTGGGGCTCGACCCGGCAGACCGCGGCGTGGCAACACCGGTGCGGCGCGCCCTCCTTGCACATGCGGGGGGGGCGAGCCGGCTGTGGAGCGCGACGCCAGGCGGCGACAGGAGGACGCGGTGTGACGAAGGAAGCTACTCGGCGGGGCCGTCGGGCTCAGCGCCGCACTGATCGCCGGTCCGGCGAGCGCCGAACCGATCGCTGCCCGCCCGCCGGATGACCCGGGCGCCGCTCAGGAGGCAGCCCTGTTCCGGCCTTCGGCGGCACCGGCACCGGCACCGGCACTCGACCTCGCGGCGCTCCGCTCGCGCCTGCGGAAAGCACGCGCGGACTTCACTGCGGCCCGCTACCTCGCTCTCGCCAGCGGCGATCCCGTGATCACCGGAGAGGCGGCCCGGGCCCTCGCGATCACTATGCAGCGCGCCGGCCGCCCCGCCGCCGCAGTCGACCTGCTCCGCACCGTCGCCAGACCTTGCAGCACTCGCCACGCCGATCACAGGAGCAACCCGTGGGATCTGCGGCAGCCAGGTCGACTCCGTCACTCGTCACCTGGGGCGGCCCGGCCTGCACTGGCCTGAACGGGAGGCAATGGCACCACCCTCGCTGCTGCCTCCCAGCTGGCGCAGAATTGCCCGTGAGGCTGTCGATTTCCTGGGATCTTGCGGGGCGGTCCGAGCGGACCTTTTGGTCGTGCCCTTCCTCGTCCATGCGCTTGGGATCGGTCTGCCATGGCTGCCCCGGTCACGTCGTGCCCTGGGCGAGTCCTGTGCGGTGGGCGAGGACGACGGCCTGGACGCGGTCGCGCAGGCCGAGCTTCGCGAGGACGCGCGATACGTAGGTCTTGACCGTCTCGGGGGTGATGTACATGGCGGTGGCGATCTCTGTGTTGGAGAGGCCTTCGGCGATGTGCTGGAGCACTTCGAGTTCGCGGGGGGTCAGCGCAGTCACGACGTCGTCCTTGGCCGGGTGGGCGTTGGCGGCGGGGCGTAGGTGTCCGGCGTAGTGGCCGATGAGGTGGCGGGTGACGGCGGGTGCGAGGAGGGCTTCGCCGCGGGCGACGGTGCGGATGGCGTTGACCAGTTCGGTGGGGGGTGCGTCTTTGAGGAGGAAGCCGCTGGCTCCGGCGCGCAGGGCATCGTAGACGTAGGCGTCGACGTTGAAGGTGGTGACGACCAGGATCTTCGGCGGGTTGGTGTCCTTGATGTCGGGGCCGGCGAGTTGGCGGGTGGCCTGGATGCCGTCGAGGAGGGGCATGCGGATGTCCATCACGACCACGTCGGGGTGCAGCCGCCGTGAGGCCGCGACGGCCTCGTGTCCGTTGACGGCTTCGCCGACGACCTCCAGGTCGGGTTGTGCGGAGAGGATCGTGACGTAGCCCGTGCGGACGAGGGCCTGGTCGTCGCAGACGAGGACGCGGATCGGGTCGGGTGCGGTGCTCACGGGGTTCACGCCTGCCGGGGCTGGAAGGGAAGGGTGGCCCGGACCTCGAACCCGCCTCCGGGGCGGGGCCCGGCCTCGAAGTGGCCGTCCAGCATCATCACGCGTGCGTGCAGGCCGCCCAGACCGCGCCCGCCACCCTGCCGATGCGGCTCTTCGGTCGTCGGCGTTTGGGCGGGTCCATCGGTGGTCACGCTGATCTCGGTGTGTTCCTCGATGTGCCGCAGCTGGACGTAAGTCGGCTGTCCGGCCGCGTACTTGACCGCGTTGGTGAGTGCTTCCTGCACGACCCGGTAGGCGGCGAGCTCGACCTCCACGCTCTGCTCCCGGCGCTCGCCCCGCTCGGTGAACTCGATCGGCTGGCCTGATCTACGGGTCTGCTCGACCAGGTCACCGACCTCTCCCAGGGTGGGTGAACGGTCCTCCTTCCCTGCCAGGTGCGCGGAGGCGGTCTCTCCGGTCGCCTCCAGGACGCCGAGGAGGTAGCGCAGGTCGGTCAGGGCGCGGCGGCCGGTGTCGCTGACGTGCGTCAGTGACTCGCCGGCCCGTTCGGGGGCGGAGTCGATGAGGAACTGTGCCGCGTCGGCCTGGATGACCATGGCGGTGACGTGGTGGGTGACCACGTCGTGCAGTTCGCGGGCGATCCGGGCCCTTTCGGTGGCGGTGGCCACTTCGGCGGTGAGGCGCTGTCGTTCTGCCTCTTGTGTCCGGTGCTTGCGCACGGTCCTCCCTACCAGCCAGAACGCGGCCAGGAACAGATAGAACGCGAGATAGCCCAGGAACCCCTGGGGTGAGCCGAGAGCATTGAGGACGAGGGCCAGCACGACGTAGCCCGCGCTCAGCCCGAGGGCCAACTCGCGGCGGAGGCGGACCTGGTGCGCGCCCGCGGAGTACAGGGCCAGGTACAGGCCCAGGCTGGCGAAGGAGGTGGGGAAGGCCAGTGCCTGATGGGTGGCGAACGCGACGGCGACGACGGCCAGTGTGCCGGCCGGCCATCGGCGGCGGAATGCCGGCGGCAGGCCCTGAGCCAGGACGAGAACCAGGACCAGGATCAGGCTCAGTGCATTGCGCGGCTGCTGGGGCAGGTCGCCGATCTGTCCGCCGATGTGGGCGAAGTTCGACACGAAGGCCGACACGGTGAGTGCCAGCGCGAGGACGGTGTCCTGGACGGAGGCGTCCTGTCGCCGCCACCAGGTGTACGGCACCCGCAACAGCGGGATCCTGACCAATGTCTGAAGGGTCGCCACTTCGTCTCCTGGAGGTTCGGCCGCTCTCAGCGGCCGCGACGGGTGCGGGTCGTGACTCCGCCGCTGGAGCGGGCCCGGCGCAGCATCCAGACCGCGATGGCCGCGCCGACCAGGACGGACAGGATCGATGCCTCCAGGCCGAAACCACCGCCGGTCAGGAGAGCGGGGCCATGGACATCCAGGGTGAACCAGCCTTCCGGGGTGTGGCCGGAGACCGGGATGCCGAGCAGCTGTTCGGCTGCGTTCCAGGCGAAGTGCACCCCGGCGACGAACCAGATGCTACGACGCCACAGGAACGCCGCTCCCAGCAGGACCCCCGCCTCCACCGCGATCGCCAACGCGCTCCACAACGTGGCCTCCGCAGCACCGAGATGCGCGATCCCGAAGAACAGCGAGGTGATCACGACCGCGGCCCGGCTGCCCCACAGCTGCTCCAGCGCCTGCAGGGCGAGACCGCGGAAGAGCAGCTCCTCGGTGACCGACCCGCCGATCTGCACCATCACGGTCGTCCACAGGATGCCGAGGAAACCGTGCCCGGCCCACGAGAACGAGTAGCCCCCGAAAACAGTGAGCAGTAGGACGGGGACGAGGATGAACCCCAGGCCGATCCCGCCACCGAACAGCGCCTCCCGTACGGCACCCCGGCGGGCGATCTCCGGGACGTCGCGCCCGGCCAGACGGTGCGTCACCCACCAGTACACGGCCACCGCCGCGACCGCGCCCAGCGCCGGCACCGGCCCGGGGCCCGTCGCCGTCAGCGCGGAGACCAGGCCGACGCCGACCACGCCCGTCAGCAGCCAGCCGAGCGGTGAGCGCACGATCCGGACCAGCCGCCCACCGCGTTCGTCCGGACTCCGGTCCGGGGCGGCGCCGGGTTCGTGCTGCGTGTCGGACGTGGCGTCCATGGTGGTCTCCTGTCGCAAGGGCACCGTGCGGTGATCCGAGGACCACGGTAGAAATCCGCGGCTTCCCGGGGATCACCCGTGCCGGGACAGTGCGGGTAGCTCTGACGGGGGATGCGCAGGGGCCCCGTTTCGCGCTGTGCGACAGCCGGAAGGGCGGACGCGTACGGGCGGA
This sequence comes from Kitasatospora sp. NPDC002040, assembly GCF_040296785.1. Lineage (NCBI taxonomy): Bacteria > Bacillati > Actinomycetota > Actinomycetes > Kitasatosporales > Streptomycetaceae > Kitasatospora > Kitasatospora sp. NPDC002040. The sequence continues at coordinate 162,297 of NZ_JBEOXV010000011.1, read as the reverse complement.
CAGCCGTGAAGACGGCCTGCGGGCAAAGGAACGTCTACACCAACTACGGGGCGTCGGGAAACCGGTACGCGGCCGACGAACGCCTCCAGGTGTGCACAGAGGGGGGCTCCCGGAGCCATTCGTCGGCGGAACATGGGTGCGGTGCGACCCCGTCAGGTGGTGCTGTGCGGGGGTTCCTGCGGCTGTCGCTCCTGTGCTTTGAGCTTCTTCTGCGGGGCGCGGGCTTCGTCGTGCCCGTCGGGCTGCTCTTCGGCCTTCAGGAGAAAGTCGGCGCTGTCGACGAGGGCTTCGGCCAGGGCGTTGGATCGCGGCAGCATGGTGTTCTCGTAGGCGCGGACGGCCTCGGCGACGGTGGGGTGGGTGGCGAGGGCGAGGTCGTGGCCGTCGAGCATGGCCAGGTTGACGCCCACCCCGATGGGCGGCATGAGGTCGCTGATCGCGTAGTCGCAGCTGCCGCTGCCGGCCAGCCCGGTGGTGTGCCAGGTATCGATCACCTCGACGTCGGTGCGGGGCACGATGAACAGCTTGGAGTCGTGCGGTTCGCCGTTCGCGCCCGGCTCGGGCTGCCCGTCGAGATGGACGAACGCGCCGGAGATCACCCAGTCGGCGTGCGTGATGCCGCTGCCGAACGGCCAGCGGCCGGTGAGGCGGTAGCCGCCTGAGACGCGGTCGGCGCGCCCGACCGGAAAGAGCAGCCCGGCGGTCACCATGTCGAGGCTGGTGAACATCTCCTTGGCCACCGGCTCGTCGAGGAACTGCGCGTACAGCCCGGAGTCCGACCCGATCATCGCGCACCAACCCGCGGCGGCGTCGCCGTAGGACAGTGCCTCGATGACCTCGGTCTGCTCGATGGAGTTGAGTTCGGGGCCGCCCCGGCTGCGCGCGAAGCCCACCCGGAAGACCCCAGTGTCGCGCAGGAGCTCCACCGCCTCGACGGGCAGGCGCCGCTCGCGCTCGATGTCGGCCCGAGTTCGCGCAACAGCGGCGCCGCGGCCCGGGCGCGGGCCAGGATCTCGGCTGCGGCGGACGCGGCGCCGATCGGAGCGCTGTCTGCTTCCGCAGGCGCGGTGGTGTGCTCGGGTCCCGGCCGGATGTGATCGACTGGCATGCGATTGATCCCCCTCGCTTCTCGTAGTGCCGTTCCCATTCAAACCATTGAGGCGGGTGACTGAAAGAACGGTCCGGAGAGGACAACCAACGGGCGCTCGCGGGGCGCGCGGCTCGGAGAACGTCATGGCCGCCGCACCCTGGCAGGCCTCGGCGAACGGGCGGTCGAGGCCGATCGGAGGAACCAAGCCGATTAATTGTTCGGGGCGATCGGGACTGTCGATCAACCGGCGGGCTGGCTTGACTGGTGCGCATATCCGACTGCGGACTCATTCCTGAACGATCACGGAGCGCAACGTGCAGACGTATCCACCGCATCAAGATGTCCTCGCTGCGGAGCGGCGCGAAGACGGGAGCGATGCCGAGATCGACACTGAAGCGTTCATCAGCTATCACGGCACCGAACCTGCGAATGCCCTCGTTCCCGGGCACACCACCGAGTCCGGCGGCGTGAAGATCGTCGGCGCGCTCTTTCGCGGGCTGGTCGAATACGATCCCGAGACCGGGGCGCCGAACAATGCGGTCGCCGAAAGGATCAGCACCACCGATTCCCGGGTCTACACGATCACGTTGAAGCCGGGTTGGACGTTTCACGACGGCACCCCGGTCACCGCCGCCAGTTTCGTCCGCGCCTGGAACCACACCGCCTATGGCCCGAACGGTCTGCACGGTGCCCCCTTCCTCGCGCACATCGACGGCTACGCCGCGGTTCATCCCGACGACGGCACCGACCCGCCGGCGACCGAGCTGTCGGGCCTGCGGCTGGTGAGCGACCGGGAGTTCGTCGTCACTCTTTCCGCGCCGTTCTCCGAGTTCCCCGTACAGCTCGGGGCGGCCGCGTTCTTCCCGCTACCGGAGAGTTTCTTCGCCGATCCCGGGAGTTTTGCGGCTCACCCGATCGGCAACGGTCCGTTCGAGTTCGTCTCCGCCGAGCCCGGCCAGAACGTCAGGGTCCGGCGCTACCGGGAATACGGCGGGGCGACGAAGCCACACATCGGCGGCGTCGAATTCCGCTTCTACACCAGCACCGACGCCGCATACGCGGACGTCATCGCCGACCGGCTCGACTTCACCGAGGTCGCGCCGTACTCCGCGATGGAAGACAACCGTTACCTCGAGGAGCTGCCGGGCCGGGCGCGCAACCGGACCTGGTTCGGCATCCAGACGTTCACCTTCCCGTTGCATGACGGCCGGTACGCCGACCCTCGGGTGCGCCAGGCCATCTCCCTGGCGATCGACCGCGAGGCGTTGATCGCCAAGGTGTTCTTCGGGCAGCTGGAACCGGCGGACGGGCTCGTGCCGCCCGGCATCCAGGGGCGACGCGACACGGGGCCCCACGAGCTGTGCACCTATCAGCCGGTCCGGGCGAAGCAGCTCTTCGACGAGTCCGGCTTCGACGGCGTGATCGAGCTGACGTCGAACACCGAGTCCTCCATCCTGCCGTACACGGAACTGTGTGCTCACGTGAGCAGGACTCTCGGCCGTGAGTGCCGGTTCGTCGGCGTACCGACGCTGGCGGAGTTCCGGCAGCGGATCGCCGACCGTTCGGTGACGGCGATCTACCGGTCGGGGTGGATCGCGGACTACCCCTCGATCGAGAACTTCCTCAACCCGATTTATCGCACCGGCGGCTCCGAGAACCACGGTGGCTATTCCAACCCCGAGGTGGACGACCTGCTGGCGAAGGCCGACGCCGCGCCCTCCCAACAGGCCGGCTGGCAGCTCTACCGGCAGGCCGAGGAGCTGATCCTCGCCGACATGCCGGCCGTTCCGCTGTGGTATCAGAGCACCGTTTCGGCCTGGTCGACCCGGCTGCGCGACGTACGCCCGACCGCGTTTCGCGAACTGGACCTGTTCAGCGTCCGAGTCGCCGCGGACCCGCGGTGACCGACCCGTCATCCGTACATCGACCCCTCGGAGACCGATCGGAGATCTCATTGACTCAGGCAACGCGAGCCCAGCAACTCCGCGCCCTGCACGACCGGCGCCCTCTGGTTCTTCCGAACGCGTGGGACGCGGCCAGTGCACGGATCATCGAACTGGCCGGGGCGCCCGCAATCGCCACCACGAGCGCTGGCGTCTCCTGGGCGCTCGGTCACGGAGACGGCCAGGAACTGGCCCGTCCGGACGCTCTGGCGGCAATCGGCCGTATCGTCGCCGTGGTCGATGTCCCGGTCAGCGCGGACATCGAGAGCGGTTACGGCGACGGCACCCCCGACGACATCGCGGCGATCGTTCGCTCGCTGGTCGAGCTGGGTGTCGCCGGTATCAACCTGGAGGATTCACCGGGTGTCGACGGCGCGCCGTTGCTCGATCCGAAGGTGCATGCCGAGCGGATCCGAGCGGCTCGGGCGGCGGCCGCCGCCGCCGGCGGTGACCTCGTGGTCAACGCGCGCACCGACACCTACCTCCGTCAGGTCGGTCCGGAAGGTACGCGCCTCGACGCCACGTTGGAGCGGCTTGCGATCTATCGCGCCGCCGGTGCCGACAGCCTGTTCGTCCCCGGTGTCGTCGACGAGCCGACGATCGAGGCGCTGGTCGGCGCCGTGGACGGCCCGTTGAACATCATGGCGGGCCCGGGTGCCCCCTCGGTCCGGCGTCTGGGCGAGTTGGGCGTCGCCCGGGTCAGCGTCGGTCCCTTGCTCACCCAGATCGCGTTGGAGAGCACGCGGAGGGCGGCGGTCGCGCTGCTCGGCGTCGGCGGCTACGGCGACACCGCCGACACGATCGACTTCGGTACGATCAATGGAGCGTTCACGCGCTGAGGGCGCGTCGCCGTGCTCGTGATACTCGATCCACGCGCGAGCGCGCCAGGTGTGCCGGCTCCGGCCACCTGGCGCGCTCGTCCGGTTCATTCCGTACGGCCGCTCACCGCCTCGTCAGGGCACGGCGTCCTCCTGCGGGGCGGCATCTTCCCGCGGCTCGGGATCCTCTTGCGGCGCGGCGTCTGCCCGCGGCGCCATCGAGACCAGGGCGAGGACCGCCGAGACCAAGCCCAGCAGGCCGCAGACCCACCACACCCCGCGGTGCAACGCCTCCCAGACCGCGACGCCGAAGACCGGGCCCAGTGCCAGTCCGAGCCCGAACGACGCCTGATGCGCGGCGATGTAGCGGGCCTTCACCGTGTCCGGGAAGGTCGCCGGGTACGAGAACATCATCGGTCCGCTGAACATCGCCCCGAACGCGACCAGGAGCGTGGCGATGAAAAGAACGGTCACGTTCAGTGTGGCCAGCGCGTACCCGATCAGCCCGATGCCGAAGACCGCCTGACCGAACGCGCTGACCCGGTGGGCCGGACGGTTCTGGGTGTACGAGGTCACCTTCAGTTCGCACAGGATGAGCGTCAGCGACGAGACCACCAGAACGGCGCTGTAAACCGCGGTGGGATATCCGTCGGCGGTGATCTGCAGCGGCAGGGCGACGTAGTACTGGGCGTAGATCAAGGCGCCGAGCAGCATCGAGAGCAGGAAGAGCAGGAACCGGCCGTCCCGCAGAAGAGCGAGATAGGCGCTCCGGGTGGGGACGTTCGTCCGCTCCTGAGCCCTGGTCGAGGTGCCGGCCGGGAAGAAGATCAAAGCCAGGCCGGCGTACGCCAGGGCCGTCAGGCCGTCCACCCAGAACAACAGGTCCCAGTCGACCAGCACCAGCGCGGCCGCGATCAGCGGGCCGAGTGCCGAGCCGGCGCTGATCGCCGTGCGCTGCATGGCGAAGCCCATCACCCGGTTCTCGGCCGGCATCAGCTCCGCCAGCAGCACCGACGACGCCGGACGATAGGCCTGGGTGGCGAGACCGGTCAGTCCGACGACGACCAGCAGCACCCCGTAGAGCGCCGGCGTGGCCAGCCAGGGGACTATCGAGATCAGAACCGCCGAGACGGTCATGGCACCGATGATCGTGTTCCGCGGACCCGCTCGGTGCGTCACCTCCCCACCGGCCAGGGTGCCCAACACGGCTCCCGCGCTGTAGACGGCGAGCGCGATGCCGGCTTGACCGACCGAGAAACGGTTCACGGTCAGATAGAGCAGCAGAAAGCTCTGCGCGAAGGCACCGGCCTGGTTGACCAATATGCCCCCGAGCAGGTATCTGACCGGGACCGGGGTAGCTCGGAAACTCGCGAGAATGCTCGGCGAATCCGGACGTTTATCAGAGTTTGTTGTGATGCTCGCCATGGGCACGATCCCAGCAGAGGCGGTAGTTGACCGCCAGAACGCCGATGCCGGAACAATCAATTCCGTGGCCGGGGCGCCTCATCCGCACTCGTACCAGAAGCCGCTGAGGGCAGGCTCGTGGGGGACCGGTCCGGATCGCGGGACCGAGCGCAGCACGCGTCGCCGCGGCACCTCCAGCGCGCGCGCACTGCGGCGCTCGACGTCGAGCATCTCCCGGAGAAACGCCCCGACCAGCCGCGGTGAGTAGTAACGTCCGGTCGTCGCGGACCGCCAGAGCAGGCCCGCGTCGACGCTCGACTCCAGCCTGGTTTCGGCCGTTGCCTGCGGCATGTTCAAGACCGAGGCGGCGGCGGCCGCCGTGGTTCCGTCGGACAGGTCGTGGGTCAATAAGAGCAGAGCCGAGCGGGTATGCTCCGGCAACCGTCGGTAGGCGGCGGCGAACCGGTCGCGGAGCTTGACATCGCCGACAGCGATCAACTCCAACGCCAGGTCGGGGCGGCCCAGCTGGTCGGCGACCGAGCGGATGGTTTGCTCAGGCCGCGCCGCGAGCCGGCGGCCGAGCAGGTTGAGCGCCAGCGGGGAGTTGCCGCAGGCGTCGGCGATGGCGGACACGGCATCGCCCTCGGCCCGCATCCGCGCCGCCCCGGCGATCCGGCCGAGGAGGGTGACCGACGCCTCGTTGCTGAGGGCACAGAGCTCAACGCGATGCGTGTCGTCGAGTCCGAGCAGCCGGGCCCGGCTGGTGACGAGGGTCAGGCTCTGTCCCGACGCGCCGATCAGCGGGCGGATCTGCTCCTCGTCCTTGACCCCGTCGAGCAGTACGAGCAGCCGGCGTTCCGCAAGCATCGAGCGATAAAGATTGATCTGCTGGGTCGGGTCCGCGGGGACCAACTCCGGCGGCAGGCCCAGCGCGTGGAGAAAGCCGGTTGCGACGTGTTGGGCACCTGTCCCGGGATCCGTACAGTTCAGGTTCGCGAAGAGCTGGCCGTCCGGGTAGTCGTTCGACACCATGGCGGCCAGGCGCAGCGCGAGTGCGGTCTTGCCGATACCGACCGGACCGGTGATCAGCAGCGGAAGTCGGTGGTCGGCGTCGAGCCGCATACGGCTTATCGCTTCGGCCGTGGTCGACTCCCGGCCGACGAACGTGGTGAGACCCCGGGGGATCTGCGTCGGCCGCGGCAGGCGCGTCACGGTGGGAACGGACCTTCGCCCGCGCTTGCCGGTCGCGCTGGAATGCTGCCCGGCCGGTGCGGCGTCCATCTCGTGGACGCCCAGATGCCGGGCGAGCCAGCGCCAACGGTGTTCCCACTCCTGTTGATCGCCACCGCACGCCGCGACGAACGCCAGTGTCACCGGCAGTGTCGGAAGACGATGGCCGCTCGCGGCGCTGGAGAGGACCGACGGGGCGAAGAGCGCGATCTTGGCAAGATCCCGGTAGCTCGGCTTTCCGGAGCTTTCTCGCAGAGCTCGCAGATCATTGGCGAACTCCGCCAGTGGCCCGGAATCGGGGTCGATCAGACGTTCAGGCCTGGCCACGACTCTCCTCATGTCACATCGCAGCGCGGCGCACGGGGACGGTCTGGAGTGTGCAGGCATTCGCGTCGAATCTCCGGCCGGCATACTTTCGTACGGGTTTGCGACGCGCATGGGCCCACCCCCGTGGAGCCACTTTGAACAACTTTCAAACGTCTCCACCATAGTGGATCTCCCACTAACTCGATAGGATTATAGAAGGTGTGGGCTGGGTCACAGAGCGTCATCTCGGTATTGCCATCAGCCTGAGGCGGGTCTATCACGAATTAGGTGTTCTTAACCGGTTTGGCCTAGTGGTTGATGATTGGTCTGGTTGGTGGCCTGCTCGATCTCGGTGCGCTATTGCTCGGAGAGCTCGTTGACGGAGCCTCTCACCCGGCCGATCAGGCGGCGGACGCGGCGGATCTCCTCGTCGGAGGGCATCGCCCTGGCTTTCGCCCAGGCGTCAGCGTTGATCACGGCCGCCAGGCGCTCACGGCTGCGGAGAAGGTCGGCGAGGTACGCCTCCAGGTCGGGAAGGCAGGACACATGGGGGCTGAAGTGGCCGCAGCCCCTGGACGGTTCGCTGCGCAGCCCGTACGGGACGCCGACCTTGCCCACTCTGACGTAGGCGCTCGGTGTCCAGCAGAGCCTTGACGCTGCGCCAGACGCGACTGCCGTGGGGGCGTGATGGGCCGGACCGTTCATTCGAAGCTCGTGCCTCCGGACCAGACTTGCTGGATCGTTCGGTAGTCGATGACGGTGATGTCCTCCTGCTGGAGAACTGCACGGGCCTGCGGCGAAGTCAGGAACTCGTAGTCTGTCCGGCGCACGGGCCAGCCATCGTCGACGGCCTGCGACTCCTCGTTGCCCAGACTGGGGTGCACTGCCCATTCGTTGAGTCCCGCAGGCAGGTCACGCAGCATCCGAACGTATCGTGCAGCCTTCCCTTCGATGCCCAGGGAGAAGCTGTCCAAGAAGTCGTTGTCGGTGACCGGCAGCCCGCGTTCGCGCATCGTCCGGCGCCCGGGTTCGAGCCAGACCCGGACCGCGAGGCCGTACTCCGCGGCCAGCATGACGGTCAGGTCGAGGATGTCGTCGCGGCCGCCGTCGGCCAGACAGTGGAAGTCCAGATGGGTCGGCGCGAGGCCGGCGTCGGCGACGGCGTTGATCTGGGCGCGGAACTCAAGTTCGATCTCATCGAGCCGAGCCTGGCCGAGCAGGGCCGCTCGGCCGGCGGGCGTCGGTGAGAACAACTCGCCTGAAGGGTCCAGCAGTGAGGGAACCCGTTCCCTGGCGGTCAGCGGCCCCCACGGGATGCCGGGCAGCTCGCACACCAGGGTGAGGTGGATTCCGAACGGGATCCGAGGGCGGCGGCTGAGCATCTCCAAGGCCTGGGGCGCTGCGGGGCACGGGACCATCAGGCTGCACGAACTTGCGATGCCCTCCTCGATCGACTCGATCACCGCCGCGTTGATCGCCGGATACATCCCGAAGTCATCGCAGTTGACGATCAGCAGCCGCGCACCAGGTGGGTACCCCAGTAGCTGACTCGACTGCTGCGCAGGCGCGACGGCCGCGGGATTGGTGGTTTCGTCCATGTCCGCAGTCTGAGACCCAGCCGGACATCACGCACCGGAATTTGACCGCGCTGGGGCGACACCGCCGTCAATTCCCTTGAACATCAACGAACTTGCGAGTGCTGCGGGGCCAGGACGGCGTCGATGTCGAGTCCGACCGTGTGGTGCCGCTGGCGGAACCACGGCTCAGCTGACAGCTTGGGCCGGCCGGGGCTCGTACGCCGACGTCGATCAGGAGGCGGGCGCCAATCCGAACGCTTCAGTGCCGGCGGCGGTTGAGCACCCCGATGAGAACGGCAAGGTCGGCGGCGCCGGCCGGATCGTCCGCGTAGCGGGTGGTCTGGAGGGGGCCGACCTCAGGAAGGACGATGTCCTCCCGCGCCAGGACATGGACCGAGGTCAACAGTGCGGCGCGGGCGTTGCCATCGGTGAAGGGGTGGAAGAACGCCACGTCGAGGTAGGCGCGGGCCGCGCGTGCCGCCGGCGGGAGGTCCGGGTCGGTCGCCTCGCGCAGGCAGGAGTCGAAGTCGGCCTGGGTGTGAGGGGTCAGACCATAGCGCTCGCGGCCGGCCTTCGCGTAGGCGTCGCCCGTGCGGAACGGTGCCTCTGTCGCGGCGAGGACTTCGCGCTGCCAACCGGCCAGCAGGGCGAAGTTCAGTGGGCGCCGGCGTGCGGCATCTGCGCGGGCCAAGGCGTGTGCGGCGAGCAGGCGTTCGGCACGGATCGGGTCGCGCAGACGTACCGGACCCTCGCACCAGGACCGGAACCCGTCGCGGGTGGGCGGGATCCGCTGCAGAGCCGGTGCACACTGCCAGTCGACTTCGCGGCGCACGCGCAGCCAGACCGAGAGGCTGTCAGTAGCGGTCATGGAGCTCCTCCAGCGCCGCCCGCGCTCGATGCTCCTGGTACGGGGTGTGGCCGGTGACGCCGACGGCCAGGTCCTCGCAGACGGATTCGATCAGCGGCCGTTCCGGGACGACCCAGCTCTTGAAGCGGCCACCGATCGCCCGCTCCACCGCCTGCTCGGCGTTGGCCCGGTCCATGCCGGTGCTGGTGAGGAACCAGCTCAGGACGATCGAGGTCTGGCCGCGCCAGCCGTTCTCCGCGCCCGAGTCCACCGTGCGGGTCACGAGCCGGACGCACGCCCGCTCCAGGTGCCAACTGCGGTCCTCGGGTGAGGCGTCCGGCGGCGGCGCCAGTTCGGCAAAGTGCCGGGCCGTCCGCTCCAACCACGCCCGCCACTCCAACAGCGCGGCCACGACACGTTCTGCGGTCTCGTCGGGGGTCGTCACCGAGCTCGACCGGCTGACCCAGCTACCGATCGGCCCGCCGTCGATATAGGACCAGTTCCATCCCCAGGCCCAGGCGCCGTACCGCTCCCGAAGGACCGCGTCCACCTGGCTCTCGCACCAGCTTTCGCCCTGCCACCCGCCGGCCAGACCGGAGAGCACGGGTGGCACCCACTCGCGGACCAGCGAGCGGAGGTACTCCTCCTCGTCCTCGTCCCAGACGAACGGGTGGCGGGCGGGGTCGAACTCGTCCCAGTCCCGAATGCCCTCGTAGGTGATGCGGGGCACGAGGTTGTCGGGGAAGGGCAGGGTGTCACGGTTGTACGTCAGGGCTGGCCACTCTTCCGGTCCGATGTGATCGACCATCAGTCTCGGCCGAATGCCCCGGGACCGCGAACGGTTTTCGGCCCACGTCTGCCGGTCCGTCATGCCGCTGCCGCCTTGTCGTCGTCGCCGAGCACGCTGAAGTCGACGTCCGGGCAGGCGTCGTAGGCGTCGGGGGCCTTCGCCGCCACCGTGCCGATCCGGCCGAAGTGCACCAGGTTCGAGAAGCCGTTGAACGCTTCGACAGCGGCTTGCCGCCTCTCGCCGGGATCGCCACCGCCCTGCGCGAAGATCAGCACGCGGTCCGCCAAGGGATCACGGCAATGGAAGTGATCCGCTTCGGGCTAGCGTCGGCGACAGAGGTCCGACAGGCGGGACTTGGCAATGTTGCGGATGCGCCGGGTGCGTCCGTCCTCGGCCAGTGTCGCCAGAGCGGTCGTGGCCGTCGACTCCTCCGCACAGCGGAGCTGGAGCCAGTTGGAGGCCGCGAGCAGAGTCTCGGCATCCCATGGCTCGTCCAAGGTCATCGCCCGCAGCAGAGTCCACTCGCGCAGGCGCCGGGCGGAGAAGTCGTCCACCGCCACGGGACCGGTCAGCTCCAGGCACCAGGACGGATAGCCGGGGTCCGTGAGCAGTTCGGCGGCGCGCCGGTCGAGGTACTCACACACGGCGCTGTTCGCCATCGCCACATCGGGGTCGGTGAGTACACGGGTGACGAGGGCGGCCGCGTCCTCGGCAGACACCTTGTCGAACGCCCTGCGGTAGCGGGCAAACCGCACATGCTCGTCCGGTTCCCAGCCCGGATCGTCAGCTGACACTGCGTTTCCCAAGATCACCGATTCCTTTCGGCTGCCGAGGTTTGGAGCCTGCTCAACCGTGGCGGCTGAGCACTCATCGAACCATGGCGATCTTCGGCTACGAAAATCCTGCCGCGCCGGGCATGTGCCCAGGTGGGTACACGTGAACGTGCTCGGCCAACGGCGGCCAACCGGCAGGTCTGCGGTCGACAAAACGGGGTGACAGGTACCAGCCTGGTCGGCATGATCGGTCGGTTGTTCCGTCCTGTCCGACTTCGGAGGTACGTCACGTCCCTCCACCGCGAACGAGCCTGGGACCTGCCGTGGTCCGCCGCTGATCCCCACCGGAACGCCTTCGACTGGGACGACGAGGAGGCGGCACGGCTGACCGCTCTGGTCGTCCCGATGGTGCCTTCCGCAGCCGACTGGGACGCTGACCCCGATCGGATGGCAGGCTTCAGGTTCATCGACGAGGTCACTGTGCTCCTGGTGTCCCGGTACGGCCGGTGGGCCTGCGGCTGGGACCATTCGACCCACTACGGCGGTCCCGTCGAAACCTGGTGCTGCGATCGGCATTCGGTCAAAGAGCCCGAGGAGACCGCGGACCGCGTCGTGACCTGCCTGCTGGAGTGGCGCGACTGGCTGGAGGACATCGCCGAGCGGTTCGAGCAGCTCGTACCCCTTCCTGGCGCGGACGCCGAGACCCGTAGCTGGCACCTGGAGCGCGCGGTGACCCGCCTGGTCACCGCAGTCATCAACAGCACCCACGCCGAGGGGGGTTGGTACGGGCTCTGCAAGACGACGTTGACCTGGTTCCTGACCTCCACCGGCCTTGGACGGGACGAGGCGGCGAAGGCGGTGGAAGCAGCGATCGGCGGCCGGTTCGAGAGCCACGTTGCTCCCGCCACGGTCCTGGTCGATGCCGTGGGAGAGGACCTGGCGGTCCGCCTGACGGGCAGCGGGTTCTACCGTGAACGATGACGCGCGGGCCCAGTGACGCAGAGTTCGGGAACGGTACGGGCTCACGTCCCGGGTCGGTGGGAATCCGGCGCAGTTCCGAGGGCGGTCCGGGCGTGAGCAGCGGTGCGGTGGGCGAGTTGGGCGGAGCAGCCGAGGTAGCCGGCGGGGTCGAGCAGGGTGGCCAGTTCCCCGGGGGTGAACCAGTCGGTGCGTTCCTGCAGGGCGAGCCGGATGGGGTGGCCGAGGTCCTGGGCCCGGTGGACCAGTTCGTACATCTCCTGGTAGGCGTGCTGCTTGCCGATCTTCCGGCCCAGGGCCAACATCAGCCGTTCCGACATCACCTGGTCGGCCACCGCTGCCAGGTTCGCGAGCAGCCGTTCCTCGTGCACCCGCAGGTCGCCGACGATGGCCAGGGTGGTCTCCAGGGCGGCCAGGGTGTAGTGGGAGACGTCGGGGACGAAGGCCCACTCCAGCCGCCAGCTCCGGGCGTCGCGTTCGTGCTCGCCGGTCATGCTGGCCCAGGCCGGACCGAGTTGTGCGGCGGCGAGTTGGGCGAGGACGGCGACCTGTTCGCTGCGTTCGGGGTTGCGCTTGTGCGGCATGGTGCTGCTGCACACCAGCCCGGACTGCCACTCCTCGCTGATCTCGCCGAACTCGGGCCGTGACAGCGTGCGGATCTCGTCGGCGATGCGGGCCAGCGTGCCGCACAGCATGGCCAGGACGGTGGTGAACTCGGCGACCCGGTCGCGGGCGACGTGCCAGCCGACCACCGGGGCCTGCAGGCCGAGGCGCTTGGCGAAGCCTTCGAGCAGGGCCGGGCCCCGGCCGCCGAAGCCGGCCATCGTCCCGGCCGCGCCGAAGAGCTGGACGACCAGGGCGCGTTCGCGCAGCTGGGCGAGGCGCTCGCGGTGGCGCAGCAGTTCGTCGATCCAGCTGGCCGGTTTGAGGCCGAAGGAGATCGGGAGTGCGGGTTGGGCGTGGGTGCGGCCGAGGGCCAGGGTGTGGGCGTGGCGCTCGGTCAGTTCGGTGAGGCCGAGCAGGAGTTGGTCCAGCTGCGGCTGGAGCTGGTCGAGCACGTCGCGGAGCTCCAGGGACTGGGCGGTGTCCTGGATGTCCTGGGTGGTGGCGCCGAAGTGCACGTACTGGCCGGACTCCGGGCCGGCCGCCCGGGCCAGGACCCGCAGCAGGCCGACCAGGGTGTGCCCGGTGAGGCGGGCCTCCCGGTCGACGGCCGCCGGATCGACCGGGCCGAGGTGGGCGGCCGCGGCGATGGCGGCGGCGGCTTCGGCCGGGACGATGCCCAGGTCCGCCTGGGTCAGAGCGAGGGCGGCCTCGATCCCCAGCCAGCGCTGGAAGCGGCAGGTGTCGCAGAAGATCCGGCGGCTGGCCTCGGTGGCGTAGCAGTTGCCGGAGAGCCGGGAGTCGGTGATGTGCCCGCGCTCGTGGGGACACGGGGGGTCGGATGTCACGGGAGGCGTTCTCCGATCGACTGGAGGTGGGTGGTGGTGCGGGCGCTCTCGGGAGCCGGGCAGGCCGGGTTGGGCGGCTCAGGTCAGGTAGACGCAGTGGCCGTACGGCGGCGCGGCCGGGTCGACGGGACGCCGGGCCGCCAGCCGGAGGGCGGTCGCCCGCGGGGTGGTGCCCGAGGTGCGGCTGTGCGCGGCCAGGTCGTCGGTGAGGCCGTCCATGAGGCGGGCGAGGTCGGCCAGGACGGTCGGGACGTCCGGGGTGCGGGCGGGGCCGAACAGGGCCTCCATCGAGGCGGAGCCGCCGATACCGCCGACGAAGTCGGGCAGCACCAGGACACCGCGCCGGTGCAGCACCTCCTCGACCTCCTCGCGCAGGCCGTGGTTGGCGCCCACCACCACGGCGGGGCAGGGCAGTACGGCGGCGGTCGTCTCGTCGAAGGCGTCCGAACCGCCCGCCAGCACCAGGACATCGGCGGGGATCGCGAAGAGTTCGCGGGGCGCGGTGGACGGACCGGCAGCGGGCAGGGCGGGAACCGGCGTCCGGCTGGGTGCGCCCAGCAGAGCGGCGACGTCGAGCCCGGCCGGGGCGCTGCGGCAGCCGTGCTCGTCCGCGACGGCGACCAGCCGGGCGCCCTGCTCGGTCAGGGTCAGGGCGGCGGCCCGGCCCAGGTTGCCGAAGCCCTGCAGCGTCACCCGGACCGGGCCGCTCGCGCCGGCCTGCCGGGCGGCGCGCAGCGCGGCGTGCCCGAGCGCGTGCCCGGCCCGCCGCTGACCGAGCGTCAGCGCGCCGCCCGCAGGCCGGTCGAGCAGGGCGACCCGGGCGGCGAAGTCCGCGTCGGTGAGGCCCTGGCGCAGCCCGACGGCGTACTTGATCGAGGGCACCCCGGCGTCGGCGGCGAGTGCGGAGAGCTCGCCCCAGTCGGTGCCGAGGTCGGGGCCCATGCTGTAGCGGGTGAGCAGGTCGTCGCGGAGGAAGTGCAGGAAGCGGCCGAGGATCCCGGCCTTGCCGGGGGCGTCGGGCGCCAGGTCGAGGCCGCACTTGGCTCCGCCGACGTTGGTGCCGAGCACCCGCTGTTTGACCGTCATGCGCTCGGCCAGTGCGGCGAGTTCGACCGGGGTGAGCCCGGGGCGCAGCCGGCAGCCGCCGGCCGAGAGCGGTCGGTCGCCGTCGTGGTAGGTGAGCCAGCCCCGGACACCGGTGGCCGGGTCGGTGTACTCCGTGGTGCGGGAGGTCATGACGGGTGCTCCGATCGGATCAGGTGGGCAGCGGCGCGCGGGCGTGCCGGAGGCTGGTGCGGATGTCGACCAGGACCGGCCCGGGATGGTCGAGGGCCCGGGCCAGCACGGTGCCGGCCTGCTCCTGCCGGTCCAGGACCAGACCCAGGGCGCCGAAGGAGTCGGCGAGCTTCGCGAAGTCGGGATTGCTCAGTGCGGTGCCCACCGACCTGCCGGGGTGCAGTCGTTGCTGGTGCAGGTGGATCGAGCCGTAGCTGTTGTTGTTGGCGACCAGCACCAGCAGGGGCAGCCGCCGGGCGCAGGCGGTGACCAGTTCGGTGCCGTTCATCAGGAAGCCGCCGTCGCCGGTGACCACCACGGTGGGCACGGTGCCGTCGCCGCGCAGGGCGGCCGCCACCCCAGCCGGCACGCCGAAGCCCATCGAGCCGGAACCGAGCCCGAGCAGCCGGCCGCGCGGCCCGAACCGGAAGTGCCGCAGCACCCAGCTGGTGAACGCGCCGGAGTCGACCGCCACCGTGGCGTCGCCGCCGGTCAGTTCGTCCAGCGCGGTGACCACCGCGCCGAACACCACGCCGTCCGGTGCCTCGGTGGGCCGCCAGGCGGCCCGCCGTACCTCGGCCGTGTGGAGCCGGTCCGTCCAGGCGGACCGTTCCTGCCACGGCGCCGGTTCGGTGGGCAGCAGCAGGCGCAGGAAGTCCGCCGGGTCGCAGGCCGCGCCGACGGTCGGCCGCCGGACCGCCGGGACCGGGGCGGCGCCGGGGTGGACGTGCACCAGGGGCTGGCGCTCGGGCGGGCCGGGCGGGAAGCTGCGGCCCCGGCTGGTCACCCAGTCCAGCCGGGTGCCCACGGCGAGCACCAGGTCCGCCTGCCCGAGCTCGGCCAGCTGCCCGGGGGAGCCGGCGTCGGAGAGCTGCCCGGCGTAGTGCGGATGCCGGTTGGGCAGCAGGTGCGGGTGCTTGTTGCTGGTGACCACCGGGACGCCGTGCCGTTCGGCGAACTCCCGCAGCAGGCCCCGGCCGACCGCGCTGTCCAGTCCGGCACCCGCCACCAGCAGCGGCCGCCGGGCGCGGGCGAGCAGCTGCCCGGCCTGCTCGACGTCGGCGGGGGACGCGGCAGCGGCCTGCTGCGGGTCGGGGCGGACCGGTGTCGGTGCGACGGGCTGCGCGAGGACGTCCTGCGGCAGGGCGAGCACGACCGGGCCGGGGGTGCCGGACTCGGCGGTGCGCAGGGCGCGGTGGACCAGGGGGGCGGCGGTGTCGGGGGTGCGGACGGTCCAGCCGGCCTTGGTGACCGCGGCGAACAGCCGTACCGGGTCCAGCCCTTGGAAGGAGTCCTGCTCGGTCCGGCCGTTGGACACCGCTCCGACCAGTACCACCAGGGGCACTCCGCTCTCGGCCGCCGCGTGCACCCCCACGCAGGCGTTCGCCGCTCCCGGGGCCCGGCTGACCAGGCAGACCCCGGCCCGCCCGGTGAGCTTGGCGTCCGCGAGGGCGAGGTAGGCGGCGGAGCCCTCGTGACGGCAGGTCACCACGTCGATCCCGGGCGTGTCGTGCAGCGCGTCCAGTACCGAGAGGTAGCTCTCGCCGGCGACGCAGAAGACCCGGTCGACGCCGTGCTCCCGCAGGGCGTCGACCAGTGCCCCGGCCGCGGTCGGGGCTCGGCTCACCGCACCGCCTCGGTGGTGATCAGTGCCTCGAACTGCTCCCACCAGGGGAGTTCCTCCGAGCGCGGCAGCAGGGCCCGCCGCCGGGCCAGGACCTGCTCGACCCGCCGGCGGGCGGCGGTCTCGGCGGCCTGGTCGAGGCCGAGTTCGGCCTGCAGGAGCTCCAGTTGGCGGGTTTCGGTGGCGTCCTCCTCGTCGTCGACCAGGGCGGTCCAGACCGCGCAGGTGTAGACGAGGGAGCGGTGCTCGCTGCTGAGTCCGTCGGCGGCCGGACGGTCCGCTCCCGGTGCGACGCCGAGGGCGCGGCCGATCATGCGCAGGGCGATGTCCTCCTCGTTGGTGATCCTGCCGTCGGCCTCGGCGATCACGGTCACCGCGTGCAGGATGCGGTGTCGTACGGGGAGCGGCAGTGCCTCGAACAGGGCGGTCACCCGGCGCCGTTCGAGCTCGGTCAGTTCGTCGACCAGGTGCGGGCTGCGGGTGGGGTCGGTCAGGGTGAGCGGGTCGAAGAGTGCGTCGGCGGCCTGCGGGGACATGATGCCGAGCTCGACGACGGCCTCGCCGATGGTGGTGCCGTGGTGTTTGGCGTGCAGTGCGGCCCGGACCCCTGCCTCGTACCCGTGGACGCTGCCGACGACGGCGGAGAGCGCGAGGGTGGAACGGGCGTGGGCGAGGGCGGTCTCCTCGTTCACCTCGATCCCGGCCAGGCAGCGCTGGGTGAACAGCGGGACAGCGCCGGTGAGCAGGGCGCAGGACTCGAACAGGTTCTTGGTGATCAGCCCGAGCCAGACGTTGGCCTCCAGCTCGGCGCCTTCGACCCCCATGGTGACCGCAGTGTCGTTTCCGCAGACCTGGTAGGCGACCTGGATCACCAGCTCGGGGATGACCGGGTTGACCTTGCCGGGAGTGTAGGAGGAGCCCGCCTGGACGGCCGGCAGGGTGATCTCGCGCATGTCGCTGCCGGCCAGCAGCCGCAGGTCCCGGGCGATCTTGGAGAGGTTGGTGGCCAGGGCCTTGAAGGTCGCGGACAGGTGCAGGTAGACGTCGCCGTTCTGCACGCAGTCGAAGGAGTCGGGGTGCCGGCGCAGCGCCAGCCCGGTGGCCTCCCGGAGCCGGGGGAAGATCCGCTCCAGGTAGCCGGCCCCGACGCCGAGCCCGGTGCCGACCACGGTGGCCCCCATCGGTACGTCCAGGCAGCGGTCGGCCGCCGCCTCCAGCCGCTCGATGCCCCGCCGGGCCACGGCCAGGTAAGCGCCGAAGGACTGACCGAAGGTCACCGGCACCGAGTCCTGCAGGCAGGTCCGGGCCGGCTTCACGGCGTGGCGGTAGCGCTCGGCCTTGGCCGCCAGCACCTCCTCCATCGCCCGGACCTCGGTGACCAGTCCCCGGACCCCGTGGTGCAGGGCGATGAGCATCGCTGTGGTGATGGCGTCGGTGGTGGACTGACCCGCGTTCACATGGTTGTTCGGGTGCACGAGGTCGTGGCCGATCCGGCCGGTGAGCAGTTCGTTGGCCCGGTTGGCCAGCACCTCGTTGAGGTTCATGTTCACCGACATGGCACCGGCGTTGAGCATGTTCACCGGGTACTGCTCGCGGCCGAACCGCCCCGCCACCACCTCGTCCGCCGCCCGGCCGATCGCCTCGGCGACCTCCCGGTCGATGACGCCCACGTCGGCGTTGGCCAGCGCGGCGGCCTTCTTGACCTGCGCGAGCGCCGAGACGTAGTGCGGGAAGTCCCCGAGCACCGGGCCGGAGACGTCGTAGTTCTGCCGCCCTCGTTCGGTGTGCACCCCGTAGTAGAGGTGGTCGGGCAGCTCGATGCTGCCCAGCATGTCCTCGTCGGTCCTCATCCGGTCCTCCGGGCGGTCATGGTCAGCCGCCAGCCCTGAAGCGGGCCTTCGCGCAGCTGCCTGTTATCGTGCGTGGTGGTCAGCTCCCAGCCGTTCGCCGCCAGCAGGGCGCGCATCTCCTCGACCGTCACGGTGCGGAAGGTCACGAAGTCCTCGACCGGGGCCGGGAGGTCGGCGCCGTGCCAGGTTCGGCGCCGCACCAGCGTGCTCGCCGCCGGGTCCAGCTGGTAGTCGGCGGTGGCCCGGTAGGGCCCGGCGGTGTACGCCGAGGGCAGGTCGGGGGCCGGGCGGGCGGTGCCGTGGGCGAGTTCCAGCAGCAGCAGTGCGCCGGGTGCCGCGTGCCGGGCCAGGCCTGCGGTCGCGGCGGCCAGGTCCTCGGAGCGGTGCAGATTGCTGAGCACCAGACCGACGCAGAGGAGGAGGTCGAACCGCTCACCGAGATCGGCGTCGCGGATGTCGCCCTGGTGGAACTCCAGGTGCGGGTGACGGGCCCGGGCGTGGGCGAGCATGTCCGGCTGGAGATCCAGGCCGACGGCGCGGGGGATTCGCATCCGCTCCGTCAGCAGGGCCAGGTCGCGGCCGGTGCCGCAGCCGACGTCCAGCACGGAGCCGAACTCGCGGCCGCCCTCGCGGTTGGTGAGGTCCTCGCACAGGCTCGGGATCTCGTCGGCGCACTCCGCGTAGGCCGCGTCGTACAGTGCGGGATTCCGATAGAGGAGGTTGGTGATATTGCTAAGTATGATTCACCTACCATTGAGTGGGCCAGGATTGGGGATTCCGTGGCACCCGAGGAACGCTAGCATTCGGAATCATTAATTCCATGTGGCGTAAATAAATATGCCTCCGAGTGTCCGCGGCCTCGGAGACCCTGGCCATAAGACCCGGTGCCCGCAAGGAGCTCGACCGTCCCCTCGACGGCGCTCGGGCGGCCTGGCTGAAGATCGCTGCCAGATGGTGGCAACTCGCCGATGTGGGACCGGATTTGGCCACTTCGAGTGAGGGGGCGACGGACACGCCGGGAGGTGTCGGGGGTGGCTGCCAGGATTCAACCCCGCCTCTTCCACGGCCGCCGAATCCGGAGTCGGGCCAGCCTTCCAGTGGCAGCGGAGCCTGTCCGCCGCGAGGGCCTTTCGGGCTGTCCGAGCCCCGCCCCGACCTCCAGGAGGCGTCCGTGGCCCAGCCCACCGCACCGGTACACCCCGCAGACGACCCCGCGCCCGGCGAGCAGCCGGAGCACAACGAGAACCTGCGCTTCGACCTGCCCGGCGACAACCGGGCGGCAGCGGCGACCACGCTCTCCACCGGCTCGATGGTGCGCCGACTCCCGCACCTGGTGCGCCGCGCGCTCGGCCTGGCCTGGAACGCCGACCCGCGCTCCACCGCCGCAGTGCTGATCTGCCAGGCCGCCTCCGGCGTCCTGGGCGCGGTCGTGCTCGCGGCCACGGCCGCCGCGCTGGCCGGGGTGATGCGCGAGGGCCCCGTCGCCGAGCACCTGCGCCAGAGTGCACCCGCGCTGACGGTCCTGACCCTCTCCGCCGGAGTCAGGGCCCTGCTCGGCGTCGTCATCGCCGCGCTCTCCGGCCGGATCGCCCCCAGGATCGCCCGCGGCGCCGAACTCGCCCTGGTCGAGGCCGGTACCCGGGCCGAGCTCGCCGCCTACAACACCCCCGACTTCAACGACGCCTGGGAGGCCGCCGACCGCGGCGCCCAGACCGCCCCCGACCTGCTCGCCGATGCCCTGGACGTGATCGCCGCCGCCATCTCCTTCCTTGCCGCCGCCGGCATCGTCGCCACCCTCGACCCGCTGCTCTTCCCCGCACTCCTGCTCGGCTCCGCCCCGGCCGGTGTCGCCGCCGTGCGCACCGCCCGGATCCACTACCTCGCCGCCCTGGCCACCACGGACGAACGCCGCGCCCTGCGGATCTACCGCTGGTGGGCCGTCGACAAGCTCCACGCCGACCAGGTCCGCGCCAGTACCGTCGCCCCGCTGCTGCTCAGCAAGTACCGTGCTGCCGACCAGAAGATCGCCGACGCCACCGACGCGGCCACCCGCATCGCCGCCCGCGTCTCCGCCCTGGCCGCGCTCGCCACCGGACTCGGCACCGCCCTCGTGTGGGGCACCCTGCTCGCCATCGTCGCCACCGGCCGGATCACCGTCGCCGCCGGCCTCGCCGCCACCTTCGCCCTGCGCACCGCCGCGAGCGGCCTCCAAGGCGTCGTCGGCACCGGTGCCCGCCTCTACCGCGTCGGCCTCTACCTGGACGATTGGGCCAACTTCCTCGACCAGGCGGGCGGCGCACGGATCCGCCGCGGCACCCGCACCCCGGGCGCACCCGGCACCATCGAGGTCCGCTCCCTCAGCTACACCTACCCCGGCACCGAGGCCAAGACCGCCCTGCACGACATCGACCTGACCCTGCGTCAGGACGAGGTGGTCGCGATCGTCGGACACAACGGCTCCGGCAAGTCCACCCTCACCCGCCTGCTCACCGGACTGCTGCTCCCCGAGGCCGGGCGCGGCGAGGTGCGGTGGGACGGCGTCCCGATCGAGGAGCTGGACCCCGACGCGCTGTGGCGCCGAGTCGCCTACACCCCGCAGGAGTTCGCCCGCTGGCCGCTCCCGGCCGCCGAGAACATCCACCTCTCCACCCCTGGGACCGAACCCGCCGACGTCCAGGCCCGGGTCGAGGAGGCCGCCGGGGCCGCCGCGTTCGACCAGGTCGTAGCCGGCCTGCGGTCCGGCTGGGCGACCCTGCTCGCCCAGGAGTGGCTGGGCGGTCACCAGCTCTCCGGCGGGGAGTGGCAGCGCGCCGCAGTCGCCCGGTCCGTCTACCGAAGCAGCCAGGCGCCGGGCCTGCTGGTGCTGGACGAGCCGACCAGTGACCTCGACCCGGCCGCCGAACACCGGATCCTGCACGCCGTCCGCGCCATGGCGAAGGGCCGGATCACGGTCCTGGTGACCCACAACCTCGCCAACACCCGGCTGGCCGACCGCATTCTGGTCCTGAGCGCGGGACGCGTCGTCCAGGAGGGCAGCTACGACACCCTGGCCGCCGAAGGCGACGGACTGTTCCGCGAGCTGCTCGACTTCCAGCTCGACCGCTCCCTGCCGGTGCAGCGAACGGTGGGGTGATCGTCTCGGGGACGCCTCCGAGCGCTCCGGGGATCGCGCGCTCCCACCCGCCGTCGTTCAGGCGTCGGGAGCGTGGTGGACGCGATGTCCCCCGACGAAGGTCTGCTGGACCCGGGCCTGGGCGATCTCGTCGGCGGGCCGGGCGAAGATGTCGCGGTCCAGGACGGCGAGGTCGGCCAGCTTGCCGACGGTGATGGTGCCGGTGGCGTCGAGGTGGTTCACGTAGGCGCTGCCTGCGGTGTAGGCCGTCAGTGCGGTGGCCAGGGTGATGCGCTGCTCGGGGAGGAAGACGGGGCGGTCGGATCCGGGCTGGTGGCGGTTTACGGCGGTGTGCAGGGCGGCGATCGGGTCCGGGCTGGAGACCGGCCAGTCGCTTCCGGACGCCAACAGGGCGCCGCTGTTGGCGAGTTCGGCGAAGGGGTACTGGCGGGTGGCTCGCTGGGCGCCGAGGAAGGGGATGGTGAGGTCGTCCATCTGGGGTTCGTGGGCGGCCCACAGGGGCTGGATGGTGGCGGTGGCGCCGAGCTCGCGGAAGCGCGGGATGTCGGCGCTGTCGACCACCTGGAGGTGGGCCAGGTGGTGCCGGTTCCCGCGGTTGCCGTTGGCGTGGCGGGCGGCGGCGACGGCGTCGAGGGCTTCGCGCACTGCCCGGTCGCCGAGGGCGTGGAAGTGGACCTGGAAGTCCTCGGCGTCCAACCGCGTTACGACGGCGGCGAGTTCCTCGGGGTCGACGAAGGAGATCCCGGAGTTGCCGGAAACGCAGCCGCAGTCGGTGAGGTAGGGGGCGAGCATGGCGGCCGTGCCGTTCTCGGCGATGCCGTCCTGCATGATCTTGACGGTGTGGGTGTTCAGTCCGCCCAGGGTGAAGTGTTCGCGGCGGGCGAGCAGTTCGGGGAGCTGTTCGAGGCCGCGCGAGCGGTCCCACCACAGGGCGCCGCGGACCCGGGCGGTCAGCAGGCCTTCGGTCACGGCGTGGCGGTAGGCCAGGGCGGCGTCGGTGGTGGAGGCGTGCTCGCCCAGCAGGGCGTCCTGCCAGGCGGTGATGCCGTGGGAGTGCAGCACCGCCTGGGCGCGCAGCAGGCCGGCCAGCTGTTCGTCGGGGGTGACCGCGGGGACGTGACGGGCGATCAGCTCCATGGCGCCTTCCTGGAGCGTGCCGCTGAGCCGGCCGTCCGGGTCCCGTTCGATCCGGCCGTCGGCCGGGTCGGGGGTGTCGCGGTGGAGGCCGGCCAGGTCGAGCGCCCGGGTGTTGGCCCAGGCGCCGTGGTGGTCGCGGTTGACGAGATAGACGGGGCGGTCGGGCACCACGGTGTCCAGCAGGTGCCGGTCGGGGGTGCCGCCGGGGAACGCCTCCATGGACCAGCCGCCGCCGGTGATCCAGGGGAGGTCCGGGTGGGTGTCGGCGTAGGCGCGGATCCGGGCCGCGTACTCGTCGGGGGTGGTGGCCCCGGACAGGTCGCACTGGCCCAGTTCCACGCCTGCGCCGACGGGGTGGACGTGGGCGTCCTGGAAGCCGGGGACGAGCAGACGTCCGTGCAGGTCGACGACCTCGGTGGCGGGTCCGATCAGCGCGTGGACCTCGTCGTGGCCGACCGCCACGATCCGCTCGCCGCGGACGGCGACCGAGGTGGCGTAGGGGTGGGCGGGGTCGACGGTGTGGACGGGCCCGCCGGTGAGGACGAGGTCGGCTGCGGTGTCGGTGTGCATGCTGCTGCTCCAGGACGGTCGGTGCGGACGGGAGTCGGGCGGGGGCCGGCCAGGGCGGCCGGCCCCCGGGATCGGGCTGGGCCGGCGGGATCAGGCCGGGCCGGCGGCCTCGTCCATCGGGAGGGCGATCGCGTCGGCGTCGGTGCCGCGTCCGCTGGTGAAGTAGGCGGACCGGCGGTGCCACTTGGCGACGGCGGCGGCCAGCAGCCCGGTGGCGATGATCAGCGAGGGGATCAGCAGCATGAACCAGCCGTTGTCGGGCGTGGCCTGGAAGTGGTCGCTCATGGTGGCGTACTGGACGGCCAGGTAGATCCCGAGCCCGAACAGCACCAAGGCGCTGAGGCCGGGGACGATCACACTGCGGATCGCCTCCAGCGGCCCCTCGCGCAGCGCGCCCCGGAACCGTACGGCGCAGGCCAGCGCGGTGAGCCCGTAGTAGAGCGCGACGATGAGGCCGATCGAGTTGACCGCGGTGAGGATCATCAGGTTGATCTTCGGGATGCCGACCGCGAGCACGGCGACGGCGGCGGACATCGCCATGATCAGGACGGTGCCGACGGCCGGCGAGCCGAACCGGGGGTGGACCTTGGTCCACATCCGCCCCAGGGTCTGGTCGCGGCCCATCGCGAGTGCGCCGCGGGCGGTGGGGATCACGCTGGACTGGAGCGAGGCGAACGCCGAACACATCAGGGCGGCCAGCGGGAGCGAGGCCCAGGGCTCGGGGCTGAGCTTCGCGCCGAGGAAGGTCAGTGCCTGCGGGCCCTGCTCGATCAGCTCGTCGGTGCTCATCACCCGCTGGAACGAGATCGCGGCGAAGACCAGCAGGCCGAGCATGGCCACCAGGGCGATCAGGCCGCCGCGGGAGGCGTCGGAGGCGTTCCTGGTCTCCTCGTTGACGGTGAACGCGGCGTCCCAGCCCCAGAACACGAAGACCGCGAGCACCAGGCCCTGGGCCAGCGACCGGAAGGAGTCGATAGCGAAGGGGTTGAGCCAGGCCCAGGAGAACGACTCGTGCCCGGTGACCAGGGCCCAGGTGCAGAAGACCAGCAGCACGGTGTACTCGAAGCCGAGCAGCACCCACTGCAGGCGGGTCGCGGACCGCACGCCGGTGACGGCCGTGACGGTCACCGTGACCAGGGCGACCAGCCCGACCACCGTGCTCACGCCGGTGGAGCCGGGGTCGAGCGCGATCCCCAGCAGACTGTGCACGTCCGCCTTGTTGGCGAACTGCAGGATCACCGAGCCGGTGATCGCGCTGGTGTACGCCATGAAGATCACGTTCGCGACCAGGACCACCCAGCCGGTCAGGAAGCCCGGCCAGGCGCCGACCGAACGGCCCACCCAGGTGTACCCGTTGCCGCAGTTGGGCTCGGTGCGGTTGAGCCGTGCGTAGGACAGCGCGATCCCGAGGATCGGCAGGAAGGCGACCATCAGCAGGGCCGGGGTCTGGCGGCCGGCGTAGACGGCCAGGGCGCCCATGCCGATGCCGATGCTGGTGGTCGCGGCCGTGCTGGAGGCCGCGATCGCGATGCCGTCGCGGACCCCGAGGGTGCGGCGCATGCCCGGGGCGGGCGGTCTGGTCTCCGGAGGGACGGCCATTGTGGGCTCCTTGGCGTGGGGGAGGCGTGGGGGAAGTGCCCCGGTCCGGTCCGGGCCCGGCGGTGCGGGGGGCGGGCGGCGGACGAGGGGGTGTGCGCCGATGAAACAACCATGCCATTCTTACGTCAATACGTTGTCATAAGAAGGAGCCCGCCATGCCCGGTCCGCAGCGCATCCCGGTCGAGCGCAAGCGACGGCGCCCGACCAGTACCGGGACCGTGCTCACCGAGGAGCTGATCGTGTCGGCGGCGCTGGAGCTGGTCGAGGCGCCGGGCACCGGCACGCTCACCGTGCGCCGCCTCGGTACGGCCCTGGGCTGCGACCCCTCGACGCTCTACCGGTACTTCCCCAGCACCGACGCGATCCTGCTCGCGGTGGCGGACCGGCTGATCGGCGACTCGCTCACCGGCTTCACGCCGGGCGAGGACTGGATCGCGTCGCTGCGGGACTTCGCGTTCCGGGTGCACAGCTCCGTGCTGCGCCACCCCCGGCTGGCGACGGTCCGCGCCTCCCGGGTGACCGGCGGGCCGGGCGAGTGCCACGCGGTCGACACCGGCCTCGGCATCTTCCTGCGGGCCGGCTTCGTCCCGGCCGAAGCGGTGCGCCGGTACCGGACGTTCATCGACACCGTACTGGCCCACGCGGCCCTCGACGCCGACGTGCGCTCGCTCAGCGAGCAGCAGCGCCTTCAGCAGGGCGAGGTCTGGCGCACCGTGCACGGCAGCCTGCCGGCCGAGCGCTACCCGAATCTGCACGCGGTCCGCGAGCACCTGCCGGAGATGGCGGGTTCGGCGTTCCCGGACGCGCTGGAGCTGATGCTCGCCCAGTTCGAGGCGGTGCGCCCGGCCGACGGGTGACCCGGGTCCTGACGGCCGGTCAGGGCCGGCCGCGCGCGGCCGTCATCCCGTGCGCCCCGGCGATCGCCGACGCCCGGTCGGACCCGAACAGGTCGAGGACATGGGTGGCCCGACCCGGCTGCCCGGAGCTGCTGAGCACGCCGGCCGCGAAGACGGAGCTGATCGCGCTCGCCCCCGGCAGTGGCCCCAGCACCCGGACACCGGGAAGCCCGAGAAGTTCGCTGTGCTGCTGGAAGGCCAGCTCGGCCGCGCCGGAGGCGAGCAGGCTGCCGACCGGCACACCCGGCGGGGCCTGGACCAGGCGGTCCTGTACGGATTCGAGCAGGTCGAGGCGGCCGAGCAGCCCGAGCAGCGCGCTGCCGCTGGGACCGGTCGAGTACGCGATCCGGCCCGCGGTCCGCACGGCGGCGGCGAGGTCGGCCTCGGTGCCGAACACCGGGATCGCCGCCCCGGCCGGCACGGCGGCCACCACCTGCGAGATCCACAGCGGGCGGACCGTGTCGGCGCGCACGTGTCCCTCGGCCGCCAGGTCGGCGAGCGCGTCCTCCGCGAGCACCAGCAGGTCGGCCCCGGCTCCGCCGCGTACCCGGCGGGCGATCTCCACCCCGCCCGCGGCGGTGGCGTCCAGGCGGGTTCCGTGGTCCTCGGCCAGGTGCCGGGCCAGCTCGGCCAGGATCGGCCGGGTCGCCATCGAGGACATCAGTGCGAGTGGGTGGTCCATGCGGTCTCCTTGGGTCCGGGTGATGGTACGTCGCGTCGCGAGCCGCCCCGCGCGGCTCCTGCGAGACTGGCGCGATGGATTCGACTTCCAGTACGGCGGCCGGAAAGGTGCTCCGGGTCCTCTCGACCTTCGACCGCGAGCGCTCCTCGCAGGGTCTGTCGCAGATCGCCCAGCGCGCGGGTCTCCCGCTCAGCACCGCCCACCGCGTGGTCGCCGAACTGGCCGCCTGGGGTGCGCTGGAGCGGGGCGAGGACGGCGCCTGGTACGTCGGTCTGCGGCTGTGGGAGATCGCCTCCGGCTGCCCGCGCAGCCAGATCCTGCGGGACGTGGCACTGCCGTTTATGCAGGACCTGTACGAGGCGACGCACGAGAACGTCCAGCTCGCGGTCCGCGAGGGCACCGAGCTGGTCTTCGTCGAACGGATCGCCGGGCACCGGTCGGTGGAGCTGCTGACCATGGTCGGGGCGCGCTTCCCCGTCGCCGCCACCGGGATGGGCCGGGTGCTGCTGGCGTACGCGCCGCAGGACGTCCAGGCCGAGGTGCTGGCATCCCCGCTCCGGGCCTGGACGCCGTACACGGTCACCGACCCGGGCCTGCTCCGGCGGCAGTTGGACCGGATCAGGCGCGAGCAGGTGTTCGTCAGCGACCGGCAGCTCTCCGAGAACACCGTAGCGGTCGCCGCCCCGATCCGGATCGGCCGGACCGGACCGGTGACGGCGGCCCTGGGGATCGTGATCACGGCGGACAGCGCGAGCCGGGTGCGCGGGCTCCGCGAACCGCTGCGCCTCGCAGCGGGCGAGATCTCCGAGCAGCTGGGGCGACGCGCCCGGGCAACGGGCTGACCTGGCAGGACGTGCGCGACCTCGGCTTCTTGGTTCGGACACGCTGCACTTCCGCCTGACGGAATCAGGGCAGATCCGCCGCCACGGCGGGTGGCAGCGTTCGGGACATCGGCCGCACCGGCTCCACCGGGCGGTCGCCGCCGGCCCCTCGGGTCCGGCCCGCGCCGACCCACCGGGAGCACTCGTCATGATCATCGACTGCCACGGCCACTTCACCACGGCCCCGGCGCAGTTGGCCACGTGGCGAGCACGCCAGCTCGCCGCGGTCGGCACCGCCGGACCCGATCCGGCGGAGCCGGTGATCACCGACGACGAGCTGCGCGCCGCCGTCGAGCCCCACCAGCTGAAGCTGATGGACGAACGCGGCACCGATCTGACCGTCTTCTCGCCCC
Source organism: Kitasatospora sp. NPDC002040 (assembly GCF_040296785.1). Taxonomy (NCBI): domain Bacteria; kingdom Bacillati; phylum Actinomycetota; class Actinomycetes; order Kitasatosporales; family Streptomycetaceae; genus Kitasatospora; species Kitasatospora sp. NPDC002040. Next base: position 135,090 of record NZ_JBEOXV010000011.1, on the reverse strand, counting down.
GGGCCAGCTTCATGGCCCACCACCTGGGGGACTTCGCGGTCTCCTCGGCCTGGTCCCGGATCTGCAACGACCTGGTGCACCGGGTCAGCACCCTCCACCCGGACCGGTTCGCCATGGGCGCGATGCTCCCGCAGTCGCCCGGCGTCGATCCCGCCACCTGCCTGCCGGAGCTGCGGCGGGCGGTCGAGGAGCTCGGTGCGGTCAGCGTCAACCTCAACCCCGATCCCTCGGGCGGGAGTTGGACCGCCCCGCCGCTCACCGACCGCAGCTGGTACCCGCTGTACGAGGCCCTGGTGGAGTACGACGTGCCCGCCATGGTGCACGTCAGCACCTCCTGCAACCCGGCGTTCCACACCACCGGCGCGCACTACCTCAACGCCGACACCACGGCCTTCATGCAGCTGGTCCAGGGCGACCTGTTCGCCGACTTCCCGACCCTGCGGCTGGTGATCCCGCACGGCGGCGGTGCGGTGCCCTACCACTGGGGCCGGTTCCGGGGGCTCGCGCTCGCACTCGGACGCCCCGATCCGGAGACGCTGCTGGACAACGTCCTGTTCGACACCTGCGTCTACCACCAGCCGGGCATCGACCTGCTGACCCGGGTGATCCCCAGCCGGTCCGTGCTGTTCGCCGGCGAGGTGATCGGCGCCGTCCGCGGCGTCGACCCGCGCACCGGCCACCACTTCGACGACACCCGGCGCTACGTCGACGCCACCCCCCATCTCACCGACGCGCAGCGGGCCGAGGTCTACGCCGGCAACGCCCTGCGCGTCTTCCCCCGTCTCGCCGCCCGCATCGCCGACCGCGCTGCCGCGTCGGCGCGTTGACCCCAGGAGAACCCCCATGAACGCACCCGACCTCGGTGTCGTCCGCACCGGCATCACCCGGGCCGACCCGGACGCGGTCGCCGCGCTGGCGGCGTTCGGCGTGGCAACGGTCCACGAGGCGATGGGCCGGACCGGCCTGCTGCGCCCCTACCTGCGCCCGGTCTACCCGGCGGCTCGCGTCTGCGGCACGGCCGTCACCGTGCTCCTGCAGCCCGGCGACAACTGGATGCTGCACGTCGCCGCCGAACAGATCAGGCCCGGCGACGTGGTGGTGGCCGCCTGCACCACCGAGAGCGAGGACGGCTTCTTCGGCGAGCTGCTCGCCACCTCCTTCCGGGCCCGGGGCTGCCGGGGCCTGGTGATCGACGGCGGCGTCCGGGACGTGGCCGACCTGGAGGCGATGGACTTCCCCGTGTTCGCCCGGGCGGTCAACGCCAGGGGCACGGTCAAGGCCACCCTCGGCTCGGTAAACGTCCCCGTCGTGTGCGCCAACGCGCTGGTCCACCCCGGCGACGTGGTCCTCGCGGACCGCGACGGCGTGGTGGTGGTGCCGCGCGAGCGGGCCGCCGAGGTGGCGGAGGCCTCGGCCCGCCGGGAGGCCGCCGAAGCGGGCCGCCGGGAACGCTTCCGCGGCGGCGAACTCGGCCTGGACCTGTACGGCATGCGCGGCCCGCTGGCCGAGCTCGGACTGCGCTACGAGGAACGATGACCCACCACGACAAGACCCCGGGATGGCTGGACTGGCACCCCGAGCCCAGCCGCCCCCGCCTCCAACTCCCCCCGGGCGCCGTCGACGCGCACTGCCACGTCTTCGGCCCGGCCCGCACCTTCCCCTACGCCCCCGAGCGCAAGTACACCCCCGGCGACGCGTCCAAGGAGCAGCTGTTCGCCCTGCGCGACCACCTCGGATTCGCCCGCAACGTCGTGGTCCAGGCGACCTGCCACGGCGCGGACAACTCCGCCCTGGTCGACGCCCTGCGCGCTTCCGGCGGACTCGCCCGGGGCGTGGCCACGGTCCGCCCCGGGATCCCGGACGCCGAACTCCGCGAGCTGCACGACGCCGGTGTCCGGGGCGTCCGGTTCAACTTCGTCCGCCGGCTGGTCGATGTGACGCCGCGCCAGGACCTGTGGGACGTGGTCGAGCGGATCGCCCCCTACGGGTGGCACGTGGTGGTCTACTTCGAGGCGGCCGACCTGGCGGAGCTGCGCGACTTCCTGCTGTCCGTCCCGGTGCCGCTGGTGGTCGACCACCTGGGCCGCCCCGACGTGACCCGCGATCCGGACGGACCGGAGTTCGGGGCCTTCCTGGACTTCCTCCGGGCCAGGCCCGACATCTGGTGCAAGGTCAGCTGCCCGGAGCGCCTCTCGGTGACCGGACCGCCCGCTCTCGCGGGGGAGCGGTCGGCCTACCGCGACGTGGTCCCGTTCGCCCGGCGGGTGGTCGAGGAGTTCTCCGACCGGGTGCTCTGGGGCACCGACTGGCCGCACCCCAACCTGGTCGACCACATGCCCGACGACGGCCTGCTGGTCGACTTCCTGCCGCACGTGGCCCCCACCCCGGAGCTGCGGCAACGGCTCCTGGTCGACAACCCGATGCGGCTGTACTGGCCGGAAGCGCGCTGAACCGGCGCAGATTGGATCCCACCGTGTCCCTGGACAGGACCTACCGATCGGTGCCCGGCACCACGATCTTCGACGCCGAGCAGTCGGCCAAGGGCTACCACCTCAACCAGTTCTGCATGTCCCTGATGACGGCCGAGAACCGCGCCAGCTACCTCGCCGACGAACGCGCCTACCTGGACGCCTGGCCGCTCCGGGAGGAGCAGAAGCGGGCCCTGCTCGACCGCGACCTGAACGCCGCCGTGCGCGAGGGCGGCAACATCTACTTCCTCGCCAAGTGGGGCGCCACGCTCGGGCTGTCGTTCCAGCAGATGGCCGGCTCGATGACCGGGATGACCGAACAGGAGTACCGCGCCATGATGGCGGCCGGCGGCCGGTCCCCGGTCGGCCGGCGGATCGACCACGCCGTCCTGGACGCCGCCCACACCGACCCCGCCCCGCCGGTCGAACACGCCGTCATCACCGCCGCGGTCTTCACCTCGCACGTGCCCGCGATCGGCGCCGCGATCGATCACGGGAAGACCGGCGAGCCCTACTGGCAGCCGGTGTTCGAGGGCTACGAGTTCTCCAGGTCCTGGCAGCGGGACAACCTCCCCGACGTGGTCCTGCTGGTCTACAACGACCATGCCAGCGCCTTCGACCTGTCGCTGATCCCGACCTTCGTGCTCGGTACCGGTGCGGCCTACCCCACCGCCGACGAGGGCTACGGTCCCCGGCCCGTCCCCGGCATCGAGGGCGACCCGGACCTGGCGGCCCACCTGGCGCACTCGTTGATCAGCGACGACTTCGACCTCACCCTGGCCAACGAGATGAGCGTGGACCACGGCCTGACCGTCCCGCTCTCGCTGATGTTCGGCGAGGTCGACGCCTGGCCGTGCAAGGTGATCCCGCTGCACGTCAACGTGGTGCAGTACCCCGTCCCCTCCGGTGCTCGCTGCTTCCAGCTCGGCCGGGCCCTGCGCCGCGCGGTCGAGTCGTACGACCGGCCGCTGAAGGTGCAGATCTGGGGCACCGGCGGGATGAGCCACCAGCTGCACGGCCCGCGCGCCGGACTGATCAACCGTCAGTGGGACAACGCCTTCCTGGACCGGCTGATCGACGACCCGGCGGGTCTGGCCCGGGTCCCGCACCTGGAGTACGTCGAGCAGGCCGGCTCGGAGGGCATCGAACTGGTCATGTGGCTGATCGCACGCGGTGCCCTCAGCGACGTCGACGGCGAGGGCGAGGTCGAACTGAGACACCGCTTCTACCACGTACCGGCGTCCAACACCGCCGTCGGCCACCTGATCCTGGACAACCACCCGCGGGCCGCGACGCCCGCCACCGAGGAGTGACATGACCGCCCAGCAGACCGTACGGATCGCCCTGGCCGGCGGCGGTGCCTTCGGCGCCAAGCACGCGGCGGCCCTGCGCCGGATCGAAGGCGTCGAAGTGACCGCCGTGGTGAGCGCGGACCTCGAGGAGGCGCGGAGGTTCGCCGCCGAACAGGGGGTGGGCCGCGCGGTGGCGAGCCTGGCGGAGGTGCTCGCGTCGGACCAGGTGGACGCCGTCGTCCTCGCCACGCCCACCCCCCTGCACGCCGCCCAGACCCTCGCCTGCCTGGAGGCCGGCAAGCACGTGCAGACCGAGATCCCGCTGGCCTCCTCCCTCGAGGACGCCGAGGCCTGCCTCGCCGCCCAGCAGCGCACCGGACTGGTCGCGATGGTCGGCCACACCCGGCGCTTCAACCCCAGCCACCAGTGGCTGCGACAGCGGATCCGGGCCGGGCAGTTCCGCCTCCAGCAGCTGGACGTGCAGACGTACTTCTTCCGCCGCAGCAACCTCAACGCACTCGGGCAGCCCCGCAGCTGGACCGACCACTTGCTCTGGCACCACGCCGCCCACACCGTCGACCTGTTCGCCCACCAGACCGGTTCACCGATCGTGCAGGCCAACGCGATCCAGGGACCCGTCCACCCCGAACTCGGCATCGCGATGGACATGTCCGTCCAACTGCGCACCGCCGACGGCGCGATCTGCACCCTGTCGCTATCCTTCAACAACGACGGCCCGCTCGGCACCTTCTTCCGCTACATCGGCGACACCGGCACCTACCTGGCCCGCTACGACGACCTGCTGACCGGTACGGAGGAGCGGGTGGACGTCAGCGGCGTGGCCGTCGCACTGGACGGCATCGAGCTGCAGGACCGGGAGTTCGTCGCGGCCATCCGCGAGGGACGCGAACCCAACGCCTCCATCGCCCAGGTGATGCCCTGCTACCGCACCCTCGCCGCACTGGAGCAGCAGCTCCGCTCCGCGTAGGCATCCCCGCCGAAGTACTCGGTGTGCCTGCCGGTGCCGAAGCGGCCTGCCCGCGTCCGCTCAGGACGGCACCGGCGGCAGCGGGCCCTGGTGGTTCCAGCCGGGGGAGCGGACCTCCAGGGTGAGGTCGGCGGAGCCGACGTCGTGGCCGCAGGTGCGGCAGGTCCAGGCGGCGTCGAGGGGGTGGTCGGGGTGGTCGGCCACGTGGTGGTGCAGGACGGCGGGGGGCTCCGGCAGGAGCCACCTGTCGCCCCAGGCGAGCAGGGACTGGGCCAGCGGCGCGAGGTCGTGACCGGCCTCGGTGAGGTGGTACTCGTACCGCAGCGGGCGCTCGCTGTAGGCGCGGCGCTCGACGACACCGGCCTCCTCGAGCGCGCGCAGCCGGGCGGTCAGCCGGTCCCTCGGCGCACCGGTGTTGCGGACGATCTGCTCGAAACGGTGGTTGCCGTAGAAGAGTTCGCGCACGGCGAGGAGGGCCCACTTCTCACCGAGCACCTGCAGAGCTGCGGCGATGGAGCAGGGCCGGCCGGGCGGGGGCGTGGCGGGAGGAGGGGTCACCGCTCCAGCATGCCACGGTGAGTTGCGTAATCAAACCCACTCCCGCTAGCGTGCCCGGCCATGGACACAGTTGGAATATCAAACCCACCAGTGGTGGAAGCCGCACCCCGACCGGCCGGACGCACCGCGTTCCTGGTCATCGCCGCCGCAGTCTTCGTCTCCAACCTCGACCTGTTCATCGTCAACGTCGCCCTGCCCGCGATGCAGCAGCACTTCCGCGGCAGCACCCTGAGCACGCTGTCCTGGATCCTGAACGGCTACGCCATCGTCTTCGCGGCCCTGCTCGTCACCGCTGGACGCCTCGCCGACCGGATCGGCCACCGGACCGTCTTCCTGGCCGGCCTCGCGCTCTTCACCGCCGCCTCCGCGCTCTGCGCGCTCGCCCCCGGTGTCCTGTGGCTCGACGCCGCGCGCGTCCTCCAGGCCGCCGGCGCCGCAGCCCTCGTCCCCACCTCGCTCGCCCTGCTCCTCGCCACCACCGCCCCCGAACGCCGCCCCGGCGCCATCCGCGCCTGGGCCTCGATCGGCGGGATCGCCGCCGGACTGGGCCCCGTCCTCGGCGGGCTGCTGGTCGAGGCCGACTGGCGCTGGGTGTTCCTGGCCAACGTCCCGGTCGGCCTCGCCGCCATCGCCGCCGGTGTCCGGGTCCTGCCCCGCGCCCACACCAAGGAGACCGGCCCGCTGCCCGACATCCTCGGCGCGGTACTCCTGACCGCAGCCATCGCCGCGCTCGCCGTCACCCTGGTCAAGGGCAACGACTGGGGCTGGACCTCCGCCCCGGTGATCGCGGGCGCCCTCGCCACCGTCGCCCTGACCGCCTGGTTCCTGCACCGGTCCGCGCACCACCGCGCGCCCGTCGTCGACCTCCCGCTGCTGCGGGTCCCGACCTTCGCCGCCGCCAACACCTCCGCCCTGCTCTTCACCGCCGCCTTCGCCGGCATGCTGCTCACGTCCGTGCTCTGGTGCCAGCAGATCTGGGACTACTCCGCGCTGCGCACCGGACTCGCCATCGCCCCCGGCCCGCTCCTGGTCCCGCCCGTCGCGATCGGCAGCGCCGCACTGGTCCGCCGACTCGGCCCCGGCCTGCTCGCCGCACTCGGCACCCTGGCCTTCGCCGCCGGGATCGGCTGGTGGGCCGTCGCCATCGACGTCCGACCGGACTACGCCGCCGCGCTGCTGCCGGGCCTGCTGCTCACCGGCCTCGGCGTCGGCCTGACCCTGCCCACCCTGATCGGCGCGGCCGCGCAGGCCCTGCCGCCGGCCCGCTTCGCGACCGGGTCGGCCGTGACCACGATGAGCCGTCAGATCGGGGCGGTGGTGGGCGTGGCGCTGGTCGTCGCCCTGATCGGCGAACCGACCGGTCCGCAGGCCGCACTGGAGGCGTTCCGCCGCGGCTGGGCCGCGGTGATCGTGGCCGCGGTCCTGGCCAGCGCCGCCGCACTCCTGCTGGCGCGGGCCCGGAACCGTACGGCCCGCTCCACGGTCTGAGGACCTGTCACAGCAGGGAGGGCACGGTTCGAACCCGTCCTGAACTGCCGCGCGCAGGACGTCGAAGCCGCCCTCCGCACGCACCCCCGGTCCGGCAGGCGCGGCCAGCCGGGTGGTGCGGCCCGGGGGAGGGCTTCTCCGGGACGACCCTGACGTGGTGTCAGGGCCGACCTCGGGGCGAAGCCGGGGTGGTTCCTGATGTGCCGTCCGCAGGCCGGTGGACAAGATGATCAAGGGCGTTCGACCGGCGCCCGATCCGATCCCACCGGAGTTGACCCGATGCACGCCCTCAAGCGACACCTCACCCCACTGGCACTGGCCGCCGCCGTGCTGGTGGCCGCCACTGCCGCCACCACCCCGGCCCTGGCGGTCGGCGCGGACCGGGCCGGTGCGGCCCCGCAGGGTGTGTCGCCGGCCGCCGCCACCGGGCTGAACACCGCGGCCCTGGACGCGGCGACGGCCCTGCGTCCCGGTGATCGGGCGGCCGGTCAGCTGGCCCGGGTCGGCACCGCGGACCAGGTCTGGCGGGGCAGTTCCGCGGACGCCTTCACCGGCCGCCCGATCTCACCCGATGCGCACTTCCACGTCGGCAGCATCTCCAAGGCCTTCGAGGCCGTGGTGGTCCTGGACCTGGCCGCCGAGCGGAAACTCGACCTGGACCGGACCGTCCAGCACTACCTGCCCGGCCTGCTGCCCGACAGCTACCAGCCCATCACCGTACGGCAGTTGCTCAACCACACCAGCGGCCTGCCGGCCATGCAGGCGGGCATCGCCAACCCCACCGCCGAGCAGCTGATCAGCGAACGCCACGACTACTTCACCCTGGACGAGGTCATCCGCTCCAGCCTGCACCCGGCGGACGGATCGACCCCGCCCCTGCACTTCGCTCCGGGCACCGAGCAGGAGTACAGCTCACTCGGCTACCGCGTCGCCGCCAGGATCATCGAGCAGGTGACCGGCAACTCCTTCGGCCACGAGGTGACCACCCGGATCCTCCGCCCGCTCGGCCTGCACCACACCTCCGTACCCGAGGGCGACACCTGGATGCCCCGGCCTGCACTGCACGGCTACGTCGTCGACTCCACCGGCCGGCCCGTGGACGTCAGCGACCAGGCGAACGACGCCACGGCCGTCATCTCCACCGCGCCCGACCTCGACCGCTTCATCAGCGCGCTGTTCAGCGGCGACCTGCTCGCCCCGCAGCAGCTGGACGAACTGTTCGACCTCCCCCGCGACAGCGCGGGCCGGCCCCTTCCCTACGCGAACGGCAGCGACTGCGAGACCGGCCCCGCCAAGGGCACGGCCTGCTACGGCGCCGGCCTGAAGAGCTTCCCGCTGCCCGACGGCACCGTCCTGTGGGGCAAGACCGGCCACGACCTCGGCTACGCCAGCGGCGTCTTCGCCACCCGGGACCTGCACCTGCGCACCGTCTACGCCGTCGCCACCACCACCGACCAGGACGGCTCGCCCGCCGTGGTCAACCGCCTGATCGCCGCCCTGCTCACCCCGCCCCGGGCGGCCCGCTGACCGGGCCGAGGGCGCCCGTGCCCTTCGGTCAGAAGTCCTCGGATTTGGCCAAGTCCAACCGCTCCGGAGGAGAGTGGTCAATCGGCTGAGGCGCCATAAATCTGGCAAATCTTCACGGAGCAGCGAAGCGAAAAGCAATATCGGACGGTTTTCTGCTCACTGGGGCACTGTTTCTGAACGATGCGAGCTGAGTGTGGCGCCCGCTCGGCGCGCTCTCCCGCCAGGTCCTGCCCCCCATGGGATCAGCGCGCGGCCGTCGCCCTGCGCGGTCACTCCGCCGGGGGGAAGAGGGCCTGGGCGCCGGTGAGTTCCAGGAGGGCGGTGATGTTCTCCGAAGCCGCGAACAGGCGGAGCCGGCTGCCGGCCCGGGCGGCTTCGTTGCGGGCGTGGATGAGGGCGGTGAGGCCGGCGGAGTCGCAGAAGGTGAGGCGGCCGAGGTCCAGGTCCACGCTGGGCGGGGTCGGGACGGCGGCGAGGGTGGTGCTGACGGCGGCGCGCACCTGGGGGGCAGTGTCGAAGTCGAGCTGGCCGACAGCCTCGATCACCGGGCCGCTCGGACCGGTGCGCGTGGCAATGCTGAGAACGGGAATGGGTGAGGTCACGCGGGGCTCCTTCCGGTACGGTCACGTGGCGGCGCGACGAGGACAAACGTAGGGCAGGACAGCGTGTCACGGACAGCGGCGGTCCGAGGCGCTCTGCCCGGCGCCCGCCGGAGGTGACGGCGGGCGCCGGGCAGGTGCGAGGATGTCCGTCCGGGGACGACGGGCACCGCTCGGGACGTGCGGGAGCCGCGAGCGAAGGAGGGGCACGTGGACGGCAGTGCCGGCAGGGCGGTCCAGGCGCCGCTGTGCGCCGCGTTCGACGGCGGACCGGGCACCTGCGCGCACGCCCGCGAGAGCGCCGCCGCCTTCCTCGCCGCCCTCAGCGCGGGCACACCCGCCTCTGACGACGGGGCCGCGGACAAGGTCCTCCTCGTCGTCTCCGAACTGGTCACCAACGCCGTGCGCCACGCCCCCGGACCGGTCGTCCTGACCCTCAGCGCCTCGCCGGCGGGCGTGCGGATCGCCGTGCGCGACACCAGCACCGCCCTGCCCGTCCCGCGCACACCCGACCTGGTGAGCGGAAGCGGCGGGTTCGGCTGGCCCGCCATCATCCGGCGCCTCGCCACCCGCATCGACGTCGTCACCCACCCCGGTGGCAAGGAGATCCACGCCACCATGCCCTGGTGACGGGGCCCCGGCCGGCAGCACCGGACGGACTTTCTCCCGGACTGCGTGCATGGAGCACGGAAAAGGGGGAAGCAGCTGCGCCGACGGTGTTGAGGATCACGGGCCGCCCGACTGAGTACCACTCGCCGGGCGTAGTGGCCTAAGGTCCGGGTGGGATCGCTTGGTCCCCTATGGAGGGGTGTGTGCTGTGGCTGATGAGAACATTTCCAACCGCCTGATCGGCCTTCTGTCAGTACGCGGCGAAGACCTCGGTGCTGAGTGGGCGGACAAGGTCACCGGATCCCTGGGCGGGCGGGTCAGCCGCGCGGAGGTCCAGCGTGAGCTCCAGGAGCTGTACTCCGCGCTGGTGGCCGCGCTGGAGGAGGGCAGCCTGGACGGGCACTCCGAGGCGTTCGGCGAGGTCCGTGCACTGCTGACCGAACTGTCACGGGCCCGTGCCCAGCAGGGCTTCACCCCCACGGAGACCGCTGCCGGCGTCTTCGCCCTCAAGGAGGTCCTGGAGTCGGCCCTCACCGGGGCCGACAGCGACGTCCCGGCGTACCTGAGGTTCACCTCGCTGCTGGACACCCTGGGCCTGTACACCATAGAGGTGTACACGCGCACCCGCGAAGAACTGATCGCGGCGCAGGCCGAGCAGCTGATGGAGCTGTCCACCCCGGTGGTGAAGCTGTGGGACGGGGTCATCGGCGTTCCCCTGGTTGGGACCCTGGACTCGGCGCGCACCATGGTGGTGATGGAGAAGATGCTCCAGGCCCTGATCGACACCGGCTCCGAACAGGCCATCATCGACATCACCGGCGTGCCCGCGGTGGACACCGAGGTCGCCCAGCACCTGCTGAAGACCGTGGTCGCGGCCCGCCTGATGGGCGCGGAGTGCACCATCTCCGGGATCCGGCCGCAGATCGCGCAGACGATCGTGGCCCTCGGCATCGACTTCGGCGACATCGTCACCAAGGCCACCCTCGCCGACGCCCTGCGGCACGCCCTGCGCCGCTCCGGCGTCACCCTCTCGCGCACACCGCAGGCGGGCAGCCGGTGAGCGACCAGGTTCCCGTCCTGCGGATCGGGCAAGTCCTCCTCGTCTCCATCCAGACCGACCTGGACGACCAGGCCGTGATGCTGCTGCAGGACGACCTCGCCGCCGCGGTGGTGGACTCCGGTGCCCACGGTGTCGTCATCGACATCACCGCCGTGGAGATCGTCGACTCCTTCGTCGGCCGGATGCTCTCGACCATCGCCTCCATATCCCGCCTGCTGGACGCGCAGACCGTCGTGGTCGGCATGCGTCCGGCCGTCGCCATCACCCTCGTCGAACTCGGCCTCTCGCTCGGCGGGGTGCGGACCGCGCTGACACTGGACAAGGGCCTGCGGCTACTGGAACAAGCCCGCGCGAGCAGCCTCGGCGGAGGCACGTCGACGTCCCAGGGTGACGCCGGGGACGAGGGCACCGCGCCCGATGCCGCGGCCGGTCTGTGAACAGCCCTGGTCGTGACCCTCAGATCCTGGAGATCACGGCCAACGCCGCAGTCGTGCAGGCCCGCCAGCTGGTCCGTGCACTGGCCCAGGAATGCCGGCTCTCACTCGTCGAGCAGACCAAGCTGATCACCGCCGCCAGCGAGCTGGCCCGCAACACCCTCATCTACGGGGGAGGAGGCACCATGACCGCGGCCCTCGTCGACGAGCGCGGGCGGCGCGGCGTCCGCCTGGTCTTCGCCGACCAGGGGCCCGGCATCCCCGACACCGACCTCGCCCTGACCGACGGCTGGACGTCGGGCAACGGCATGGGCCTCGGCCTGTCCGGATCCAAACGGCTCGTCGACGACTTCGTCCTGGACACCGCACCCGGCCGGGGTACCACCGTCACCATCACCAAGTGGGCCCGATGAACGCGGCAGGCGGCCCCTTCCTGCTGGACTGCGAGGACTCCTCCTGGTTCCGCGACCAGCCGGAGGCGGCCCGCGGCGCCGCCGCCGCCCTGGGCCGGCGGATCGGCCTGGGAGAGCACCGCACCGCCCAACTGGTGCTGGCCGTCGCCGAACTCGCGACCAACGTCACCAAGCACGCCCACAGCGGCTCGATGGCGCTGCGGGTCCTGCGCAACCGCGACGTCGCGGGGGTCGAGGTGATCGTCGTCGACGCCGGCCCCGGCATAGCCGACGTGGCACAGGCCCTGCGCGACGGGGTGTCGACCATCGGGACCCTGGGCATCGGCCTGGGCGCGGTCCAACGGCTGGCGGACACCTTCGCCATCCACTCCGCACCCGGGCTCGGGACCCTTCAGCTGGCCCGCTTCTGGCCGCACCCCCTGCACCCCTCCCTCTCCGGCGAGGCGTTCGTGGGCGGAATCACGCGGTCCATCGGCGGCGAGGAGGTGTGCGGCGACGCCTGGGCCGCCCGGACCGACACCGGCCGGGACACCCGGGCGGCGACCGCCGGCCCGGACCGGCCGGGCACCGCTGCCGCACCCGACTGGTCGGCCATGACGGCGACCGCGACGGGAAGCCGTAGCCTGCACTCCGCAGCCCGGGATCCGCACCGCCCGCTCCGGCCGGCGAAGGCCGGGCGCTCGGAGCTCGTCCGCGGCGCCACCGCGGGGCCGGGAGCGGGTGTACTGGTGATGTCGTGCGACGGGCTCGGCCACGGGCCGATGGCCGCACTGGCCGCACAGGCCGCTGTCCAGGCCTTCCGCACGGGCACCGCACGCACGCCCGAACAGGTGATCGGGGAGGTGCACCGGGCCCTGCGCGGCACCCGCGGTGCCGCGATCGCCGCCGCCCGCCTCGAACCCGACGGCCGGGTCCTGTTCTGTGGCATCGGCAACATCACCGCCTCCGTCGTCACCACCAGCTCCCGCGCCAACCTGCTCTCCCACCCGGGGATCGTCGGGCACCAGATGCGCCAACTGCGCACCTACGAACACCAACTACCCGCCCACGGCGCACTGGTGATGCACTCGGACGGACTGAGCGAACGCTGGACCCCCGGTGACCTGGCATCCCTGCTGCACCATCCGCCCGCCCTGATCGCCACCGGACTGCTGCGCCTCGCCGGCACCCGTCGCGACGACGCCAGCGTGGTGGTCGCCAAGGGCGCCTGGTGAGCATCGGCCGGCCCTCGCCCCGCACCCGTGACAACACGCCCGTACTGACCACATCGGTCAGGACCGAGCAGGACGTCTTCGCCCTGCGGCGCCGGGCCAAGACCGTCGCGCACGCCGTCGGCCTCGACAACCGCGACCAGGTCCGCCTCGCCACCGCGCTGAGCGAGCTGGGACGCGACCTCCTGCGCGCCACCCCGCTGACCGTCACCTTCCAGGTGCAGCGTGACCCGGCCGCCCTCCTGGCCTCCCTCCGGTGGCACGACGACCGCACGCCCAGCAGCGAATCACTGCAGGCGGTCACCCGGCTGCTGCCGCAGACCGCCCACCGCCCGACCGCGACCGCCGGCGGCCGGATCGACATCCGGTGCCCCGTTCCCGAGTTGTCGTCCCGGTACATGGACGCGGGACAACTGAGCTCCCTGCTGGACACGGACGCTCCCGCGAGCGCCATCGACGACCTGCAGGCACAGACCCGCGACCTGCTCGCCGCGCTGGAGGAGGCCCGCGCCCAACGTGACGAACTGGAACGCCTCAACGACGAACTCACCGAGACCAACGCCGGGGTCATGGCCCTGTACGCCGAGCTGACCGTCGAGCACAAGGACGTCGTGGAGCGCTACAGCCAGGAGCACGAACTCGCCCTGGCACTCCAGCGCACCTTCCTGCCCGCCGCCCTGCCCGACAGCCCCGGGGTCGAGCTCGCCGTACGGTACCTGCCCGCCACCACCACGGCCGAGATCGGCGGTGACTTCTACGAGGCCGTCAACACCCCCCACGGACTGCTCCTCGCCGTCGGCGACGTCAGCGGCCACTCGCTCCAGGCCGCCATGGTCATGGGCCAGCTGCGCCACGCCCTGCGCGCCTACGCCGCCCAGGGTCACCCCCCGCACGTCCTGCTCACCCACCTCGACCACCTGATGAGCCTGCACCAGCCCGACTGGACGACCACCCTGTGCATCGTCCTCGTGGACCCGGACCGCACCCGGATCCACGTCGCCAACGCCGGACACCTGCCGCCCCTGCTCCTGCCTCCCGAAGGCCCGCCACGGTTCCTGCGCGAACACGGCCCCCTGCTGGGCATCGGACTCCCCCAGCCGCCCGCCGTCACCCACACCGTCGAACCCGGCAGCAGCCTCCTCATGATCACCGACGGACTCGTCGAAACCCGGGGCAGCGACCTCTACGAACGCCTGGACCTCCTCAGCGCCTCCGCCGCGGCCGGACCGCACGAACCAGAAGGCCTGTGCACGAAGCTCGCGGAGACCTTCGCGACGGAACCCGACGACGACATCATCATCTTCGCCGCACGCATCCAGCCCCCCGGACAGCAGCCGGCTCCGCACGCCCCCGCTCCGGCACCGGCCTGACGGGGCCCGGGGCATGATCATCACCGTCCGCCGGCCCGACGGCGCGGGCCGTGGGCGCGCCCGCGTGCGGCGACCACCGCCCTCCCGGCGCGGCCCGCTGTCCGGACTCCCGGGGACGGCAGGTCGCTCGCCCGCGCCGCACGGCGCGGGGTCTAGGGTCTGAGGATGAGGACCGACGGGGACGACGCCGAGGCCGACACCGCACCGACCGCTGCCCCGGACGCATCGCGGTCCTGGCGGTGGCGCAGGGTCTCGCCCACCCGGCGCGGGCTGGTGCTGGCCTGGTGGGGGTTCACCGTCACCTTCGGCGGCCTGCGGCTGCTGACCTGGCTGATCCACATCGACACCGCGGGGGTGGGCAACGTCTCCGCCGGCGGGGTCCACATCCACCACTACGTCTGGGGCATCCTGATCCTGATGGCCGTCGGCGCCGTCGGACTCGTGGAACGATCACCGCGCTGGCACGCCTGGATGGGCCTGGCCTACGGCATCGGCGCGGCACTGGTCATCGACGAGACCGCGAACCTCATCGACCTCAAGGATGTCTACTGGGAGCACTCCGGCGGCGTCAGCATCGCCCTGGCCCTGATCATCATCGGTCTCGCCGGGAGCCTCCTCGCCTTCACCCGCCGCGACAAGGACGACCGCGAGAAGCCCCGATGACGGTGACCGTGCGGCTGAGCCACCGAGCGACCGCCCCACGCGCGGCCGACCCGGCAGTTCGCCTCACGGTCGCGACGGTAGTGACGCCTTCGAAGTGTTCCCGCAGATGCTGCGGGCAGGGGCCGTACCGGCCGATCGGCAGGAACGGATCGACCAGCCCCCACTCACCGTCACTCAGTTCGCGTCGCGTCACGGAAGCGTAGTACCGGCCCCACCCAGCCCACGGCGGGCGAACCGGACAATTGATCACAGGCCCTAGGGGTCGTCTTCAAAGCTGATTGTGTGATGGTGGATCATGTCGGTCATGGTGCGTCGTCCGTCGTGCGGTGCGCATGGTCGCGGAGAAGCCGGGCAGCGGCTCAGCCGAGGCGGCCCGGGCGGTCGCCGGTGCGGGTCAGCAGGCCACCACGGTGGAGACGCCGGCGGCGGAGGTGGGCCAACCCGGCTGGTTCACCGAGAAGTTGGCGATGACCGTGGAGCCGCACGGGGCGGTGGTGCAGATGCTGCCGACCTGGTTGCCGCCCGCCTGGACGAGCACGGTCGGGCTGGTGGGCGCGGTCGGGGCGTCGCCGATCACGGTGCCGGAGACGTTGAAGCCGACCGGCTGGGGCTGCCAGGTCTGGCTGTTGGGCGTGGCCGTGCCGTACAGGCGGACCTGGTTGCCGGTCACCTCGATGCACGCTCGGGTCAGCAGGTACCCGGGCGCACCCGGGGCACCGCAGGTGACAACGGCACCGACCGGTCCGGCGGGCGCGGCGACGGCGGTGCTGCTCCTGAAGTCGGACGCCACGGTCCTGCGCAGCCACCGCCTCAGCACTCCCTCCGTCTGACTCCGACCTTGAGGGGGGTGCTGGCCGAACGGGAGCCCCGACCGGGTGAGTGCGGCGGCCGCCGTGGCGACGACGCAGTCCCGGGTGGCCCGGCACGACCCTTTCGCGGATGGGCCTGTTCCAGCGGCTGTGCTGCAGGACCAGGACGTCCGCCTGCCGCAGGTCGACGCTGCTCGTGCGGGACTGCGTACTGAACGGTACGACGCCCGTCCGGCCGGGCTCGCCGGCCGCGCGCTCACGCGGTCCGCAGTTCTCCTTGGCCGACATCGCGGTCGAGCGCCCCCCCGGCCTTCTCGCCGCTGAAGCTGAACAGTGCTGTTTCTGACGAGAGTTGATGAGGCGTCAGCCTGCAGTCCTCCCGAAGCGAGCACGACCGCCCGCCCACTCGCCAGGCCGGGGCGAGTGAGCGGGCGGTGTCGCCCCGTCAGGACGGGTTCAGCTTGATGGCGAAGGTGTTGAAGATCGTCGACACGTCGACCCAGCCGAGGCCGGTGGTGCAGCCGGAGGCTCCGCAGCCGTAGCCGACGCTGATGATGCCGTTGAGCTGGCGGCTGTTGGGATCGTTCAGGTAGATCACCGGCCCGCCGCTGTCACCGCCCCGGCCGACGATCCCGCCGCCGTTGGGGACACCGTAACTACCGTTCACCGTAGTGCCGTTGACGTTCCAGCTGGCGTTGCCCGCGTAGACCGTACGGATGTTGCAGACCACCTTGGAGTTGTAGCCGAGCTGGCAGGTGAAGTCGTTGACGGCGACGTTGCGGACGCCGTTGAGGTAGCGGGTGTAGCCCGCGGCGTCGGTGCCGTCCCAGGTGTAGCGGAGCGTGGGCGCCTCGATGAAGACCGAGTCGATCGCGGGCAGGTCGTACTTCACCTGGCCGATGTAGGTCCCGCCCGCTGTGTAGACGTAGTCGTTGACGTTGTAGCAGTGCCCGGCGGTGACCAGCCACTGGCGGCCGTCCCAGGTGCTGACGGCGGGGATGCCGCTGGTGCAGTACGACTCCGCGCCGGAGGCGGGCCCGAGGGCCGCGCCCGCGTAGAACGGCGAACTGTCGTTCCAGCGGCTCAACGGACGCGACGGTGCGCCCTGCGCGACCCGGACCGGAGTGGCCGGGCCCGCGGCGGAGCGGGCGGCTGCGACGGCGGGCGTCGCCAGGTACGCCCGCGCTGCCGCCGGGTTGTCGACGGACAGTTCGATCGCGCTGCCGTCGACCGTGGAGCCCGCGAGTGCGACGGTGAAGGGCAGCGCCGGGTCGGCCAGGATCGCGTCGGTCTCCCGCTTGAGCTGCTGCCGGGACTTCTTGCCCGGGCGGACATGGACGAGCCCGGTGTCGGCCTTCGGGTTGACCTGGTGAACGGCGCCGAGGAAGCTCCGGGCCTCGCCCACGTCGGTCAGGTAGACGTTCACGGAACGGTAGTCGGAGGCCAGTTCGACCTGGGTGTAGATGTCGGCGCGGCTGCCCTGTCCGACCGTGGCGACAGCGTCGGCCACCACCCGCAGCGGCTCCAGCACCCGCCCCTGCTGCTCGGGCGACAGCGCCGCGACCGCGGCGGCGGACAGTGGCTGCGGCGCGTCCGCGTCGGCGGACGCCGCTGTCAACGGCAGGACGGCGAGGACCGCCGTGACGGCTAAGATGCGGCGGATCGTGCGTTTCATGTGCCCCCCAGTCGAATCGGCTCCGCCGGTGCGGGGCCTCGGTCGATGCGGGAAACGGTAGCCAGCTCCAGGGGAGACCAGTAGGTCCGATTCGGTCGCTCCGGACCCCACCGCCGCCGGCACGGCCGACGTGTACGGGGCGGATTTCGCCTGCCGAGCAGGATGGGAACCGGCCCGCCCCGGCCACCCCCGCCACCTGGCCGCCCGCCGACCCGCGGTGAGCTGGCCGCCGGCGCCACCGACACACCGTCGGATCCGTCCGAGCCCACGGTGTGACTGCTTCCCACCCCTGTCCTCGCCCGGGCAGGCTCCTGGCTCCACGTGCACGGAGTGTGTCAACCGACCCGAACTGCGCTGCCGGCTGCGAACGTTGCCGTGGAAGGACGTCACCGCGTGCCGCCGTGACCGCGAGATCGGCCACGGCCGCCGGGGGACTGGACGTAGTCCTCCGGTGGCTCATCCGTCCTCTGGAAGTCGCCCTGCTTGGTCATCAGGAGCTCCTCCAGCAGTACACCGGGCGAGCTCGACCGCTTGGGCCAGGTTGTCCAGCAGGTGCCAGGCCCGCCACCTGCACGGCCTGCGGGGCTCCGGCCCAGGCTCCCTCGCGGAACGAGCCGACTCGGTCCGGCTGCCGACGGCGGGCACCGCGTTGAGCCGCTGTGTCGGTCGCTCCGGTCCCGCAGGGCTGTCCGGTGGCACCGCTGTCCGTCAAGGCGGGTCAGGTCGGACCTGCCACGTCTCAACCGAGCACGGTCAGGCGCCCGATGCGCGGCGGGCCTTGCGGATGGCGCGGGTCAGTAGCGGTGGCAGGAGGTCGGTGATCAGTCGGCGGGGTGGGACGGTGCGGGGCGTGGGCCGGTGGTTGAGGCGCACCACGTGGCGGCCGGCGATGGTCTCCTGGTCCACGGTGAACCCGGCGGTCTGCCAGTCGCGTTCGAGCATCATCCGCTGGACGGCCCGGGGGTCGCCCCAGGTGCCGTAGAACTTCATCGGGGTGAGTACGGCCGGGCGCAGTCCGGTGGTGAAGACCGCCTCCCAGACGGCGGCGGAGACGCCGGGGGTGTGCTCGGAGCGGTAGTCGTCCAGGACCACCACGCCGTCCTCGGCCAGTGCCCGTCGGGCCACCTCGATGTCCCCGGCCACGTGCTCGTACAGGTGCGAGGCGTCCACGTGCACGAAGCGGCAGCTGCCGGCCCGGACCCGTCCGTCTGCCAGGGCCGAGGTCGGCGCCTGGTGGATCACGGGGAGCTGCGGATGGAAGGCGAGGTAGTTCGCCTCGAAGGAGCGCCGGGTCAGGGTGGAGCGGTAGGAGGAGGCCATCTCGGCGGCGTTCTCCTCGTCCCCCGCGTCGGAGTCGAAGAGGTCACAGACCGTCATCTGTTCACCGGGCTGCAGGTGGTGGCCGAGCAGTACGGTGCTGCGGCCCAGGTAGCAGCCGAGTTCCAGCAGGTCGCCGGTCCGCCCGGCCGCGCTCTGGGCGCCGAGCAGGTGGTGGAAGGCCTCCTGGTCGAGCTGGAAGAACCAGCCGGGAACCGATTCCAGGGCAGGAAGCGGCGACCCGTGCGGCGTCGCGGTGGAGGGGGTGGTGTCAGCGGCATTGTGCACGGGTGCACCTCAGGGGGAGCGGGGCTACGGGATGCCGGGGCGGGCCGACGGGGTACGGGCGGTGGCGCTGGTCGGCCCGGCCGGGGCGACGGGCCCCCGATCGTAGGGGCACGAGGCGGGGGAGCGGCGGGCGCGTCGACGACATACGGACACGAACGGACGCCCAGTGGTAGGGGTTTGGCCCAGAGGGCCGGCCTGACGGTTTCACCCTGGGAGGTGACACCCCGCCCCTGTCCGGTCAGCCGTCAGGGGAGGACGCCCTGTGTGCGGTTGACCCGGCCGATGGTCGGTCGAGGACCGGGTCGTCAGCCGGGGGACTGCGGTCCCGGTCGATGTGGTGGCGCCGGGGTGCAAGTGCGGCGTCGTACGGGCGCCCTCTTCCCGCTCCCGCAGGGTGCGATTAGCATCGCCGGGGATTGTTCGGGTACTCCGGGGGGAGCAGCGAATGAGCGGACCTGGCACTGGAGACGGCGAGGCCTCGGCCGGTCCACCGGCGGGAGGGGAACCGGCAGGCGTGCCTCCGGCACCGCAGGCTCCGCCGCCGGTCCGAAGGAGCGGGCTTTGGTCGGCGAACCGCGGGCAGGTGATCGTCGGTGTGCTGCTGCTCCTCGTCGGCGTACCGGTCGGACTGTTCACGGCGCGACTGCAGGACGATCTCGGGAAGGAAGAGCCCCGGTTCACGGCCCGCTACTCGACCGTGATGACGGACGGCTCCTTCGTGCTGCCGACCACGGTCGCCCTGTCGAGCGTCGAAGGAGTGACGAACCCCTGTGACGAGGGGTGGAAGTGGGCCCGGCAGCAGGGAGCCGTCGACATCGGAACGTCCAGGATCGATGTCGAGGCCGTGCCGGCGAAGGACCGCACCGTGGCGATCCGCAACATCCGGACCGAGATCGTCGGCACGCCACGTCCGCCGGAGAAGGGAACGGTGGTCACCTGCCGCGCCCAGGGCGAGGGCACCGCGGTGGACGTCGGCCTCGATCTCGACGGACCGACCCACAGCGCCCTGAAGGGCACGGTCAACGGGGTGTCCTACCTGCCGTACTTCGACGACAGGTTCCACTTCCTGGAGAACCAGCAGCCCGAGCTGTTCAAGGTGACGGCCATGGCCGCCGAGCAGAGCTACGACTACGTCATCAAGGTCGAAGGCTCCGTCGACGGGAAGGACAGGACCTGGACGCTGAAGGACGGCGACAAGCCCTTCCGGATCTCCGGCGTGCGCAAGGGACACGCGAACCACCTGGTGTTCGCAGGCATCTGGACGACCGAGTACACCGACGAGGCCCTTCTCCGGCCGGCTCGCTGCACCGACAAGTGCCAGGACCAGGACGGCAAGCTGCTCCCCGTGCCACCGGCTGCGGCCGCCGCGCCGTCGGCGGTGCCGGCCGTTCCGAAGCGTCCTGATGCGGCGGCCCCGCCGCTGACAGTGATCCAGCGCGACGCCGAATCCGTCGCCATCGCCTGGGCCGTGACCCGGAGCAGCGTCGACATCTCCCGGGACAAGGGGCGCATCGACGCCCTGCCCAGAACCAAGCCCTACGTGACCGGGCAGCTCTACGCGAGGCAGCTGGCAACGCGTGAAGCCAACAAGGACTACGAGCCGGACAACCCCGTCGAGGCCTGGGCCAGGGAGCTCTACCCCCGGAAGGCGTGGACCCAGGTACGCAGCGTGAGGGTCCGCATGGACACCACCAGGTCGGGCCCGAAGGCATTGCTCACGGACCCTTCGGTCGACCTGGAAGTGGAGGTCTGGTTCGACTGGCTCGCCGACGACGGCTGGAAGGCGGACGCCGACCCTGCCGACCTCAAATACAGCGTCAGTATCACCCTGGAGCGCCAGCCCGACGGGACCTACCTCGTCTCGGGCTGCGAGGAGAGCGGCTGCACCTTCTGAATCCCACCCACTGGAGCCGCACCGAACCGCAGCTGTGGCGCTCGGCGCCGTCGGTGAATCGGGCAGCGGCCCCGGCAAGGTCCGTTCGGGCCGGCCGGG
Source organism: Kitasatospora sp. NPDC002040 (assembly GCF_040296785.1). Classification (NCBI taxonomy): domain Bacteria; kingdom Bacillati; phylum Actinomycetota; class Actinomycetes; order Kitasatosporales; family Streptomycetaceae; genus Kitasatospora; species Kitasatospora sp. NPDC002040. The sequence continues at coordinate 114,328 of NZ_JBEOXV010000011.1, read as the reverse complement.
GCCGCTGGTCGTGCACGGCCCCGGCCGGGGCTCAGACGGTGAGGTGCTGCTTGGTGTCGGCGGTCTCAGGGGTGATGCCGTGCTGCTCGTCCTCGGGGCGGCCCTTCGCGGGCAGCAGGAAGGTGATCGCGAAGAAGACCACCAGCAGGCACGCCTGGACGATCAGCGCGCGGTGGAAGCCGCCGGTGAAGTCACCGGTCTCGGCCCGGGCGAAGAAGACCGAGCCGAAGACGGCGACGCCGATGGAGCCGCCGACCGCCTGGACCGCCGACAGGACGCCGGAGGCGGAACCGATCTCGTCGTCGTCGACCGCGGCCAGGATGAAGCTGAACAGGGCGGCGATCACCAGGCCGGCGCCGATGCCCGCCACTGCCACGCCGGGGGCGATGTCCCAGATCGAGAACGAGGCGGCGTCGAGGCCGTCGAGCTCGAACCAGAGCAGGGCCGCGCCGGCCAGCTGGACCAGCGGTCCGACCTGGAGCACCTTGCGGCCGATCCGGTCCGCGAGGAACGCGCCGCTGATGGCGCCGCCGATCGCGGTGCCCACGGCGAGCGGAAGGTTGCCCAGTCCCGCCTCGCCGGCGGTGAAGTGCCGGCCGATCTGGAGGAACAGGGTCAGCACGAGCTGAGTGCCGATCAGTCCGCCGAAGAACAGGGCGATGCCGCCGAGGCCGACGGTGAAGGCCGGCTTGCGCAGCAGGCCCGGGGTGACCAGCGGCTCGCGGCCCGCGGCGGCCGTGCGGCGCTGCTGGACGGCGAAGAGGGCGAACCCGATCACCGAGGCGGCCATGGACAGCCAGGTCCACAACGGCCAGCCGTTCTCCTGCCCCTGATTGAGCGGCAGCACCAGCAGGGCGCAGGACGCCACGATCAGGGCGGCGCCGGTCAGGTCGACCCGGATCGTACGGTCGCCCGGCTTCCTGGGCACGAACTTCGCGGCGACGACCAGTGCCGCGAGCCCGATGGGCAGGTTGACCAGGAACACCGAGCGCCACCCCAGGCCGAAGAAGTCGCCCTCGATGAGGAAGCCGCCCAGGACCGGGCCGATGATGCCGCCCAGGCCGAGGACGGGGCCGAAGATCGCGAAGACCTTGGTGAGTTCGGGGCCGGAGAAGTTCTCCCGCAGCAGCCCCAGACCCTGGGGCAGGAGCATCGCTCCGGCGGTGCCCTGCAGCAGGCGGAAGGCGATCAGCGACTCGATGTTCGGCGCGAGTGCGCACAGCAGCGAGGCCGCGGTGAAGGCCGCGAGTCCGATCAGGAACATCCGGCGCCGGCCGTAGCGGTCCCCGAGCCGGCCGCCGAGCACGAGCCCGGCGCCCAGGGTGAGGGCGTAGCCGCCGATCACCCACTGCAGCCCAACCGGGCCGGCGCCGAGGGATCGCTCCAGGTCCGGTCCGGCGACGTTGACGATCGAGGCGTCCAGGAGATCCATGATCTCCGCGATGATCATCACCACCAGGATCAGCCACCGCCACCGGTAGGGCTCGGTCGTCTCCTCGGGAGTGGGGGACGGGTCACGCATTCCAGATACCTCCATGGTGAAGTAATTCCACCATGAAGGTAAAGTGATGGCGGTAGGTTGTCAAAGCGGGTGACCGCGCGGACCGCAGGACCGGCAGACCGGAAGGAAGGGTGGAGGCGTGGAGGAAGCAGCGCGTGACGGGGTCGCCGAGCAGCGCGAGCGGCTGATGGAGTCGCTGAGGAGCTACGGCGGCCACTACACCGAGCTCAGCCGGCGCTTCGCCGCCTGGCTGGGCCTGCACTCCACGGACGCGACCGCGGTCCTGGAGATCGCCGCCGCCGAGGAGCGCGGCACCCCCCTGTCACCAGCGCGGCTGAGCGAGCGGATCCCCCTGTCCACGGGTGCCACCACCGCGCTGCTGAACCGCCTCGAAGCGGCGGGACACATCACCCGGGCCCGCGAGCACTCCGACCGACGCATCGTCACCCTGCGCAGCGGCGCGCACATCCAGGAGCGGGCAGACGAGTTCTTCGGTCCGCTCGCCCACCGGCTCGACGCCGCGATGTCGCACTACCCGCCCAAGTTCCTGGAACAGGTCGAAGCGTTCATGGCCGACCTGAACACCACCATGGACAGCCACCTCACGGAACAGGACGCGGTGGCACCGCGCCCACTTCGCTGACCGGCCCGCCGCCCCGCCGCTACGCCCGGTCGCGTTCGCGCCAGACGGCGGCGGCCGCGCCGGCCGTACCGGCCGCGAGGGTGCCCCACAGGGCGGTGGGGCCGTGGGCGCCCAGGGCGGTGATGGCGGCGGGGGAGACGGCCAGGCCGAAGCCGGTGGAGAGTTGGAAGCGGGCCAGGGTGCGGCCCAGCAGGGCGGCCGGGGCGAGCGCGGTGACCAGGGCGGTCGAGCTGCCGGCGTAGAGGATCTCGCCCAGGGTGAAGGGGACCGAGACCAGGGCGACCGCGGCCGGGCCGAAGCCGGTGGCGAACAGGAAGCCGAGGTAGCCGACGGCCAGGACCGCGCCGGAGCCGGCCAGCACGGTGCCGCGCGACCAGCGGGCCGCCCAGGTGGTCACGGGCACCTGGAGCGTGACCACGAGCACGGTGTTGGCGACGAACACCGCCGCGGCCCAGGACGGCGAGGCGTGCAGTTCGTTCACCAGGACCAGCGGCACCGCGATCTCGGGCACGTTCAGGCAGAACACGTACAGCACGTTGGCCGCCAGCAGCGTGCCCAGCCGGGGCGGCGGTCCGGCGTCCGGGCCCTGACGCACCGTCGGGCCGGCGGCCACCCGCACCGACCAGGCCAGCGCGGCCGCCGTCAGGTACCCGGCGGCGGAGGCCGCCGCCAGTGCCCGCAGTCCGTTCGGCCCGGCGGCCATGGCGCCGGCCGCCAGCAGGGCCCCGGCTCCGAGGCCGGCGTTGCGCACCGACCGGGCGCCCGCCAGCGCGGCGTCCCGCTGCCGACCGGTGCTGACGGTGGCGACCAGGGCGGCGTGGGCGGCGGGCCAGGACTGGTTGCCGACGCCGAGCAGCAGCGCAGCGAGAGCGAACAGCGGCGAGCTTCCCGCCGGCGCGGCCAGCAGCACCAGCACGCCGGCGACCCGTACCAGCATCGAGGCGGCGACCGCGGTGCTGCGCACGCCCCGGTCGAGCCAGCGGCCCAGCGGCGGCAGGCAGGCCAGGCCCGCCACGATGCCGATCGTCATCGCCAGGCCGGTCGCCGTGGCGGACAGGCCCAGCACGGTGATCCCGTACAGCAGCAGGAACGGGCGCAGCAGGCCGGTGCCGAGGGCGTCCACGGCCAGCGCGGCGGCGTAGCGCGGTCCGCCGCCGGCGGCGACGAGCTGACGGAGCGTGAGGCGGGGGCGGACGGGCGGCGGTGCGGTGGCGGTCATGGCGGACACCGTGCGCCCGGGGCACCGGGCGGGTCACGTCGATTGACGATTCCGGTCAACCCGGTCCCTGTGCTCGGCCGCGACCAGGGAGGATGTCCGGGTGACCCTGCGCATCGACCTCACCGGCACGCCCGGCGGACGGATCCGCTTCGCCGCCTCACCGCTGGCCGAACTCAGCGCGATGCTGCACGTGCTGGCGGCCCCTGGCCACCACCCCCAGCTGGCCGGGTGGACCGCCGGGGTGCGCGCCGCGCTGCGGCCCGAACTCGCCGAGCGGCTGCACGAGGCGGAGTTCCTCTGGCGCTCCTCGCGCGCCGACTTCCTGGTCCCGGCCCGGCCGCGGGTCACCCTCGCGGCGGAGCTGGACGAGGTCGACCTGATCGACGACGACCGGTACGCGCACTCCGCCCTGGTCACCACCTGCGGCAGCAACCGGCTGCACTTCGCCGGCCGCTCGCCGCTGCGCGACCCGGAGGCGCGGGCCGACGCGCTGGACCGGGCCCAGGCCCGGGGCACGGCCCAGGAGGCCTTCGCCGAGCGGCTGTTGACCGACCCGGCGGCGGTCCGGGCCCGGATCCGGGAGACCCTGGAGCAGTGCGGCGAGGCCTTCTTCGACGCCGCCTGGCCCGGCATCGCGGTCCGCCTGGCCCAGGACGTGCGGGACAAGAACGAACTGCTGCGGCGTCAGGGCCTGGACGCGGCGATGGCCGCCGTCACCGGTGCGATCACCGTCGGCCCGGACGGCCGCTCGCTGGTCCTGGACAAGCTCCAGGACAACGCCACCGAAACCGGCCCGGCCGGCCTCACCTTCCTGCCCACCCTCTTCGGCCACCCGCACCTGGTCGCCGTCCACGCCCCGGGGTGGCAGCCCGTGGTCCAGTACCCCCTCGCCGAGGCCGGCCACGCCGAGCCGGTCCCGCTGGAGACCGTGCGCCTGCGCCTGGACGCCTTCGCACACCCGGTACGGCTGCGGCTGGTACGCACCCTGGCCCGTGGGCCGCACACCACCGGCGAGCTGGCCCGGGCGTGGGAGCTGACCGACCCCGAGGTCTCGCGCCACCTCGCGGTGCTGCGCCGGGCGGGCCTGCTGACGGCCCGCCGGCAGGGCCGCTACGTCCACTACTCGCTCGACCTGGCCGCCACCGCGGCCATCGGCTCGGACCTGCTGGCCGCGGTGCTGCGCTGACGGATCGTCAGTTGTGACGCCGATCCGTACGCGGGCGCCTGCCGGGTGGGACGAGCCCGTTCAGCTCCCGGCCCCCGTTCAGCTCCCCGCCCCCGGTCGGCGCGCCCGGAACCACGAGGTGCGGGCCGGGACCGGCACCGTGGCGGCACCGTCCTGGAGCACCTCCCGCGCGACGGCCAGGAACGCGACCACCCGCGCCCAGAACGGGGCGTAGCACTCGTTGAACCGCTGGATCGCGCCCGCGTCGCCCCCGATCATCCTCCAGCGCCTGGTAGCTGGCGGAGGTCGACCGCCGCAACCTGTCGGCGGCCGCCGCGGCCTCCTGCGGCCCTTCCAGTTCCACCACGCGCACGAGGTGGCGCAGCGTCGCGTACGCGTCGCGCAGCCGTAGCCGCAGGTCCTTGAGCGCGGCCGCGCGCGACTCGGGATCCGGGTCGGCGTGGGCGTCGTTGACCTTCCAGTACAGGTCTCCCATCTTCTGCGCCTGCTCGATCACGTCCGCGAAGGCGCTGCGCCGCATGGTGTGGCGCTGATCCGCCCGCTGAACCGCCGCCGTCGTCTCGGCCTGGATCCGGGCGGCGCGCGCCGTGCCCCGACTGGTCACCCAGCTCGCCACCACCGCGGTGCCCGCGGTCAGTACGCCCACCCAGAGCGTGTTGTCAGTCATGGCGCCCATTCTTGGGCCGGGCCCGGTGTTTGCGAAGGGCACCGAACTCCCTTTCAGCGCTGCCGGGACCGCCCGCCGCGCCGCAGGACCAGCAGGACCCCGGCCGCCGTCGCGGCGGCGTCCGACCCGAGCAGGGCCGTCACCGGCACACCGGTCGCGGGGAGCTCGCCCGAGGGGGGCCCGACCGGGCCGGGGTCGGCTCCAGGCTCGGGCTCGGGGTCGGCTGGTCGACCGGGACCTCGACCGCGCAGGGCAGGGCGGAGGCGCGGACCGCGCGGGTGACGGCGGCCGGGTCGGCGCAGGTGGTACCGGGGACGGCGGTGTCCACGGTGTTGCGCAGCGACAGGTCGCCCCGGTCCGGGTCGTTCACCGTGACGCTGTACCGGACGGTCGCCGTGGCCCCGACCGCGAGCGGGCCGCTCCAGCGCAGGACGGAGCCGTCCCGGGTGACGGTCCCCGAGGTGGCACTGGCGTCGTCGTTGTAGCGGGCGTCGTCCAGCACACCGGTCAGGTCGTCGGCGAAGGTGGCCGGATCGATCGGGATCTTCCCGGTGTTGGTCGCCGTGACCGTGTAGGTCACGGTGTCGCCCGGCGCGGCGCGGGAGGCCGAGGCGGTCTTGGCGAGCTGCATCCCCGGCGTCAGCTTGCGCACCGGGACGGTCGCCGTGGACGGGTTGGACGGGACGTCGGCGCCGCCCGGCGCGGTGCCGTGGGCGGTCGCGGTGTTGCTGAACTCGCCGGTGAAGGAGTCGTTCACCGTGATCACGTGGCTGCCGGTGCAGACCATCGACGCGGTCGGGGTGCCCATCGGCCCCAGCGCGGTGCGCGGGCAGACGATGTCGGTGACCTGGGGGTCCGTCACGGTGACCGGGTCGAGCGGGGCGGTACCGGTGTTGGTGACCAGGAACTCGTACTGCACGGTGTCACCGACGGCGTACGTCCTGGCCGCCCGGCCGCGCCGCTGGCCCGCGACCGACTTCACCAGGTTCAGCTGGGTCAGCGGGACGACCGAGGACTCCTCCAGGTTGCGGACCAGGTGGGTGTCGATCAGCCCGCCGGTGGACCCGGAGAAGCCGAACTTGTAGGTCTTCGGCGCGGGGGCGTCCATCTGGTACCGCAGCACCTCCTGGAAGCCCTTGCCGTCGTGGAAGTCGATCGTGACGACGACCAGCGGCTTGGCGTCCGGACTGACCGTCAGCCGCACCGTCCGGACGGCCTGTTCCGGGTCGGTCGTGTCCATCCGGAGGTTGCCGGGCAGGGTGGTGACCTGGCCGGACGGCTTGCTCGGGTCCGGCTTCATGGTCGAGACCAGGAAGCAGTAGCCGTCCAGTCCCTCGCCCGGCCCGCGCAGCGTCACCGAGTCGGTCACCTGGTTGTCGCTGATGACCGGTGACTTCTGCCCGGCGGGGCAGTTGAGTCCGCGCTGCTCGCCGTCGTTGGCGAAGTTCCCGTACGCGTCCAGTCCGATGCCCAGGTAGCCGCCCTCCACGCCGGGCACCAGGTTCCGCTGGGCGTAGCCGAGCGAGCCGCCGTCCGCACCCGCCGTCTTCAGGTCGACGCTGCCGTCGACCAGGAAGAACCCGATGCCGTCGGCGCCGTTGCCGCCGTACTGGTACTGCTCGAAGGAGACCATCAGGCCGCCGTTGCCCGGCAGCGGACGGTTGTAGAGCAGCCCGCCGACCCGGTAGTTCCCGCCGTCGGTGAGCTGGAGCCAGCCCGGCGTGACGCCGGGGGCCGGGACGGACGGGGTGGTCTGGGACGCACCGGTGCACGGCCCGGTCGGCGACTGGCCGGCGGGCGGTGCGCCGGCCGCACCGGTCAGGCAGACCGAGTCGAGCGGGACGAAGCCGGGGTCGGCGATCGAGCTGCCCGTGAAGGTCTCGTTCAGCAGTACCGAACCGCCCCCGGCTCTCGGCTTGGGCCGCTCGGGGACCGCATCGGCCCGGTCGGCCACCGGCCCGCCGAGGTTGGCCAGCGCGATCACGGCAGTCACCGCCAGCAGGCGGCGGGCGGAGCGGTAGCGGACGGAAGGGTTCACGGGGGCGGTCACCGGGCAACGCTAAGCGGACCGCCCCCGCCCGCCCGAAGTCCCGCCCTGCGGCCCGCTGTTCTTCATCCGGACAGCCCTACCCGGAGGCGGCGGTCGGCGCGGAGCGGGCGTTTCGCGGCGCCGCCCGGGCGGGTGTGCGGCACAGACTGGGCGGCATGGCTGATCGCGGAGCTGGTGACGGTGAGGTGCTGGACCTGGTGGCCCGGCTGGCGGGGCTGCTGGTGGCGGGAGGTTACGAGGGCACGCTGCGGGCGGAGGAGCGGCTGCGGGCGGTGGCCGCGGCCTATGGGGCGGAGGCGGAGGTGACGGTGCTGGCCGAGTCCGCGGTGGTGTCGATCGGCGGCGTGACGCGCGTGGTGGCGCACACGCCGGAGATCCCGCAGCTGGACCGGGTGAGCGCGCTGAAGCCCTGGCTGGCCCAGGTGACGGCGGGACAGCTGCCGGTGCGTCAGGCCCGGTCCCGGCTGGAGGCCGTCGTCGCGATGCCGGCCCCCTATCCGGACTGGCTGCGGGTGGCGGGGGTCGTGCTGTTCTCCGTCGGGTTCGGGGTGTCCATCCAGCCGACCTGGCAGGAGGCGTGGATCACCACTCTGCTGGGTCTCCTGGTCGGACTCCTCCAGGCCGGGGTACGACGCCTGGGCCGCCCCGGCTGGCTGGCCCCTTTGGTGGCGTCGGCGGCGGTCGGAGCGGTGGTGCTGACCGCCTCCCGGCAGGGCTGGGTGGACGGCGGCACGGTCGAGCTGATGATCCCGGTGCTGTTCGTGTTCATCCCCGGGGACGCGATCACCATGGCGATGGTCGAGCTGTCGGTCGGCCGCTACACCGCCGGCGCGGCCCGCTTCGCCCAGTCCCTGGCCGCCCTCGGCACCCTCGCCCTCGGCCCGGTCCTGGCGGCAGCGGCCCTGGGCCTGGACCAGAGCGACATCTTCGACCAGCCCGTCGCCCCCACCCTCGGCCCGGTCGCCGGCTGGCTGGGCTGGGCGGTGTTCACCGTCGGGGTGATGCTCGTCTTCGGCATGCGCACCCGGGACCTGCCCTGGGCGCTGGCCCTGGTACTGGGCACCTACGGGGTCCAGCTGCTGGCGGTCCGCGCGCTGGACACCCTGGCCGGCACCTTCGTCGCGGCGGCCGCGATGGCCGCCGCCGCGCTGCTGCTCGGGCGCCGCCCGGGGACGCCGCCGCCGTACGTGCTCTACCTCGCCGCGTTCTTCGTCCTGACCCCTGGCTCACACGGCCTGCGCGGCCTGGACACCTGGCTCGGCGGCCACCCCGTCCAGGGCCTGCACGACATCGCGGGCATGTTCGCACTCCTCGCCGCCATCGCCCTGGGCATGCTCACCGCGGCCTGCATCCTGCCCGCCGCACACACCTCCGGCCGACAGCACACCGCCGCCGGAGAACGCAGCACTGGAGCCGCCGCACCGCAGTGAGTAGCACCATCGCGGCGCCGCTCCGATCTGCAAGGCCAGGTCGACAACCCTGGCTCCTGGCTCCTGGGACCGCGGCTCCGCCCACGCGTGGAATGCCGGTACCGGGGAAGTCGCCACTTGACAGTCGTACCGAGGCGGAGGCGTTCATGGAGCCGGGCAGGAAGACACCCGAGCACCGGGTGAAGGCGAGCGAGCGCTTCGCCCGCCATGAGCGCCGGGGTGAGGCCCGCCTGCCTGCCGTGCTGGCGACGCTGGTGGCGATCCTGTTGTACGTCGCGCTGCCGGCGCAGCTGTTGTTGGGGCCGCGGTTCGTGCTCCCGGCCCTGGAAGTGCTGCTGCTGATCCCGCTGATCGCGGTGAACCCGCGCCGGATGACCCGCCAGAACCGGGTCTCCCGCACGCTGTCGCTGGCCCTGGTGGCCGTGATCGGCGTCAGCAACCTGGCTTCGCTCGGACTGCTCGTCCACGCCATGGTCACCAAGCAGGCGAGCAACGGCGGCTCGCTGCTGCTCGCCGCACTGCAGGTGTGGGCCACCAACATCATCATCTTCGGCCTGGCGTTCTGGGAGCTCGACCGCGGTGGTCCCGTCGTGCGCACCCAGGCCGACCGCTGTGACCTGCCGCTCGCCGACTTCCGGTTCTCCCAGGACGAGAACGACGACGCCATCGAGGAGGTGGCCGACGGTTCCGCCCGCAGGAGTGACTGGGTGCCGACCTTGATGGACTACCTCTACGTGTCGGTCACGGACTCGACCGCCTTCAGTCCCACCGACACCATGCCCTTGTCCACCAGGGCGAAGGCGCTGATGAGCATGGAGAGTGTCTCCGCGCTCATCACCACCCTCCTCGTCATCGCCCACGCCGTCGGCGTTCTCGACAGCTAACGCGGTGACCGCAGAAGTGCACCGGGGTCAAGAGCTGCGCGGGAGCGGATCGGGTCGTTGCCCGGCAGCCTGGTCCACCTCGGTGCGGACTCCGCCACCGCGTTCGCCTGCGAGCTGCGGGGGAACTGGGACCGGACACCAGGGAGCCGACGGCCTCCTGGTCGAGAGCCACCCCATGCCCCACGAGTCCTGGACCGCCGTCGAAGAGGCCCTGACCCCCGATCAGCTCGCCGACCTCGTCGACAGTGCCCAGCTACCACCAACTCGCCCACCGCACCGCCGCACCCGGCCGGACCGTCCACCTCTGACGCTCCGCTCTCGCAGGCAGTGGAACCGTCACGCTGACAGCGGCATCGGCACGGCCCCACCCGCTCCAGCGGCAGGGGAGCAGAGCAGGCCGAGGAGTCATGCGTCCAGGGGTCGGCGAGGGCCGTGCCAACCGGCCCTGGCCCGCTGCGCCTGCAGCCTGCTGCCGGTCAGTCAGGATCTCCCTGAGCGCACAGTGGTGTACGCCGACACCCGCCGACGTCGGCTCGACGCCCGGCTGGCATCCTGGCCGCATGGACGCCGACGCCCCCACCCCGGTCCACCTCGACAAGGTGATGGGCGGGTTGGCAGTGAATTCCGCCCTGCCGGCCTCCATGGTCCGGCGACTGTTCGGATGGCGGCGGGGTGATGGGAAGGTGGCGAGGCGGCCGGACCTGTCCGAGGCCATGGTCGCCGAGATCCTGGCGCTCGACGACCACTGGCTCCTGCACAGCCTGGCGCTCAACGACCGTCTGCCGGACCGGTTCCGGATCCGTCTGGCGTCCCATCGGGAGAGTGGAGTGCGGTCCGCGCTCGTCGTACACGCCGACACCGCGCCGAGGGAGATGCTGGAGCAGCTCGTCGGTGATCCGGAGTCAAAGGTCCGCGAGCGCCTGGCCCAGAACCCTCACACACCGCCGGACCTCCGGGCCCGCCTCGTCGTCGACTCCGATCCCGGGGTCCGGGCCGCGCTGGCGAAGTACTGGCCCCAGGCGCCGGAAGAGGTCCGCCGGGTCCTGCTGACCGACCCCGAGGCCGAGGTCCGCGCCGCGGCCTGTTCCACCTATTTCGCGTACGCGCCGCATCCAGTACCGCCCTCGGACCTGCTGCCGGCATTGTTGTCGGACCCGGTGACCCGGGCGGGTGCGGTGATCCACGCCGTCCTCGACGCGGATACCCTGCAGCGGCTCACCCACGATCCGGACGGCGACGTGCGCGGTGAACTCGCCCGGCATCCCGGCCTGCCGCCGTCGGTCCGCGAAGTCCTCGCCGTCGATCCGGAGTTGAGCGTGCGGGTGAAGGTCTTCGCGCGACCCGACACGCCGGAGCACATCCGGGCACAGATCCATGCCTCGGTCCACGAACTCTCGCACTCGCTGGCCGATCCGGACCCGGACGCCGACGACGAGACACTCCTGCGGTGGTCCCGGAACGCCTTCGCACCCACCGAGCTGCGGATCCTGCGCCTACCGTGGGTCACGGCCGATCCACTCCCGCACATCGACTCGCCCTACGTCAGCTTCCGGGTCTCCGCGGCTGCCAGTAAGAGGCTCCCCGCCGACGCGGTGGCCCGTCTGCTCGACGACGAGGAGGAGATCGTCCGGCTCACCATGGCCCACACCGCCCCGCACCTGGTCGATCCCGGGACCGCCGAGAGCATCGAGCGCCGCTACCACCCCCGACGGGACAAGTTCACGTTCTGGTGGGACATGGCGGAGGTACTGACGTTCCCGCCGGCAGTCCTGCGCCGGTTCGCCACCGACCCCGAGCCCCGGCTCCGCTCCCTCGCGCCCCGCGATCCGGATCTGCCCCCGGACCTCGCCGAGAAGCTGGCCTGCGACCCCGAAGCCCGCGTCCGCCAGGCGGTCGCAGCTCACCGCAACCTCCCGCTCCCATCCCTGCGGCGACTCCTCGCCGACTCCTCGGAGCGCGTCGCGGAAGCCGCCGGCGCCTCGCCGTTCCTCCCCGTCGAGCGGATGGAGTGGCTGCTGACCCAAGCGGGCGTGTAGGCGTCAAGTCACCGATCCCCGTCGGGCCGTGGGTGCGGCTCCGGCCGACGTCGCACTCGCGGGCGACCTCCTCGGCCGGTGAATTCCGGCCCGTACCTGCTGCTGGAGGCTTCAGGAGGTGTGCCGGGTGTCGCTGTCGTGTCGGGGCTGCCGTTGGCTGGCGAACATGATGAGGAGGCCGGTGACCTGGAGTACGCCGCCGGTGATGATGCCCCAGGGCAGTGGTCCGGTGTCGCCGCCGGCCAGGTTGTAGAGGATTTGCCAGAGCAGCGCGGCGGCGAGGAGGAGTACACCCCAGCCGTAGCGGCGGGGGTTGCGGACCCAGCGCCTGCTGGTGGGGACGACCCAGCCGCGGGTGACGGCGGCGATACCCGCAGCTGCGAAGAGCATGGCGAGCACGAGGAGGGGTATGGCGATGTACAGCTTCACGGCCGGCTCCTTCGCGCCGGGCCTTCGCCGGACGCAAGCGTGATGATGGCATCAGGCGGGCACAGAGGTCCATCCCCCGGTCGTCCCATGGGGATTCCGTTGCCGGCTACTGATGGTGTCGGTGCGTCAAGTGGTTCGGAGGTGGTCGATGGCGGACTGGACCTCCTGGAGCAGGGTGTCCACGTCGTCGGTGGTGGTGAGGTAGTTGCAGACGCAGGCGCGGAGGACCGTTTCTCCTTGGTGGGAGACGGTGGCGAGGTAGGCGTGGCCGCGGGCCTGGATGCGTGCGGCCACCGCTGTGTGCAGGTCCGCTCGCCGATCCGGGGTGTCGGTGACAGGGTCGGAGCCGGGGTCGGGGGCCAGGCGGAAGCAGACCACGGGCAGCGGGCCGGTGTTGCACAGTTCCAGTGCGGGGTGTTCCTGGACGCGTCGGCGGAGGTGGTGGGCGAGGTCCTGGTAGTGCTGGAGGAGGTCCACCACGCCGGAGCGGCCGAGTTGGCGCAGGGTGGCCCAGAGCGTCAGGGCGCGGGTGCCGGGGCGGGTGAGTTCGATGGTGTAGTCGGACATCCAGGGCCAGTCCTGGTCGCCGTCGAGGTAGGAGGCGCGGAAGGTGAACGCGTCGCGCAGCCGGGAGGGGTCGGTGACCAGGGCGGCGCCGCAGCCGACGGGGACGGACAGGGTCTTGTGCGGGTCGACGGTGAGGGAGTCGAGGTCGGCGACACCCCGGTAGAGGGGGGCGAGTTCGGGGACGAGTGCGCCGAGCCCGCCCCAGGCGCCGTCGCCGTGGTGCCACATGCCCTGGCGGCGGCAGACCCGGGTGATCGCCTCGATCGGGTCGACCGCGCCGCCGGCGGTGCTGCCGAGGTTGGACACGACGCAGAACGGCAGCAGGCCGCTTGCCCGGTCGGCGTCGACCATCGCCTGCAGGGCCCGGACGTCCATGCGCTGGTCCGCCGTGGTGGGCACCGCTCGCAGCCGCCACGGCGGCAGGCCGATCACGGCGGCGGCCTTCGCGACCGACATGTGGGCCTGGTCGCTGTGGTAGGCGGTCAGGCGTGCATGGGCCTGGTCGAAGGCGGGGCCGTCGGTGGCGCCGCGCAGGCGCAGGAACCAGGTCCGGGCGGCGCCCAGGCAGAGCAGGTTGGCCATCGAGCCGCCGCTGGTCAGGACGCCACCGGTGGTCGGTGCCATGCCTGCCAGCGAGGCCAGGTCGCGTACCACTCCGCGTTCCAGGTCCATCAGGGCGTGCTCGCCCATGCCGCAGGTCGCGTTGACCGCGGTCGCCAGCAGTTCGGCGATCACCCCGGCCGGGGACGGCGGTGAGTTGATCCAGGCGAAGAAGGCCGGATGGCCGTTGCCGGTCGGGTACGGGGCGATCGCCCGGTCGACGAAGTCCAGCAGGGCGCCGAGCTCCTGGCCCTCCTGCGGCAGCGCCCCGCTGGCCAGGGCCTGCCGGTGCGCCGGCGGGATGGGCCGGGCCACCGGATGCCGGGTGATCTGCCCGAGGTAGTCGGCGACCCATTCTGCGGCGGCGGCCAGTTCGTCGCGGAACACCTTCGGGTGCACGGCCAGCGGCCCGGTGCCGTCGCCGGACTCCAGCCGGGTCGAGGGAAGGCGTGGCGGGCGGCCGGTCATCGGCGGTGTCGGCATGGACGGGGGCACTTTCGTTCAGCGGGTCGGCCGGACGGCCATGATCCAGAACGACAGCCGCCGGTGTTGGTAACGGTCTCGATCAGTCCGAATCACCGACCCGGTTCCCGAGCCCGGCGGCCGTTCGCGAACCGGTGTCCCGAAGGAGGCCGACGTTGATCGAACGTGTCGTCAGCCGGGTACCTCTCGTACGGGCATCCGCTCCCGACCGTGCCAGTCGGCGGCCCTGGTCAATTCATCGTGGTGTCCGTGCCGTTGTGGCGGGGCAGGTGCCGGGCCGGCGTGTAGCGTCCGGCCGGTGAACAGCCTGAACAGTGGTGCAGCCGGTGTCTGTCCGATGACGACCGGGACTGCCGAGAGCGCCGGGGCCGGGGCGGTCGTGCGTACTGGCCTGCGCGGGGCCCGTGACCCGTACGCGGTGTACCGGTGGTTGCGGTCCGAGCACCCGGTCTGCTTCGACCCGGAGCTGGGGTTGTGGCTGGTGTCCCGCTACGCAGATGTCGACCAGGTGCTGCGGGACGTGGATACGTTCGGCAACGCCGGCACCCTGGAGCCGATGTGGCCCATGGACCCGGAGGCCGTACGGGTACTGGGGGAGAGCGGCACAGTGCCGGTCGCCTCCACCACGGACCCGCCGGAGCACGCCCGGCTGCGCGCCGGTATGACCGCGGCCTGGCCGACCACCCCGCGCCGGGTGGCGGCCCACGAGGCGATGCTGAGCGGGCACGTGGCGGCGGCGGTGGCCGCCTTCGCCGCCCGGCCCGCCGGTCGCGGCGACCTGGTGGCCGACCTGGCCGGACCGCTGTCGGCCAGGGTTTTCACGGCCCTGTGCGGGATCCCGTTGTCCCACCATGCGCGCATCGCCGCGGCGGCCCGCGGGCTGACGGGCCTGGTCTGGGACCGCCAGCCCGCGCAGGTGCAGCGGCACACCGCGGCCGAACTCACCTGGCTCAACGAATTCTGCTCCGAGGTGATCGCCGACCGGGCCCGCACGCCGTCCAAGGACGTGGCGGGAGCACTGGTGGCCTGGCGCGGCCCCGGCGGGGAACACCTCACCGGCCAGGAGGCGGCCTCCCAACTGGCCGAGCTGCTGATCACCAACGCCGAGGTGATGCCGCTGCACCTGGCCAACACCTGCTACCACCTGCTGCGCACCGGCCACTTCACCGGCCTCGCCGCCCGGCCCGACCGGGTACCGGCCGTCTGCGCGGAAGCACTGCGTCACTGCACCGCCGTCACCGGCTGGCTCAAGTCGACCCGGCGCGAGGCACGCCTGGCGGGCGTGACGATCCCGGCCGGGCAGCAACTGCTGCTGCTCCTGGGGTCGGCGTCCCGTGACGAGGCGACCGGTCTCGCCGATCCGGACACCTTGGATCCGGACCGGCGAGACGCTCCCGCGCCGCTGGCGTTCTCGGTGGGCATCCACCACTGCCCTGCCGCGGCCTTCTCCCGGCGCCTGGCCGAGCTGCTGGTGGCCGCGCTGGCCCAGGCCCTTCCCGGGCTGCGGCTGGAAGAGGCCGACGAAGGGGCATGGGCCCGGACCGATCTGGGGATTCACGGACCTGAGCGGGTGTCTGTCAGCTGGTAGCTGCCGCACCGGCCCCGGAAGGCAACCGAGCTTCCCGGGCCGGTGCGGTGGCAGTCAGAAAGTCCGGCTGCCTGCGGGCCGGTCAGGCAGGCTCCTCGTGGGCCCGGCACCCAACTACGGCCCCTGGCCCGCCCGTTGTGCCGACTGTCAGGCGAGGGGGCCCAGCAGGGTACTGCCCACCGCGTCGCCGTCCTCGTCCAGCAGGTAGGCGGTCCACCCGGTCAGATACTCCTCGAGCGTGATGTGGCCGTCGCCGTCCTGGTCGAGCGCCCTGGACGCCGCCTTCGCCTCGGCAGGCTCCAGGCCCCAGGCGGTGAGGAACGCCTCCATCTGTTCCACCGGCGCGACACCGTCGTCGTCGGAGTCGATGGCCGCGAACTCGGCCTCGAAACCGGACCGCAGATCGTGTGCCAGCTTCGCTGGGTCGCCGTAGGTGCCCGACAGCGCCTGCTGGAACTCCTCGCGGCTGATCCGCCCGTCCTGATCGGCATCGGCCTGTTCGAGCAGGACGGTCCAGCTGCGGCGCCACTCCCGCAGCAGCGCCGCCTCCTTGGCCGAACCGTCGGCCAGGCCGGTGGCCCGTGCGATCGATTCCGCGAGAGCGACGAAGTCCCGCTCCTCCAACACCCCGTTGCCGTCCGCGTCGAACAGGTCGAACGCGCGATCGTACTTGCGGCGGAGCACGTCACTGGTCACTGAGAAGCCCTTTCGAGGGATGCGTACTGACTGACCCCAGCAGCATGTGCGCCGACAGTCCGTACCAAGCGGCCAGACGCGAACAACGGACCACAGAACACACGTTGGAGGTCCCCGGTCACCGTCATGTTGACGGGCGCTGCGCCCGGACACTCACCGGCCCGAGGCACCCGAGGCGCCCGAGGCGTCGGCGGAGACGGTGCGGGGGCGGGCGACGAGCAGGACGGCGTCGTCGTTGAACCGGTCGGTGCCGCTGGCGAAGTGCTCGCGCAGGGCGGGGAGCAGGGCTTCGCGCAGTCGGGCGTGGCGGGTGTGGCCGAGGTGCCAGAAGTCGGCCAGGACGGTGGCAGCGGCCAGCGCCCGGGCATCGGCCCCGTCTTCGGGGAAGACGACGTCGACGCGGGCCCGGGTGAAGGCGATGTCGTCGAAGCCGCGCTCGGCCAGGACCTCGGCGGCGCGCATGAGCAGGCGGCCCTGGTGGTCGGGCGCCTCATCGAGCAGCGGCGCGCAGATACGGTTCCACAGGGCGATGAGCTGGTTGTCGGGCGCCCCCTGGACCAGGATCACCTTCGCCCCGGGCCGGGTGGGGTCCACGACGCGCGCCATCTCCGTGACGGCGGCATCGGGGTCGTCGGCGTAGTGCAGGATCCAGCCGGCCACTGCGGCGTCCATGCTCGCGTCCGCCACGGGCAGCCGTTCGGCGCAGCCCGCCAGCACCTGCACCCCTTCGACGGCCAGGGCCCGCATGCTCTCCTCGCGGGCCGCATGGGGCTCGACCGTGGTGACCGCGCCGAGCCGGGCGGCGATCTCCCGCACCACGGCGCCACTCCCTCCCCCCACGTCCAGCACCTTCGTGTTGGCGGCCAGGGCCTCGACCACGGGAGCGATGTCATGACGCTCGAAGCGGGCCTCCATACCGAGCCAACCCAGCTCACTCAGCTCGTGCGGCCCGCGGTGCTCGGCGGGCAGCGGGTAGGGGCCGGCCAGGGCGTGCGGGGTCACGGCGGGGCCGCCGGGCTTGCGGGCGTACAGGAACAGATGCTCCTCGGCGCCCATGCCGGGGAAGTCGGGGTGGAACACGCTGAGTTGTTCGTGGACGACATCCAGCCCCGCTGCGCGCAGCAGACGGGGATAGACCTCGGCGGGGTAGCTGGTGGCGTGGATGGTGTGCCCCATCCACTCGATCGGGGTGTCCTCCGCGTCGAAGGGCACGGTCGCGAAGACGAACAGCCCGCCCGGGGCCAGCCAGTCGGCGATCCGGGCGAGCGTGGCGTCCAGGTCCGTCCGGGGCATCTGGAGCAGCGGGAAGAACGCGGTGATCGCGTCCCACTGTCCGGCGGCGTCGGGCAGGGTGCGGACGTCCGCCAGTTCGAAGCAGGCGTCAGGTACCTGGGTGCGGGCCAGGTCCACCATCGTCTGCGACACGTCGTAGCCCGTCACCCGGTGACCGGCCGCCGCGATCCGTTCGGCGGTCGGCCGCCCGGTGCCCGACCCGATGTCCATCACCCGTGCCGACGCCGGCAGCCGTGCCAGGAGCCAGTCGATCGCCGCGAGTTGTTCCGGCAGCCGGGCGTATGTGTCCTCGTACACCAGGCCGAGGGCGTCGAACGGCCGGGCTGCCGCCTGCCCGGCCTCGATCTCAACTCCGCGTACGGGGGCGGTTGCTGCTGGCACGGTCATCGGACCTGCTCCTGTTCGGGGTGCTCCGGAGGTAATGATCACTGCATCCGCCGGGACACTACACTGCGCAAACGATTCCTCACACACCGTACTGGGCGGTGTGGGCAACCCCGACCGAACCCCGGAGTCCACCCCCTGTGAACAGCACCACCTCCGACAGTCATGCGGCCTACTTCGCCTTCCGTGACCAGCTCCTCGGCCCCCTGCGCACCACCGTGCTGACCGGCCGGCAGCTGTGCGAGGCCGGACGCCTCATCTACGGCAGCCCCGAAGGACTGTCCCTCTACGGCATCCCCGCCCCGGAGATGGAAGCCCGCGGCATCCAACTGCTCGGCCGCACCGCCATCGAGTGCTCCATCGACTCCTACAGCGCGGCCGTCGCCGACGCCGTCGCCGACCTGTGCACCGTCTCGCCCGAGGACTGCGGGGCGATGGTCGTGGACCTGTTCTGCGGATCGGGCAACGTCGGCTTCCACCTCGGCCGACGCCTGGACCTGCCGGTGTACGCCTCCGAGCTCGACCTGGTGGTGCACGACACCACCCGCAACAACCTTGGCCTGATCGGCTCGACGGTCGAGCTGCACCTGCTCGACTACCGCGACCTGCTGGGCAAACTCCCGGCCCGCAGCGACCACGACACCTACGTCGTCGAGCCCCCCTGGGGCTCCGCCTTCACCGCCGCCGGACTCGACCTCATCCGTACCTCCCCGCCGGTCCCCGAGATCCTCGACGACATCCGCCGCTCCCGCGACGGCCGCCCCTGCCTGGTCGCCATCAAGACCAACGACCGGATCGCCCACGACTCCCTCGCCCGTTCCTTCACCGGCGCGCAGCACTTGCGCAGCATCACGCCCACCCCGACCCTGCCCCACGGCGCCAACATGGACTTCCACCTCTACCGCCTCGGCGAGAACTGAACCGCCTCGCGAACGGGCCTGGAACAGGCCCGTAGTTCAGGCCGCCCGGCCACAGGTGTCCGACCGGGCGGCCCGGCGCTGCGGATCGGGCTGCTGGAGGCGATGGCGCAGCTGTCGGCGAAGGACCGCACCGTGCTGGTGCTGCGCTTCTGGCAGGCCCAACTGGCTCTCGCAGCCGTCCTGTTGATCGGCCCCGCAGGTCTGGGCCGTGCCGCCTCGGCCCGCAGGCCGCACCGATGCCCGGAGATGACCGCCATCGCGGTGAGCCCGCACCGGAGCAGGTGAGGGACGGCGTGCGGGCACCCAGGTGCTCCTTCGGCGCCGCTCGTAGAGCGTTCACTTCCAGGTCAATGCAACGAGTTGACTGCCTGACGTTGCGTTAGGTTCGAGGCCAATGCAACGATCATAAGGCAACGACCTGCCCAAATGCAGATTTTGGGCAGTGAGTGCGTTGCACGATCCATGAAGGCAACGTAGCGTTTCCGTCATCGCAAACAACGAGTCACGGGAGAGCGCCATGCAGAAGTTCGACACCACCGCCCCGATCGCCGTCGTCCTCGACATCCCCGCCGGGCAGATCCGGTTCGTCGCCGCGGACCGTACCGACACCACCGTCGAGGTCCTGCCCACGGACGCCTCGAAGAGCCGCGACGTGAAGGCGGCGGAGCAGACCGAGGTCGTCTACGCCGACGGTGTGCTGCGGATCGAGGCGCCGGAGGCGAAGAACCGGGTGCTCGGCAGCTTCGGGTCGGTCCGGGTGAGCGTCCAACTGCCCGCCGGCTCCGGCGTCCGGGCGACGGCGGCCAGCGCCGAACTCCTCGCCGAGGGACGGCTCGGCGACGTCACCTTCGAGAGCGCGCACGGCGAGGTCAGGCTCGACGAGACCGCGAGCGCACGCCTGAGCTTGCAGGCCGGCGACATCGCGGTCGGCCGGCTCGGCGGCCCCGCCGAACTCAGCACCCAGAAGGGCGACATCACCGTCACCGAGGCCGTGCACGGCGCGGTGACCCTGCGCACCGAGGCCGGCCACCTGACGATCGGTGCCGCTCAGGGCGTCTCCGCCGCCCTGGACGCCGGGACCGGCGCGGGGCGGATCCACAACTCCCTCCGGAACGCCGACGGCACCCCCGCTCTGACCATCCACGCCACCACCGCCCACGGCGACATCACCGCCCGCAGCCTCTGACACACCATCAAGCACCGAGGAAGGACAACCAGCATGAGCACCACCGAGGACTACCAGGCTGCGGAGCAACTGCTGCACCGGCCCGCCCGCCCCGGCGAGCTCGTCACCGGCGACAAGGTCAGGCCGCAGTGGATCGACGGCGGCGCCCGCTTCCAGTACGCGGTGAGCAACGGTGTCGGCCGGCGGTTCGTGCTGGTCGACCCGGCCGCGGGCACCCGGGTGCCGGCCTTCGACCACGCCCGGCTCGCCGCCGCACTCGGCGCCGCCTCCGGGCAGCCGGTCGACCCCGAGGCCCTGCCCTTCGCGGCGATCGAACTGGTCGGGAACGCCGTGGAGTTCGCCACTCCCACCGGGTACTGGCGCTGCCGGCTCGACGACTACACGTGCGAGCCGGCCGAGTTCACGCCGCCGGGCAGCCCGCTTGACGTGCCGTCGCCCGATGGGAAGCTCGCGGTGTCCCGGCGCGGACAGGACCTGTGGGCGCGCTCGCTGTCCGACGGCCGCGAGTGGCCGCTGACCACCGACGGCGCACCCGACCACGGGTACGGCTACGGCCCGGACTGCACGGGCAACGCCACCCTGCTGGGCAAGATCGGCCTGCCGTACCTGCCGCCCGCGGTGGCCTGGTCGCCCGACTCGACGAAGGTGCTGGCGCACCGGACCGACGAGCGCCTGGTCCGGGAGACCCACCTGCTGGCGGCGCGCCCGGCCGACGGCGGTGCGCCCGCGCTGCGCACCCAGCGGTACGCCTACGCCGGGGACGAGCACATACCGCTGGCCGAGTTGGTGGTGCTGGACGTCGCGACGGGCACGGTGGTCCGCGCGCAGACCGAGCCGATCCTGGTGCCGCAGCTGTCGCCGATCGCGCTCAAGTGGGCCTGGTGGGCCCCGGACGGTTCGGCGGTGTACTACCTCGACCGTCCCCGCGACCTGCGCACGCTCACCCTGCACCGGCTCGACCCGGCCACCGGTGAGGTCACCACCGTGCTCACCGAGACCGGGGCCACCCGGGTCGAGCCGAACCAGTGGGCGTTCGAGCCGCCGATCGTGCGGGTGCTGGCCGAGGAGGTGCTCTGGTACTCGCAGCGGGACGGCTGGGGCCACCTGTACCGCTACGACCTGCACACCGGCGCGCTGCTCGGCCAGGTCACCTCGGGGCCGTGGGCGGTGCGGCAGATCCTGCGCGTCGACGAGGCCGAGCGGGTGGTGTGGTTCACCGCCTCCGGGCTGGTGGAGGAGGACCCGTACCGGCGCACCGTGTGCCGGGTCGGCCTGGACGGCTCCGGCTTCGCCAGGCTCACGGACGACGCGCTGGACCACGTGGTCGCCATGACGGACGGTCAGGAGTACTTCCTCGACTCCGCGTCCACCGTCGACACCCCGCCGGTGACCGTCGTCCGCGACTGGACCGGGCGGGTGCTGGTCGAACTGGAGCGCGCCGACACCAGCCGGCTCACCGCGACCGGCTGGACCCCGCCGGAACGCTTCTGCGTCAAGGCGGCCGACGGGGAGACGGACGTCTACGGGGTGCTGTACCACCCGCGCGGGTTCGACCCCGCCAAGAGCTACCCGGTGGTGGACAACGTCTACCCCGGTCCGCAGGTCACCCGGGTCGCCCCGTGCTTCGACCCCGGCGGGATGGGCCTCGACGCGGAACCCCTCGCGGCGCTCGGCTTCGTGGTGATCGCCCTCGACGGACGCGGCACCCCGGGGCGGAGCAAGGCCTTCCACGACGCCTCGTACGGCCGGCTGGCCGACGCGGGCGGCCTCGCCGACCACGTCGCCGCGCTGCCCCAACTGGCTGCCACCCGGCCGTGGATGGACCTGAACCGGGTGGGTGTCTTCGGCCACTCCGGCGGCGGGTTCGCGGCCGCACGGGCGGTGCTCGACTTCCCCGAGACGTACAAGGCCGCCGTCGCCATGTCCGGCTCCCACGACGCACCCCACTTCAACCCGGGCTTCGTGGAGGCCTACGACGGCGCCGACAACCCCGAGGCCTGGGCCCGCACCTCCAACCTGGACCTCGCGGACCGGCTCGCGGGCAAGCTGCTGCTCGTCCACGGCGAACTGGACGACCAGGTCCACCCCGACCACACCCTGCGCCTGGCCGACCGGCTCGTCGCCGCCGACAAGGACTTCGAACTCCTCCTCGTCCCCGGCGCCGAACACACCTTCATCGACCACCTGGCCTACGTCCGCAAGCGCGCCTGGGACTTCCTGGTCCGCGAGCTGACGGGCACCCAGCCCCCTGCCCACCGCCCGGCCCCCATCCCGCTCGGCCCCGAACTGCTCGCCGAGCTGTTCGCCTGAGCCGGTGGCGCCCGCACCGGGCGCCCGGGGCCGACGCGACGTCAGGAAACACCAACAGCCGGCCTTTCGGCCGGCGCACAGAGGAGCGAACAGAACATGATCCGTAAGGCCTCGGCAGCGCTGATAGCGCTCCTGACCATGGTCGGCGTCAACCTTGTCGCCGCCGGTCCGGCCCACGCCGCGTCGTACCAGATGATGCAGGTCGGCGTCTGCGCCGGCCCCGACGGCAACCGCACGGACAACGGCACGGAGATCACGATCTGGTCGTGCACCGGCCACCCACTGCAGAAGTGGCACTGGGCCGGCATGTTCATCGTCCACGACGTGAGCGGCAAGTGCCTGACGCCCTACGGCAACGACTCGGGTACCAACGGCGCCGTCCTCACCCTGTGGACCTGCAACTTCAACGCGACCACCGGCAGCCCCCAGCGGTTCCAGAACGAAGAGCCCAACCCCAACTTCCACATCTGGACCGTCAACGGCCACAAGTGCATCACCAACAAGGGCGGATCCAGGGAGAAGGGCACGCTGCTCACCCTGTGGACCTGCAACCCCGAGTACAGGATCGAGCAGGGCTTCAGCCTCCCGCACTGACGCAGCGCGACGGCGCCACAGGCGCCGGCCCTGACGGGCGAGCACCGCCCGAGCAGACCGCCCGAGCAGACCGCCCGTGCCGACCCGGCACGGGCGGTCCTGCCGGATTCGGGTGGTCAGATCTGGGGGTCGAGGCGGAACTTCTGGTGGTCGGCGTTGGCCCATTCCTGCTGGCGTACGGGAGCTCCGTTGCGGGTGCCGTCGTTGCCGAGGGCTATCTGCAGGACTCGGCCGCTGTGGCGGGCGACCAGGCGGTAGAAGCCGTCGCCGACGGGCTCGGGGCGCCACTGCTGGTGGGTGCCGCCGTCCCACTCCCACTGCCGCACGGGGGTGCCGTTGTCGGTGGAGGCGTCGGTGACCTCCAGGACCTTGCCGCTGTGCCGGGCGGTGATCCGGTAGAAGCCGTCCTGCACCGCCTCCAGGGCGAAGCGCTGGTTGTCGGCGTCGCGGCGCTCCCACTGCTGCGCCTTCGCGCCGTCGTCGGTCGCCCCGGTGCCGCCGGTGATCTCGACGGGCTTGCCGCTGTGCCGGGCGACCAGGCCGGCCTGGGCGGGGATGGCGGCGCTGGCCGCGTCGTCCCAGGTGATGTCGTCGCCGTCGATGTAGATGCCCCAGAACGGCACGTAGTAGAAGTACTTGTAGCTGCCGCCGATGATGCCCGGCACCGGGTACCAGATGTAGGTGGCCTGCCGGCCCCTCGCGTAGTTGCCCTGGACCACCTCGGTGGTCTCCGGCAGCCGCTCGCCGGGCGGGAAGCTGCCGCCGACGTAGGTGCTCTCGGCCATCTGTCCGGACTCGGCGCGGTGGAAGAGGATGGTCGTGCGCTTCTTGATCACGCCGACTGTGCGGGCGGGCCGCGCGGGTGCCGGGGCCCGGTAGCGGGTGGGTGCGGCTGCCACCACCGCCGTGCACGTGAGGTCCTCGGTCGTCACCTTCTGGTGCTCCCACCGGCCTTCGCCGGCGGGGGTGGCGATGACGAACCCGCTGTAGGAGGCCAGGCACAGGGCGGCGTCCGGGCCGCCGGTCATCGCAGTGATCCACGGCTTCGACTGGTCGCCGGCCGGGGCCAGGGGAAAGTCCCCGATCTTCTCCAGGGTCCGGGCCGCCAGGACGACGCCCTGGTTGCCGTTGTCGACGACGGTGTGGACGCGCTGGCCGTCACCGCCCGGCCACACCGCTGCGACGCGGCCGCTCCTGCGGGCCGCGATCGTCAGGGTGGTGGTGTCCACCACGGCCAGGGTGTCGTCGTAGCCGCCGTGGCAGGTGTACAGCAGTGTTCCGTCCTCGTTGAGTGCGAGGCTGACGTCGGGCAGCACCCCGACCTCGAGCGCGGCCAGCTGGAGGGTGGCGGTCACGCTGCCGTCGGCCAGGTCCAGCACTGTCAGGGTGGGGGCGCCCTCGGAGCTGCCCGCGTACAGCCGGGTGCCGTCGGGGGAGACTGCGACGCCCGCGTAGCGCGTGTCGCTCTTCAGCCGGCGCAGCACGGTGTTGGTGGTGGTGTCGATCTCGACGACACCGCCACTGCCGACCGCGACGTAGAGTCGCTCCCGCCGGCGGTCGATGACCGCGTCCCACACCGGTTCCTCCAGGATCGGCCCGGTGCGGGGCGTCTGGTCCGCGTCCTCTTCCGGCTCGTCCAGCAGCTGTACGGTGCTGGGTATCGCGGTGAGGGTCTGAGTGTCCACCAGGTACAGGCCGTCGTTCACTCCGACGTACAGCTTGGTCCCCCGGGAGTCCGCGCACAGGAAACCCCGTCCCAGATCGCCCCCCGGCCGCTCGCCGGCCACTGTGCCCAGGACTTCGCCCGATTCCGGAGAGACCACCGACACCGCCCAGCCGCCCCTTCGCCTGTCCGCCTCATGCAGGGCGTAGTAGTGGTACGTCCGCAGATCCGTCACCGCAGGTTCCCCTCCCCGGCCGGCACACGGCGCGCCGACGCAGCCGCCAGCGTAAAGATCAACAAAAGACCTCACGGCACGTTCCTCGAAACTGGCCGGACCCCGTATGCCGCTGGCCGAACCCACGGCCTTGCGGCGGGTGGCGACCGGTCAGGCCGCTGCCCGCCCCAGGGCGCTGACCACTGGGCCGCCACCCCTGCCCCTGCTGCTGTGCCTGCCGCTCCGCGCAGGTCAGCCGGCTGTCAGCGGCACTGAGGCGGCGTGTCGGTGAGGGCGTGCGGGCCGTCAGGTGAGGTCGTGAGGAGCCGCGGCATCGGGCGCCGGTTCGACGGGGATATCCGGGGTGGTTCCGGGGCAGTGCTGGGCTTGCCCATTCGCTGCCCCGGGGGAATCTTTGATGGTTGTGCTGGATCAACTTGCTGCTGCCGTAGTCCAGTTCCTGACGGCCGCCGCTACGGGGGCGGGGACTGCCACGGCTTCGCTCCTCGGTGACGTGGTCCGTTCCCGCCTGACCGGCGCCGGGCTGGGTTCGGCGGTGAGCGAGTTCGAGGCGGCGCCGCAGGAGCCTGCGGCGCAGGCCGGCCTGCAGACGGCTCTGGTGGCCGTGATGACGAACGATCAGCCCTTGGTACTGCTGCTCGCCGGCTCCCTGCCGCCGGCGGCGCCCGAGGCGCCTGCAGCGCCCGGACGGGGTGTGGTGCCGGCGCAGCACTTCAACTCCGGGCAGGGCGTCACCGTCCAGGGCAGCGGGAACAAGGTGCGGGGCAACTTCGCGGGCCGGGACCAGATCATCACCAACATCCGCAGGGGCGACACCAAGACGCTGCTCCTGCTGGCGCTGGTCGTCCTGGGGAACCAATTCGCGTGAGGTTAGAGCTCAAGCTCAGAACCACCGGGCTGGGCAGCCGGGCTGTGTACGGGCCCGGTTGCCCGGGGGCTTCACCGTGCGGAGCCCGGGCCGCCGGGGTGTAGGTGTCGGGCGGTGTGGAGCAGGCGCAGCCGCGCGCCCTGGTCGGGGCGCTCGGGGCCGGTCAAGAGCGCTGGGAGGGTGTGCGGTCAGATCGGCTGGGTCGGGTCGTCCAGCCAGGTGTGCCAGCCGTCGGGGGTGACGGTGAGGCCGAGCCGGTCGACACCGGGCTCGCCCGCGCCGCGCCACCAGGTGAGGGTGTGTTCGAAGTCGTCCCACAGGCGGCGGCCGCCGTACTGGTGGATCTGGTGCGCGTCCTGGCCGTCGCGGAAGGTGGCGGCGGCCCAGGCGGGGGTGGTCAGCGAGTAGAGCCATAGGGTGCGGGTGCCGTCCTCGTGCGGCTGGACGGCGTGGACGATGTCGCGCAGGCGCAGGCCGGCGGCGAGCGGGAACGGGTCGAACTTCCCGTGGCCGGGCAGCACAGCGGTGGTGGTGGTCTCGGTGACGGTCCCGCCGTCCGGCGGGTTCTTCGGCCAGATGAGGCGCTGGGAGCGCATCTTCATGAACTCCACCGGCTGCAGGAACGGGCCGCTCGCGGTGCCGTCGCCGTGGACGGTGAGGCGGACCAGGGCGTCGGCGTTGGAGTAGTGGGTGCCGAACGGCGCCAGGATCAGCCCGCCCGGGCGGGTCTGCTGGATCCAGGCCTGCGGGATCGAGCGCAGGCCGTAGGTGGCGATGATCCGGTCGTACGGCGCCCCGGCCGGATGGCCAGCCGCGCCGTCGGCGCACACGACCTGCGGGCGGTAGCCGGCCGCCGTCAGAGCCGCGTTCGCCCGGTCGGACACGGCCGCGTCGATCTCCACTGTGGTGACGTTGGCGTCGCCGAGCCGGTAGCTCAGCAGGCCCGCGTTCCAGCCGGTGCCGGTGCCCTGCTCCATCACCCGCATCCCCGGCTCCACCTGAAGGTCGTTCAGCATCGAGGCCACCACCGAGGGCTGCGAGGCGGAGCTGGTGGGCACTGTCCCGGGCTCGGCGCCCTGGTGCTCGCCGTCGTCCCACTGCGTGACGACCGGGATGTCCGCATCCGCGGCCGCCAGCCAGGCCGCCTCGTCCTCGGTGCGGTCGAGGGGCCGGTTGGTGCCGGTGGCCATGTCGTGCGCCCACACCAGGTCGGGCAGGAACAGCGAGCGCGGGACAGCGTCGAAGGCCGGCACCCACGCCTCGGCGACGGGGAAGGACCGCCCCGGCGCGGGGCGGCCCTCGCTCTCAGGTGCGAGCGTCACTTCCGCCGGCCTCCGTCCCCGGGCGGCGGGCCGCCGTCCGGCGAAGGCGGCTCCGGGGGCGGCGTCCACGGGGTGCCGGGGAGCTTGTCCCCCTCACCCCCGCCACCGCTGGTACGGACTGGTCCGACGTCCATGCCGGTCTCCTTCTCGTCAGTGCTGATGCTGCCCTCCCCAGCGCGGGAGGAGTAGAGGGCCGACCCCGCCGAAGCGTTCACGCCGGGCGGGTGCACAAGTCGGCGTGCACCGTCTTGCCGTCGGGCTCGACGGTGACGCCCCACTGGCCTTCGGTGAGGTGGTGCACGAGCGCCAGGCCGCGGTCGCACTCGGCGGCCGGCCCGGCGTCGACCCGGCACGGCATCGCCCGGGAGCCGTCCCGGACGCCGATCCGCACCGACCGGAGGGCGGTCCATTGAAGGGTGACCGTCATGGTGAGGCGGCAGCCGGTCTTCACCGCGTTGCCCACCGGCTCGCTGACGACCACCTCTCCAGCGTCGATCAGCTCGGCCAGGCCCCAGCCGAGCAGCGCGGTGCGCACCAGGCGGCGGGCGGCGGCCGCGGACTGCGGCTCGTACGGCAGATGCGACTGGACACGGCCACTGGTCGACTTGCCGGGCCCAGCCGCCACAGGCCCGCCCGACGCCACAAGGGCAGTCGTGACGCTGGGCTCGGGACGTGCGATCACGGCGGTACTCCGCTCTCTCGTCGTCGGCGACAGGCTACGACGGATCGACGGTAGGGAGCGGGGGTGCTGCGCCTCAACGCGTTTGCACGCGTTTGCAGGAATTCACCCCAAGGCGGCGGCGGCCCGCGTGATCAGGGTCCGGGCCTCGGCGCCGTAGACCGCGAACTCCCGCAGCCGGTCGAAGGCACTCGCGTACAGCGCGAGCTCGCTCGGGGTGGTGATGGTGACCTGGGCGGAGAGCAGTTCCACCCCGGCCTGTCCGTCGTCGAAGATGTTGAACGTCTCCACCGGCCACATGGTGCGGGTCGCCGTGAAGGGGATGATGCCGAGCGAGACGGCCGGCAGCGCCATCGCGGCCAGTAGGTGCTCCAGTTGCTCGGCCATCGTCTCCGCGGTGCCGAGGCGGTAGTAGAGGACGGACTCCTCGATGAGGATGGCGAAGCGGTGGTGGCCGGTGCGTACGACGCGGGAGCGGGCCAGGCGGGCCTGGACGGCGGCGGCGACGTCGTCGGGGGTGCGGCGGAAGTCGGCGACCATGGCCAGTAGGGCGGTGGCGTAGGCCTCGGTCTGCAGGACGCCCGGTACGACGCGGGAGGAGTAGGCGCGGAAGCGCCGGGTGCGTTTGTACAGCGGGGCGGCGGACTCCTGGAGGCGGAGCAGGCCGGTGCGGGTGAGGCGGCGCCACTCGACGTACATGGAGTCCACGGCGCGGTTGGCGGCGATCAGGTCGTCGGCCTGGCCGTCCGCGTCGCAGGCCCGGCACCAGGCGCGGATGTCGGCGTCGGAGGGGGCCGTGCGGGCGTTGATGATGCGGGAGGTCTTGGCGCCGTTCCACCCGCACCGGGCGGCCAGCTGCTGCCCCCTCAGGCCGGCGTCCTGCATGATCTCGCGCAGCCTGGCGGCCACGGCCAGGCGGGCTTCCTGCGCGCTGGAGGACGGGGAGGCGGGCACGGAACTGGTCGTCCGGTCCGGGCGTCAGACGGTGTACTGCTGGTGCGGGATCGCGCGCTCCCAGACGGCTTCGAACGCGTCCTGGCAGAGCTTCGCGACGGCGGGCTCGTCGCGGATCTCCGGTCCGGCGGAGGTTCCGTCGCCGGTGAAGTGGTTGAAGCGCACCAGGCGGCCGTCGAAGAGCCAGAAGTCGTTCCCGGGCAGCGCGAGATCGGAGGCGAGGCGCCGGGGCAGCCAGCGGACCTGTTCGCCGGCCGCGATGTTGGTGAAGGTGCCCGAGTGTTCGAACCGGATGTACTCGGTCACCGGCTCGGAGACGATGCGCGCGCGGCGGATCTCGACACCGCGCGCGACGGAGTCCGCGATGAGGTCGAGCCAGGGCCGCCACCACGTCGCGCGGTCGTCGCGGTCGAGCCGAACACCGGCCTGCCACTCGGCGAAGGGGCCCTTCTCCTTCTCCACCCAGTAGGAGTCCCGCATCTCCAGGTGCACCGCCGAGTGCCGGGCGCCTGCCAGCAGCTCAGAGAAGTCCGGCACGTTCGGCATCGTCGAGCGCCTTCCTGATGATCGCCGCCATCCGTAGTGGGATGCGGGTCACGTTCTCGTGGTCGGGGGTACCGACGGTGTGACCGGGCACCCACTGCGTACCACCGATGATGGTCAGCAGCTCCTCAGCGGGCTTGAAGCCCTGGAGAACCAGTTCCTTGGCCTCGTCGTCCACCCACACCATCGGGCTCTCGTCATCGCCGGTGTTGGGGTCGACCCCGCTGAACCGTAGCGTCATGATGCCCTCCCGTACCAAGTCGGTTGCACGGTTTTGCACGACGCTCCACCCACCGGTGACGACCCGTCAAGAGCGCACGGGCGTAGCCGAACGGCACGCGCCTCCCGACCGGGCTCGGACCCGAGACGTGTTTACGATGCCTCCGTGCTGCGTCGGGAATGGCAGCACACGCTAGGCACCCACCGGGACCTCGTGGGCAGGTTCGTGGGGGCGACGCCGGATGAACGCCGGGCGGGCCCGGGCGAGGTACAGCTCGAAGGCGTGCTGGGTCATCGCTGCGGCTGCCGTGGCTGCCAGGAAGAGCAGGTCCACCCCGGTCATGCACATGCTTCCAAGGCTGTCGGCGGGCCAATCGGCCAGTGGCTCAATCGCAACCTGCTCCGCCTCGGCTCGCTGCGCCTGGCGATGCTGCTGCGCCTGCCCGCCGTCCCGGGCTTGCCGGGCTTGCTGCTGCGCTGCCGCCCGTGCCGGGCCGTCAGATGTCGGTGTGTCAGGCTGCGCTCCGGGCCGGGCTGATGGCCGCTCGCCGGCCGAAGGGGTCACACAGAGGTGCGGGACAGCCAGTAGGCCTTGATCCGATCGGCGTCGGCAGCGAATCCCGGCTGCGGGGCCCACCGCAACCGGTACGGGGTCGGCACGCGCAGGGGTTCGCGGGTGCGGCCCTTCGTGTCGCGGCCGTGCCGGTGCACGAGGATTTCCTCGGTCACCTCACCCGGCATCGGGCCGCCGCGTCCGCGTCCGCCCCCACTGGCCTCGCGCGCGATCAACTCGATGTCCCTCACCTCCGCCCAGCGGCAGAAGTGCACGGTGACGAACATCAGTTGGAACCGTAGACCGGACGGGGTCAGCACCACTCGCCCCCCGAACCACGCCAACAGGATCACCACCGTGACCGGCACGCCGGAGGCCAGTGCGGCGACACCGGGGTGCCCCACGAAGTAGGCCGCCGACCACGCCGCAACCACCGTACCGGCCCCAATTGCCGACAGCGCTCTCCGAAGCCGCCACTCGGCCGGCAGCCCGACAACTACCTTGTCCACCCCGTCATCCACAACCAGCGACGCTACGCCCGCTACCCGTTCACGGACAGGGGACCGCCCAGAGGCCGGCTCTGCCTCCGCGCTCCGGCTCCCGAACCCGACCGGCACCCACAGCGACGCGTGCAGATCAGCAGGCACCGAGGTCCTGCCAGACGCCCCACTGACCGGTGGTGCCGGGCTCCTCGCCCAGCGTCCACCACTTGGCGTTCCACTGGTGGCCCTTCCACGAGACGGTGTTGCCACCGGTGTAGACCTGCGTGCCGACCCAGGAAGCGGTGGAGCACGTCGGGGCGGTGCCGGTCACGGTGAGCGTGTAGGTCGCGGAGGACGTGGCCGAGGTGCCGGTCAGCGTGCCCTTGACCGTCAGCGTGTAGGTGCCGGGGACGACCGTGGACACGGTCGACACCGACAGGGCGGCTCTGGAGCTTCCGTTGACCGAGGACGGGCTGACCGAGGCGGTGACCCCCGCAGGAGCGCCGCTGACCGTCATCGCGATGGACGTGTTCGAGCCGTTGTTGATGATGGCCGTGTTCACGGTGGCGGTGGTCGACGAGCCGGCGGTCACCGTGCCCGAGGACGGGCTGACCTGCACCTGGATGGCGGGGACCTGGACACTCGACGCGGAGGGCGACGGGGAGGAGGAGGCGGCGGTTTGGAGGAAGGCCCTCGTCTGATACCTGTCACCCGACTGCGAGGCGAGCTTGGACAAGCCGTCGTCGGCCTGGGCCTCGACGTACGCGGCCAGGACCCGGGCGGGCAGTGGGGTGTCCGCCGCGTGGACGGTGCCGGTGCCGGTGAGCGCCACGATGGCGATGGCGATGGCGATGGCGGCGGCGGGGACGGCTGCGGCGAGCAGGGCTCGGAGTGGTGCGCGAACGGGTCCGGGCATGGACCGCGCTCCCTTCGAAGGTGGGGGACTTCGGCGACCTGAAGCGCTCTGGCCCGGACCAATACTGGTGGTCTGGACCACCCGACTGCAAGAGTCCTTACCGAGCTCCTGGGCTCAGCGGTTCCGCCGCATGAGCCACAGCAACTCCAGAGTTCCTGCGGGCCGAGTTCCGCGTCGCCTGGACATGCAGGCGCGGATGGGTCTGGCCGACGGTCTGCTTGAGCAGACGGAAGGTGTGCTTCAGGTCGAAGCGGCGGAGGAACGACTGCCAGTAGCGGTTCACCGTCGAGCGCAACCGAGATGCCTTCGCGTCCGTCTGACGGGCCGCCGGACCGCAGGTCAGCTCGGTTCGGCGGTCTGGTCCTTGCCTTCGAGCCGACGGTTGAGGCGTCGGATCTCCGCGATCAGCCGTGGGATGTCCTGGCGGGCGTCGGCGATGAACCGGGCGTTCTCATCCCAGCGTTGGTCCGCGACGTCGACGTAGCGCGGCTGCTGGATGAGAGTGGCGGCGACGATCTGCTGGTGGTCGAAGTCCGGCCAGCGTTCACCATGACCGGTGTCGGGGACGGTGCTGATGGCGACCAGGCTCATGGCATCGTCGTCGTCGAGCTCCCGGACGTGCCAGGGGCCAGGCGTGGCGGCCTCGGCACGTTCCTCGATCCTGGCGAGGTCTTCGGCGGTCAGCGGCTCGGGTGTGTCCATCAGGCTGCGATCTCCCCGTGTTCGACCAAGTGCCCCTTCGTGAACCGTGCGTCGGTGCGGACGAGGGCGACCAGATGGCCGCCCGCGCGCGCAGGCGCACGGTGGCGAAGGCCGACTCTACGGGGGTTCGTGGTCCGCAGCTGTTTGGGCGTACACCCTGGCCTCGGGACGACCGGTGTCAGGGGGCTCTGGAACGATGCCCGGCATGGAACTCGCACCTGCGCTCAAGGGTCTGGACGCCCACCCCTGGACCGCCACCTCACACGCTTACGGCAGCGCCGAGGACCTCCCGGCGCTGCTGCGCGTTCTCGCCGGGCCCGACGACGCCGCCTCGGAAGCACTGTCCGAGCTCTACAGCTGCGTGCTCCACCAGGGCACCGTCTACCCCGCCAGCGCCGAGGTCGTGCCCTTCCTGACCCGGACGGCGGCGGCCGGCATACGGACGGCAGCCGTGCTGGAGCTGCTCGGCGGCCTGGCCGAGAGCGAGGACGAACACGGCGTGCAGCCAGGCACGGTGCGCGCCGCCGTTGCGAGCCAACTTCACCTGCTGCTGACGATGTTGAGCAGTGACGATCCGAAGGTCCGGCAGCGTGCCGCCTGGGCCGTGGCCCACACCCGGGCCGCTGACCCGGTCCTCACGGCGCTCCGCGCCCGCTGGGAACGCGAGGCCGACCCGCTGGTACGGGCGGACCTCCTGGCCGGGATCTCCCGGCTCGATCCGGCCCTCGGCGCCGCCCAGGCCCGGACCGTTCTGGCGCACACCGGGCCGGCTGTGCTCCACCTGGCGGCCCTGTTCGCGATCCTTGACGCCGACCTGCCCTGGACAGCGGATCACTCCACCGCGCTGCTGGCACTCCTGCCCGCCGACCCGCTGATGGCGGACCGTCTCGAACTCACCCGCCACGAGCCGCTGTCCGTCATCGTCGAAACCCTGCTGAACCGGGACGACGCCGCAGACCGGGTCGCCGTCTTCGCCCTGCTCGACACCGCACTGCGGGACAGCAGGCCCGAGGTGCGGGCCGAGGCACTGTGGTCCGCAGAGCAGGCCTGCAAGCTCTCGCGGAGCGCGCCGGCCCAACTGCTCCCCGGCCTGGTCGCGGCCGCTGTCGACGACGAGGCGGTGATCGGGATGGCAGCCCTGCTGGGCCAACTTGGCCCTGCCGCCGCAGCGGCCGCGCCGATCCTGGAACCGCTCGCCGCCCGGGCCCCGGAGCAGGACGACGACCTCGCCGACCGGGCCCTGGACGCCCTGGTCCGGGTAGCACCCGCCCAGGCCGCCCCGCTGCTGGCCCGCGCGTTCGGACGCCGACCCCGTGCGCTCGCCACCGCCGCCGGGGGCTTCGGCGGGCTGGGCGACACCGTGGTCCCGTACGACGGTGAACTCCTCGACGCCGTCCGGCAACGGCTCACCCAGCCCGAAACCCTCACCGGCAACGAACCGCTGCACCTGACCCAGCTCCTGGCCACCTGGGGCGCCGAAGCCGCTCCGGCCCTGCCGGAGTTGTGCGCAGCGCTGCCCCAACTCCCGGCCCACGCCGCCACGGGGCTCGGCGCGGTCGCCACCACCGCGGGGCCGGCCGAGCAGGACCGGGCGGCCACGGCACTGCGGGCCGCCGCAGCGGGCTCACTCCCAGCGGCACGGGCCCTGTCCGAACTGACAGGCGAGGACCAGACCCTGCTGTCCCACCTCACCCGGCAGCTCGGCGGCGGCGCCCATCAGGTCAGGGAGGCGGCCGCCATCGCCGCCACCCTCGGACTCCGGGCCGCGCCGCTGCTGCCCGCACTGCGCACCGCCGTCAGCACAGCGGCCGACAAGGGCGGCACCCCCGTGCTGGACGCGGACACCGCGCTGGCCGGAGCACTGTGGCATCTGACCCAGGACGCCGAGACCGTGGTGGCGATCCTGGACACAGTCCTGCTGCGCGCCGCGGAGAGCACCTGGTCGGGGTGGTCCGCAGCCCGAGCAGCCCGGTGTGCAGTGCTCTTCGGCACCGCCGGGCGGCCCCTGACGCACCGTCTGGAGGCCATGCTCGAAGACCCCAGGCAGGCCCCCGCGGCCGCACTGGCCCTCGCAGCCGTGGCAGATCCGGCAGCCCTCGACCGTACCGCCCTGGTGACAGCCGTACTGACCGCAGCCGAACGGGGCGGAGATCCGATGGGCGCCTGCGAGGCGTTGGCAGCCCTGGAAACGCACACCCTGAATCCGCACCAGCTACGGCGGCTGACCACCCTGGCAGAAGGGGACGGGCGCGTCGTCCGGTCGGGGCTGGAACACCTGATCATCGATCAGGACCTGGCTTTCCAGGCCCGGGCCCGACTGCTGCTCCCAGCCTGATCGACCGTGACGGCGGGCCACCGGCGTGGGCCGGCGCCGAGCTCGACCTCGCCGAGCCACTGCGCCCGTCCGCGCACCGGCCGGCCGACAAGTTCGCCTCTCAGCCGTCGCATGGGACGTTCGGGCGGTCCCGTTTGCAGAACGGCCGATGTGTGATGCCGGTGCGGCACAGCCAAACCGCGATCGTCCCGTTGGCGAGTCCCGGCGGGGCGTGCGGCGGCGCTGGGACTTGAGCCCGGTCCGACGAGTTGGCGCTGGGCGCCTGAATCCGGCCCTCCACCCCATCACCTCCGCGGCCTACCCTGTCTGCTGGGGCCGATCGGCCGACCGACGCATTCGACGTGCTCGCCGCACTGCCCGCGACCCCGACGCCGACGTCCGCGCAACCGTGTGCGAGCAGCTCTACGAGTTCGAGGGCCGTGGCCCAGCCGTCGCCGACATCCTGGCCGGCTCCCTCACCGAAGACGACCAACTGGTCCGTATCAAGGCCGTCAGCGGCCTCGCCGGTGCCGACGACCCCCGCTGCCTGGAAGGCGCCCGCCTCATCGGCCCGGTCGACCGGACGAGCTGGCCGGACACCTGGCTGCTGGATGCGGTGTCGCGCTACGAGCAGCGCCGCGATGGCTGAACCCGGCGACCCCGCTGCATGACGCTCCGCCCGGGACGGCCCTCAGCCGGCCTGGACGTCAGACGCCGAAGGAGCCCCTCAACCAGAGGGCCGCTTGGGGACGTGTGCATTCGCCCCATGCGTGACGAACCGTCATGAGCCATGTTGACCAGGAGCTGTGATCATCCTGTCTCGGCGCGGGTCGGCCACGGTTCGGTCATCCCCACTCCGATCTGTCGGCCAGGCGGCGGTACCACCAGAGCTGTGTGCGCCACTGGCGCCGGTGCGCGAACGGGTCCGGCAGAGTTCGGCACAGGAACACCGCGTCCAGAGGCTTCACGAGCCTGCCGAGCTCGGCACGGGCTCGTTCCGGCAGTCTCTCCAGGACTTCCTCCAGCACGTCGCGTGCGTGCCTGACGTCGTCGAAGGAGCACCAGGTGCACGAGCAGTGCGACTCCTGCGGGTAGAGCGGACGTCTGCCCGGTGGGTGGAGGAACTCGCGGTACCGCCGCAATGCCCAGCTGGTGGCACCTGGGTGGATGTAGGAGCTGTTGCTCAGGTGCTCGACCCGGTGCACGGCCAGGCTCGCCCTGGTGGAGAGTCCATGAATCCGGAACGGCGGGGTCGGCCCCCAGATGCGGGCGGCCGGCTGTTCAGCGCGCAGTGCGCGTGGCCGTCTACGCGGCATCGGCCTTTCGACACGTGATCACGGGCGCCATGATGCCAGGAACCCATGTCCTGCTGAACCCGGATTCCGGCGTCCTGTCACAGCGGCCAGAGGCCATGAGGGCTGGTACGAGAAGACCCTTAGGATGGCAATGTGACATTTCATGCTGAGTTGGATGAGGTTTCGCCTGCCAGGGGAGAGGGCGCGGGAGCGCCGAATCCTGAGGTCGGCCGGGCGCTGCGGGCGCTACTGTTCGCGGCGCTGCGCGATGACATCGTGCCGGCCACCCGGGCGGCCGGGATCGATGTCCGGACCTCGGCGGCGTATCACAGCCGTGGCGACGACTGGGGCATGGTGAACAATTCGACCTCGGGCGTGGACCGGCAGGCGTTCTTCGGCAGTTTCGCGGGCGGGGGCACGTCTCCCGCCGAGCGGGAACTCGACCTGCGCTGCCTGGCCCAGTGTGCGCGGTTCATCGTCTTCGCCGCTCAGCAACTGCGTGTGCACCACGTCGCGGCCCGCGAGGTGACGGCATGACAACTCCGAAGGTCGCCGTCCTGGTCTCCCACGCCGGCTCCAACCTCCGTGCGTTGCACGCGGCTTCGCGCCGGCCCGGCGCCGGCTTCGAGATCGCTCTGGTGGTCAGCAACAACAGCACCTCGAGCGGGCTGGCGTTCGCCCGCGACCACGGCATCGCCGCCCGCCACTTGTCGGGCCGCACCCACCCGGTTCCCGAGGACCTGGACGAGGCGATGCGCACCGCGTTCGCCGAACGAGAGGTCGGCCTGGTGGTCACTGCCGGGTTCCTGAGGAAGCTCGGCCCGCGCACCCTCCAGGACTTCGCGGGCCGGGTGGTGAACATCCACCCCTCGCTGCTGCCCCGCCACGGCGGTCACGGGATGTTCGGTGACGCCGTCCACCGGGCGGTGCTGGCTGCGGGAGACCAGGTGAGCGGGGCATCGGTCCACCACGTCACCGCCGAGTACGACGAGGGCGCGGTGATCGCGCGACGCGAGGTGCCCGTGCTGGCGGACGACACCGTCGACTCGCTCGCCGCCCGGGTCCTGGCCGTCGAGCACGATCTGCTTCCCGCCGTGGTGCGGCAGTGGGCCGCCCGAACCGCGCGCTCGCAGGGGCACGAGCGCAGCTGAACGGCATCGTGCCTCAGGCAGATGCCCAATTGGACACGTCGCCTGGAGGCACCGCAGCGCGTTCACTGGCTTCGACGCCAGAACTCTGGCAGCCACCAGCACAGCACCATCAGGTCCTTTGGCCAAGGCACCGAATCGGGTGCACCCCAGACCTCGAAGGAGTCCCGGGCCAGATCGATGGGTCGCCATTTCGGATCGAGGGGTTCATCGCCGCCGGCAGGTCGGACATACGGGATACCGCCCGCGTCGCATGCCGCGAACTGCTGGTAGTACTGCTGAGCGGCGATCAGCGACGTCCGGTTCGCACCACCCGCCATGCCGGCCCACCGGAACTGGATCGCGTCGTCCTCCCAGAAGCAGATCGGACAGATCGAATACGACCCAGGCCACCCCTCCTCGGCATCGAAGACGAGATGGCCACAACAAGGACAAGGACGACGACTACTCACCGGCCCAGTTTCCCCGGCCACGCCGACTCCCCGCGAATCGGCTCCAGGAACGGCACCTGTTGACGAGGGAACGACCGCGTCCAGTCCTGACCAAAATCACCCGTAGCGAGGATTGGCCGGTACTCCTGGGAACGCGATCCTGTGACACAAGCGCGGAACGTCGAAGCCATGCTGGTCGCTGCTGTCCTGTTGGACAGCGGAACTCGGAACCTACACCGTGACCCCGTTACGACCGGCGTGTTCTTGGGCGTTGGCCAGGTTGCCTTGGAGTGAGGCGCGGTCGACAACCGGCCCGGTGGGAGGGGCCTGGTGCCCGGCCGGTGTTCCGCTTCGCCTGATCACACCGCCCGGGTGCACGTCGCGGATACGACGAAGCCTCCCTTGCGCCGACCGGGGTCGGTGCGAGGGAGGCTTCGTCGCATGCGTGTACCGGCTGTCGGGTCAGATGCTGAGCAGCTGGCCGGGCAGGATCAGGTCGATGTCGCCACCGATGACTGCGGCGTTGTTGGTGTAGAGGGTGTTGAGGTTCACGCCGTGGGCGGCGGCGATGGCGTTGAGGGTGTCGCCGCTCTTGACGGTGTAGTTGCCACCGGTGCTCTTCTGCGCGGGGGCGGCCGGGGCGGTCTTCTCGACGGGCTTGCGCTCGGTGCTGCGCGAGGCCGCCGTGGTGTCGTTCTTCGGCGCGGCCTTGGTGGTCTGGTCCGCCGACTTGGTGGACTTCGC
The DNA here is from genome assembly GCF_040296785.1 of Kitasatospora sp. NPDC002040. Classification (NCBI taxonomy): domain Bacteria; kingdom Bacillati; phylum Actinomycetota; class Actinomycetes; order Kitasatosporales; family Streptomycetaceae; genus Kitasatospora; species Kitasatospora sp. NPDC002040. Next base: position 76,594 of record NZ_JBEOXV010000011.1, on the reverse strand, counting down.
CGGGGCGGCGGCAGCGGAGGTGTCGACCTGGGCCGCGGCGCCGCCCTTGGTGAGGCCGGCCTTGACGGAGCAGACGGGCCAGGCGCCGGGGCCCTGGCCGGCGAGGACCTTCTCGGCGACGGCGATCTGCTGGCCCTTGCTGGCCTGGTCGGCGGAGGCGGCGTACTGGGTGCCGCCGTAGGCGGCCCAGGTGCTCGGGGTGAACTGCAGGCCGCCGGAGAAGCCGTTGCCGGAGTTGATGTTCCAGTTGCCGGTGCTCTCGCACTGGGCGACGGAGTCCCAGGTGGAGCTGGACGCGGCGGAGGCCGAGGTGGCCGTGACGAGGCCTGCTACCGGGAGGGCGGCCACAGCGCCGCCGATCAGGACCATCCGCAGGCGGTTGCGCTTGGCGGAAGTGGTGGTGGTGGCAGTGGTGGTCTCGTTACGGAAGGTCATGCAGATCCTCTCGGAAGCCCCGGGCGGACAGCACGCAGCCGCCCCCGCTTGGCGGGGGTGTACTGCGGGATGTCGCACGTCACGGGCGGCTGTTCACGTGTCCGACGTGGTGTGCCGCCCCGGTCACCTTCGCCGCGTGTGCCCGGCCGCTTGGTGGGCGGGGGCTGCGGGTGGTGGACCCGGGTGGTGCGCTGTGCACTGGTTACGAAGCTACGAGCGATCGGGGCCCGGGGGCAAGCATTTCGGTGAAGCGGCAGGTCAGAGCGGGGTTACCGAAGGTACGGGCGGGACCGGGCCCCTGATTTCAAGGGCCGGGCAGGTCCTGCGGAGGAGCGTTCCGGGCCCCGATGTGCCCGGCGTCACCCCGCACGGGTGGCGATGCCGGGCACACCGTCGACCCACCGCGAGGACACGGACACGGACCGTCGGATTCGGCGCAGCCCGCGGTGGCCCCCCTCACAACCGTCCCCCGAACCGGTTCTGCGAGTCCCCGAAAGTCGGCCCCACGCCCTCAGGCGGGACCCGCTTCGGGGCGGCCGGCGGCGGCCCGCCGTCCGCGTCGGTCGGCGAAGAGGGCGAGGGTGATGCCGAGGCCGGTCCAGGCGGTGAGGGTGAGGGCGGGGAGTGCGGCGCCGGTGCCGTTGAAGAAGGCGTTGGAGCGCAGGAGGCTGCCCGAGGCGCCCGGGGGGAGGAGTTGGCCGAGGTCGGCCCAGCCGGTGGGGAGCCAGTGGGGTCCGGTGGCGAGGCCGGAGAGGGGGTTGCCCAGGAGCATCATGAGCGCGCCGCCGAGGGCGAAGCCGGCGGCGCCGAGGAGTGCTTGGAGACCCAGGAGGGTGGTGGAGAGGGCGGCGGTGCCGAGGATGAGGCCGGTGGCGGTGAGCCAGTAGTTCCCGTCGACGGAGTGGGTGGCGTACTGGAGGACGGCGGCGATGGCGGCGCCCGCCACGACGGAGAACAGGAGGGCTCCGGCGACGCGGGTGCGCAGTCCGCGGTGGCCGGGGAAGGCGCTGCTGAGGATGAGGGCGGGGAAGATGCCGCCGAAGATCATGGGCAGGAGCGCGGCGGTAAGGCCGGCGCCGCGGGGGTCGTCCCGGGTGAACGGGACCAGGTCGTGGACGGTGGCCCGGGTGCCCTGTTGTGCGGCGATGGTGTCGCCGAGAGCGGTGAGGGCGGCGGTGGCGGAGGGGCCGCCGGCGGTGGCCGTGTAGAGGTCGACCCGGCGGTCGGTGACGGCGAGGCCGCCGGCCACGTCCCGGTCCTTGACCGCGGCTTGGAGGGCTTCGGCCGTCGGGTAGGTGCGGACCTTCCAGGCGTCGCCGTCGACGTTCTGCCGGAGGGCCTCGGTGCTCTCCTGCGGGCCGGTGACGCCGATGGGGACGCGGTGGGGGCCGCTGTGGAGCGAGGGCAGCGCGAAGGCGCACAGCATGGCGGTGACCAGCGCGGCCAGGCCGAGGACGACCAGGGTCAGCTTGCGTCCCGTGGCGGACAGGGGGTGGTTCGACATCGTGGGGTCTTTCTCTGCTTCGGGGTGCGCGAGGGGCCGGCGGCCGTCCGGTGGGGCGGGTGAGGATCGCGCGGGGCGTCGGCCGGACGCCGGGGCGGGCCCGGCGTCCGGCCGGGGGTGTCAGGCGCGGGCGGCCGCGGCGGCGACGATCCAGTTCCGGAACTCGACGGCGTAGTGCCGCAGGTGGTGCTCCAGGACCTCGTCCGGGCAGGTGCGGGGGAAGTAGACGGTCAGGTCGGCGGTGAAGCCGTCGGCGGTGTCGCCGAACTGGATCAGCGCCCGCCCCACCACGGTGCCGTCGGCCAGGAAGAGGTTGGAGGACATCTTGCGCGGGAACTCCGCCTCCGGGCGCAGCTCGTCCGCGTCCTCGGCCCAGGCCAGGGCGTCGGTGCCCCAGCCGCCCATGTAGAAGTCGGCGACGTGCGGGCCGATGTTCTCCACCACCCGCGCGCCGATCTCATCGGTGCCCATCACGTAGTGCTCGGGGTGCGCGGCGAGGAGCGCGCGCTCGTCGCCCGCGAACGCCTGGTCCATCCAGGCCAGGAACTCGCCCGAGGCCAGTCCCTTCGTTTCGAGGACGGTGGTGCCCGCCTTGAAGGCGCCGTCGGAGGTACGGGCGCTCTCGCGCAGGACGGCGTTGCCCTGCTCGATGTCCGCGGCCAGCAGGTCGAGCAGGCCCTGGCGGCCGAGCAGCGTCCGGAAGCGGCCCAGGGCGCGGCGGGCGTAGAAGAGCTCGAAGTCGTCGATGCTGCCGGTGCCGGTGGGGCCGGCCGCCAGCGTCACGGTGACGGGCGGGGGCGTCTGGGTGTCGGTCATGGTCCAACCTCCGAGTAGGATGCGAATGTGAATTCGCGTTCGCATCAGGAGAGTACGCCGAGGAGCACACCGGATGTCAAAGGAGCAGGTGAGAGCGGCGTGGATGCGCGGATACCATGCGGGACATGACCGACGAGCCGGAGCGCCCGGCCCCCTACCGGGAGCCCCAGCAGGCCCGCAGCGCCGCCACCCTCGCCCGCGTCCTGCGCGCCGCCGAGGAGATCGCCTCCAGCTCGGGCCTGGATGAGATGACCATCGCCGGCGTCGCCCAGCGCGCCGGCGTCGCCGTCGGCACCATCTACCGCCGCTTCGAGGACAAGGACCAACTGGTCACCGCTCTCACCGAGCAGATGCTGGAACGCCGCGAGACGTACGTGGCCGACCGGCTGCGCGCCGCCGAGCCCTCCCTGTCCGGGGTCATGGACGCCTACGCCCACGCCCTGCTCCAGTCCTTCGCCGACAGCAGCAGCCTCTTCCCCGAACTCCTGCGCACGCGAGGGGCGCGGTCATTGGACCGCGGCGCCCGCACCATCACCGAACTCCACCGCCTCCTCCTCGACGCCGCAGCCCCCTACACCGGCCAGATCCGCCGCTCCGACCCCCAGGCGGCCCTGGACACCGCGGCCCGCGCCATCCTCGGCGCCAGCTTCCACAACTCGGTGCGTCCCGACGCCGCCACCGGCGAGGCGGCCAGAGGCCGGTACGCCGACGAACTCGCGGACATGGCCACCACCTACCTCCTCACCCCCGACCGACCCCGCAACGCCAACGCCTGAAGCCAGATCCGGCCCGGCTGCGTGCGCTTCCCAGAAGTGCGACAGCCCCGCTCCGGCGCCCGGCCCGGAGTCCTCCGAACTTCCACCGGTTCGTCGGGGCGCGACTGCGGGCGCGTGCCGCGTCCGCGCTCCACGCGCTCCGCACCGCAGCGGTCGGCCCCCGCGGCCGCGGGTATGTTTCCGGGCGGTGCGTCGACACGAGGCGCGCCGAACTCTTCGGTGGGGGTTGGAAACTGATGGATACGAACAGACGGACCAGCGGGCTGCGGCGGATCGCCGCCGTGCTCACCGCACTCGGCTCGCTGGCGGTGGTCGGGCCGCTCGGGCCCGGCGCGACGGCCGCGCACGCCGACCCGGTCGGCGGCCCCGGCTGCACCGCCGCCGGCGCCGAGGTGACGTGCGCCTTCGACTGGACCGGCGGCTCCCAACTGTGGTCCGTCCCGCCCGGGGTGACCGCGGCAACCGTCACCGCGTACGGCGCGGCGGGCGGCGGCGGCAGCGGGCAGGGGTACGACTGGCACCCCGGGCCTGGTGGTCCGGGCGGTCGACAGGCGGCGGCCCTGTCCGGGCTGACGCCGGGTCAGCGGCTCCAGGTCAACGTCGGGGGAGTGGGCGGCGACCTCCGCCCGGGCGGCCCGTTCTGGTATCCGGCCGCTGGCGGGTTCAACGGCGGCGGCACCGGCTTCACGGGCGGCGGCGGTGCCTCCGACGTCCGGGCCGCCGACGGCGCCGGCCAGTACGGACCGGCGGACCGGCTGGTGGTGGCGGGCGGTGGTGGCGGCGCGGGTGCGGGCGGTCCGCTCGCCCTGGCCGCCGGTGGTGGTGCGGGCGGCGGTGCCGTCGGCGGTTCCTCCCTCGACTCCGGGCAGACCGCCTCCGGCGGGACCCAGGGCGCGGGCGGCAGCAACACCGGCGGTGGGGCGGGCAGCAACCCCTGGCACGGTACGGAGCAGGTCTGCCACGACGGCCGCTTCGGCGAGGGCGGGACCTGTCTCTACACGAACCAGTTGCTGAGCGCCAACATGACGCACGGCGGCGGCGGGGGAGGGGGCTGGTACGGGGGCGGCGTCGGTCTCGGCCCGGGCAGCGGCTTCGCCCAGACGGCCGGACCGGGCGGCGGTGGCAGCAGCCACGCCGGTCCGGCGGACGGTGTCGCGGTGGCCGACCTCGGCACCGCCTCCGGCGGGACCTTCACGCCCCCGGCCGGTACGGGTGGCAACGGTCGGGTGCAGATCTCGTACACGCTGGCGAACTTCAGCGCGACCGGCTTCCGCGGGGCGGCGGGCTCCTGGACCCTGGCCTCCGGTCAGACCCTCAGCACCGGTACCGACGCCAACTCCCCGAACACCGCCTTCGTCCTCACCATGCAGGGCGACGGGAACCTGATCCTGACCTCGCCCGGCGTGCCCGGTGTGCGCTGGGCCTCCAGTACCTGGGGCAACCCGGGGGCGACCGCCAGGTTCACCGCGGACGGCGTGCTCCAGGTGGTCGGCACCACCGGCGCGGTGCTCTGGCGCTCGGCCGTGGCCGGCGGGCTCGGCGCCACCTTCGTCTTCCTGCCCGGCGGCACCCTGCAGATCCTCGACCGGTACAGCGTCCAGTGCTGGTTCACCTCCCTGACCGGGGAGTTCGGTGGTCTGACGCTGTTCCCGAACAACGCGGTCTCGGTCGGTGGCTCCAACCACCAGCTGGTCATGCAGGGCGACGGCAACCTGGTCTGGTACGGCGCCGGCCTCCAGCCGATCTGGGCCAGCAACACCTGGGGCAACGACGGCAGGGGGTTCCGCTTCGACTTCGCTCCCCGGGGCACCCTGGCGATCCACGACGGGACCGGCACCCTGGTCTGGTCCGCCGGGCCCGCCTCGGGCGGCTGGTGGCTGAGGCTTCAGGGCGACGGCAACATCGTCATCGTCGACGCCGCCCGGGTCGCGCGCTGGGCCACCGGCACCTCGGGCTGACGCCGCGTCACACGGACGGGTCTCCCCATGCCGCTGTGAGCGCCGGCGGCATGGGGAACTGGTGAGCAAGGTGTGCGGGCAGGACTACCGTAGCGGCCCGACAGCAAAAGCGACATGGTACTGAGCAAAAGTCTTGCAATCCTGAGCAATCAACGCACGTTGGGGTCTGACCGGGCAGGCCTCGGCCACCGTGGGCCATTTATGACTACTCTGTTCCGATAAATGACCTTCTGCTCCCAGTGGCGAGCCGCGATCCGCTGACCGACCGGGCCCAAGAGAGGCGCCCATCGACCGATCCTGTACTTGCGCTCGCCAGTTCAGTTTTTGCGTAAAAGTTTGTAGCCTTCGGTCATGACGAAGCGAATGAACGACGTCGCGAGGTTCGCCGGCGTGAGCACGGCGACGGTGAGCCGGGTGCTGCGCAACCGGCCCGGGGTGGCGGACGCGACCCGGCAGTCGGTGCTCACGGCGCTGGACGTGATGGGGCTGGAGCGGCCGTCGGTGCTGCGTGCCGAGCGTGCGCCGTTGGTCGGTCTCGTGGTGCCTGACCTGCAGAATCCGGTGTTTCCCGCGTTCTGCGAGGTGCTGGCGGGGGCGCTGAGCAAGCGCGGTCTGATGCCGGTGCTCTGCACCCGGACGGCCGACGGCGTCTCGGAGGCGAACTACGTCGAGATGCTGCTGCGGCAGAACGTCGCCGGGATCGTCTTCGTGGGCGGCAGTTACGCCGACGCCGGCCCGGAGCACGGCCGGGTGCTGCACGAGCGGGAGATGCCGATGGTGCTGATCAACGCGGCCGACGGGCACGAGGGTGCGGCGCGGATCGCGGTGGACGACGCGAGCGCCGTCGAGCAGGCGCTGGATCACCTGACCGCGCTCGGCCACGAACGGATCGGCCTGCTCCTCGGCCCTGCGGCGCACGTGCCGTCCGTGCGCAAACTGCAGGCGTTCTCGCGGTACTTGGACGACCGGGGCCAGGGGGCGCTGCTGCGCGAACTGGTGGCGCACACGATGTTCTCGCTGGACGGGGGAGCGGCGGCGGTGCCGCGCCTGGTGGCGGCCGGCGCGACGGCGGTGGTGTGCGCGAGCGACGCCCTCGCGCTGGGGGCGATCCGCAGGCTGCGCAAGGACGGGCTGTCGGTGCCCGAGGACGTCTCGGTGGTCGGCTTCGACGACTCGCCGTACATGATCGCCACTGATCCGCCGCTCACCACGGTCCGCCAGCCGGTCCAGCTGATGGCCGCCGCGGCGGGAAAGCTGCTGGTCGAGCAGATCGAGGGTCACCGGGTCGCTCCCGAGGAGCTCCTGTTCGAGCCGGAGCTCATCGTCCGGTCCTCCACCCGGACGGCGCCGGTCGCGCCCCGTCCTCGCAGGGTCACGAAGCGATGAAGCGATGCAAGAATATTGCGTAACACTGTTGACCAATTGCGTTAACACTGTCTATGTTCACTGCCACCGGCGAACGCCTCCCCGTGGCGCCGGTCAGACAATCCGCATCGAGCGGTGACCCTGCGGTGCAGTGGCCACCGCAAATGTTTGCAGGATCCACGGAAGGTCCGATCAGCATGGACAGCAACAGAACCCGCCGACTCTCCGCCGCGGCACTGGCCGCGGCCGTCGCCCTCACCGTGGCCGGGTGCGGCAGCGGCTCCTCCTCGGGCGACTCGGGCAAGGCCGGCGGCGTGGTCACCATCTCCGTCAACGGCCTCCCGCCGGCGACGCAGACCGTGGACCGGAAGAACTTCGAGGACGACGTCAAGGCGTTCGAGGCGAGCCACCCGACCATCCGGATCGACGCCCGCGAGGGCCTGATGGACCCGAAGACGTTCGCCGCCAAGCTCGCCGGCGGCCAGCTGGAGGACGTCTTCTACGTCTACTTCACCGACCCCGCCGGGCTGATCCAGCGCCGCCAGGTCGCCGACATCAGCCAGTACCTCAAGGACGTCCCCGCGCTCGCCGACGTGAAGCCCGAACTGCTGGACGTCTTCAAGGACAGGACGGGCAAGGTCTACGGCCTGCCCACCGGGAACTACTCCATGGGCCTGGTCTACAACCGGGCGCTGTTCACCAAGGCGGGCCTGGACCCGGAGAAGCCGCCGACCAGCTGGGACGAGGTCCGCACCGCCGCGCAGAAGATCACCGCGCTCGGCGACGGCATCACCGGCTACGCCGACTTCAGCAAGAACAACCAGGGCGGCTGGCACCTCAGCTCCTGGATCTACTCGCTCGGCGGCGACGTCGCCAAGCAGGACGGCGAGACCTGGAAGCCCGCCTTCAACTCCGAGGCCGGCCACAAGGCCCTGCAGTACCTGCACGACATGCGCTGGACCGACGACACCATGGGCAGCCGCCAGCTGCTGGAGATCCCCGACGTCCAGAAGATGATGGGCTCCGGCAAGCTCGGCATGTACCTCGCCGGCCCCGACAACATCCCCACCATCGTCAAGCAGTTCGAGCGCAAGTACGACGAGTTCGGCCTGGCCGCGATGCCCGGCACCGGCACCCTCGGCGGTGGAGACGGCTTCATGTTCAACCTCAAGAACACCCCCGAGAAGACGAAGGCCGGCCTCGCCTGGGTGCAGTGGAAGTACCTGAACCCCGAGCGCGAGGAGCAGATCACCAAGAAGTCGGCCGGCTCCGACATCCCGATCGGCCTGCCGCAGCCGGACCTGTTCAACGGCAAGGGCGGCGAGACGATCAAGGCCGTGCACGCCCAGTACGCCAACGTGCCGCAGCGCAACTACCAGCCGTTCGTCGACCGCAACAGCTCGGTCAAGGTCAAGGTGGAGCCGCCGAACGCCCAGCAGCTCTACGCCATCCTCGACGGCGTGATGCAGGCCGTGCTGACCGACAAGGACGCCAACCGCGACCAACTCCTCGCCGACGCCGAGAAGAAGGCCGCCACCGTGCTGGCCGCCGTCAAGTGAGCCCGGGGCGCGGCCGGCCCTCCATCCCGCCGGCCGGCCGCGCCCCGATCCCCGACCGGTCACCGAACGAGCCGAAAGCCATCCGACATGAAGGTCGACACCCCCCGAGCGTCCCGGCAGGGGCCCGGCGTGGCAGCACCCAGCGTCCCCCCGCGTCCCCTCGGCGCGCCCCTGCCGCGGCGGGACCGCCTGCGGCGGCGCATCGCCGACAACCTGGTCGCCTACGCGTTCCTGGTCCTGGGCATCCTCGCCTTCGCGCTGTTCTCCTGGTACCCGATCGTGCGGGGCTTCCTGTTGAGCTTCCAGCAGGTCAACTTCGCCGCCCCCGCCGAATGGGTCGGCCTGGACAACTTCCAGCGCCTGCTCGACGACCCGCTGTTCCTGACGGCCTGGCGCAACACCCTGTGGTTCACCCTGCTGGCGCTGGTCTTCGGCTTCGCCGCCCCGTTCGTCACCGCCGTCGTCCTGAACGAACTCCGCCACGGCCGGGCCTACCTGCGGATGACCGTCTACCTGCCGGTCATGCTCCCACCGATCGTCACCGTCCTGCTGTGGCGCTGGTTCTACGACCCGGGCCCGGGCCTGTTCAACAACGTCCTGAAGATCTTCCACCTGCCGCCGCAGCAGTGGCTGGAGTCGTCCAACCTCTCCATGCTCTCCCTGGTCATCGTCTCCACCTGGGCCAACATGGGCACCACCACGCTCATCTACCTCGCCGCCCTGGGCGGCATCCCCGGTGAGCTCTACGAAGCCGCCCAGCTCGACGGCGCGTCGATCCGCCAGCGGCTGTGGCACGTGACGATCCCGCAGATGCGCTTCATCCTGCTGATCACCCTGCTGCTGCAGGTGATCGGCACCATGCAGGTCTTCGTCGAACCGTTCGTCCTCACCGGCGGCGGCCCCAGCGACGCCACCATCACCGTCCTGCTGCTGCTCTACCGCTACGCCTTCGTCTACAGCGACTTCGGCCTGGCCAGCGCGATGAGCACCGTCCTGTTCGTGGTCCTCGGGGCCTTCGCCGGCCTGTACCTGCGACTGACCCGCACCAAGGGCTGAGAGGAACCCGCCATGGCCACCGCCGAATCCCCGGTCCGCACCCTCGTCGCCCCCGCCGAACTGCAACGCCCGCTCGGACGCCTCCTGTACCGCACGGTGCTGACCTTCGTGTTCGTCAGCTTCACCGCCGCGTTCGTCTTCCCGCTGTTCTGGATGGCCTCCGGCGCGCTCAAGTCGTCCGCCGAACTCGCCGAGCCCGTACCGCACCTGCTCCCGCAGTCGTTCCACCCCGAGAGCTACACCGAGGCGTGGAGCAGTACCGGCCTGGGCCGGTACTTCCTCAACACGCTGCTGCTGGCCGCCGGAGCGCTGCTGCTCCAACTCGTCGTGGACGTCGCCGCCGCCTACGCGCTCTCCAAACTCCGGCCGGTGCTCGGCAACATCGTGCTCGCGATGATGCTCGCCACCCTCATGCTGCCGGTGTCCGCGCTGCTGGTGCCCACCTACCTCACGGTGGTGGACGTGCCGCTGATCCACGTCAACCTGATCAACACACCGTTCGCGATCTGGCTGCCCGCCTGCGCCAACGCCTTCAACATCTTCGTCCTCAAGCGCTTCTTCGACCAGATCCCCGAAGAGATGATCGACGCCGCCCGGATCGACGGTGCCGGCCCGCTGCGGATCCTGGCGTCCGTCGTGCTGCCGCTGTCGCGGCCGGTGCTCGGCGTGGTCTCCATCTTCGCCGTGGTCGGCGTGTGGAAGGACTTCCTCTGGCCGATGCTGACGCTGCCCGACCCCAAGGGCCAGCCGCTCACCGTCGCCCTCGCCACGCTCTCGCTCGACATGCCCGCCAACCAGCTCCTCGCAGGCATGGTGATGGCGAGCGTCCCGCTGCTGGTGATCTTCCTGGTCTTCCAGAAGAACATCATGGCGGGCCTGACCGCGGGCAGCCTCAAGGGCTGACGTCCCGCCCTTCCCCGCTCCGGCGCGCCCCGGGCCGTACGGACCTGCACGGCACGGTCCGCGACCGGCACCCCCACAGACCCGGCGCCGGCCGCAGAGCCGCTCAATGCGGCCGGCGCCGCACCCCCCACCCATCCACACCGGTGCCCACGCCCCGGTGGACCTTCGGGAGCCCACGTGTCCCCTGCACCCGGCAAGTCCCGCACCATCAGAACCACCGCCGTCGCCACCGCCGCGTCGATCGTCGCCGGTCTCGCCCTGTGGTCGCTCGCCCCCGGCGCCCAGGCCGTCTCCGTCGTCCTGGAGGCCGAGTCCGCCGCGCTGGCCGGCGGTGCCTCGTTCGCCTCCGACCACAGCGGCTACACCGGCACCGGCTTCGTCGGCGGCTTCACCGACGGCAACAAGGGCAACGCGAAGACCTCCTTCACCGTGCAGGCCACCACGGCCGGCGCCGGCACCGTCGCCATCCGGTACGCCAACGGCACCGGCTCCGACAAGACGCTGAGCCTGGTCGTCAACGGCACCGCCGTCCGGCAGGTCACCCTGCCCGCCACCGCCAACTGGGACACCTGGGCCACCAGCGAACAGACCGTCACCCTGAACGCCGGCGCCAACACCGTGGCCCTGGCCTTCACCACCGCCGACAGCGGCAACGTCAACCTCGACAACCTGACCGCCACCACCGGCACCGCCACCCCGAGCGGCACCCTGCAGGCCGAGGCCGCGGCACTCACCGGCGGCGCCTCGTTCGCCTCCGACCACAGCGGCTACACCGGCACCGGCTTCGTCGGCGGGTACACCGACGGCAACAAGGGCAACGCCGCCACCTCCTTCGCAGTCACCGCCGGCCAGGCCGGTACCGGCAGCGTCGCCATCCGCTACGCCAACGGCACCGGCTCCACCAGGACCCTCACCCTGATCGTCAACGGCACCGCGGCCGGCCAGGTCCAACTGCCCGCCACGGCGAACTGGGACACCTGGGGCACCGTCAGCCAGGCCGTCACCTTCACCGCGGGCGCCAACACGGTCGCGCTGAAGTTCACCACCGCCGACAGCGGCAACGTCAACCTCGACAGCCTCACCCCCACCACCCCCGCCGGCACCGCGAGCCCCAGCCCGTCGCCGACCGGCACCACCGACCCCAACCCGAGCGGCGTCGGCGCCACCCTCCCCTTCACCACCTACGAGGCCGAGGCCGGCAGCACCAACGGCACCGTCCTCGGCCCCGACCGCACGTATCTCACCGTCGCCTCGGAGGCCTCCGGCCGTCAGGCCGTCGTGCTCGCCCAGACCGGCCAGTACGTCGAGATCAAGCTCACCCGGCCCGCCAACGCCCTCAACCTGCGCTACTCCCTGCCCGACAGCAGCGACGGCAAGGGCACCGACGCCACCCTCAGCGCCTACGCCAACGGCCAGGCCCTGCCCGACCTGCAGCTGACCTCCCGTTACGCCTGGGTCTACGGCGGCTACCCGTACACCAACAACCCGAGCGAGGGCCAGGGGCACCGCTTCTTCGACGAGACCCGCGCCACCTTCGGCCAGACCCTGCCGGCCGGCACCGTGCTGCGCCTGCAGAAGGACGCCGGGGACACCGCCGCCACCTACACCATCGACCTGATCGAGGCGGAGGAGACCGGCACCGCCGCCACCCTGCCCAGCGGCTACGTCTCCGCCGCCGACCTCGGTGTCCCGCCCGGCGGACCGGACGTCACCGCCGCCCTGAACGCCGCGCTGACCACGGCCAAGAACCAGGGCAAGGGCCTGTTCCTCCCGGCCGGCACCTACACCGTCTCCGACCGGATCAACCTCGCCGGCGTGAAGCTGCGCGGCGCGGGCATCTGGCACACCGTCCTGCGCGGCACCGGCCTCAAGGGCGGACTGTACGGGCAGGGCGGCACCAGCACCGTCGAGAACCTGACCATCGACGGCCAGAACACCGTCCGTGACGACGCGGGCGGCCAGGCCGGCATCGAGGGCGACTTCGGCACCGACTCGGTGATCAGGAACGTCTGGATCCAGCACACCAAGGTCGGCCTGTGGATCAACGCCCCGACCAAGGGACTGCAGGCCAGCAGCCTGCGGATCCGCAACACCTACGCCGACGGCGTCAACCTGCACGGGGCGGTGGACGGCACCGTGGTCTCCAACAGCAGCATCCGGGGCACCGGTGACGACGCCCTGGCCATGTGGTCGGACGGCGCGGCGGTGACCAACAGCGCCTTCCGCAACAACACCGTGCAGCTGCCCGTCCTCGCCAACGGCGCCGCCGTGTACGGCGGCAGCGGCAACAGCGTCGAGAACAACCTGATCTCCGACACCGTCGTCGCGGCCGCTGGCGTCGCCGTCTCCACCCGCTTCGGCCAGCCGTTCAGCGGCACCACCACGGTCTCGGGCAACGTGCTGCGCCGCACCGGCAGCATGGAGGTCAACTGGAACGCCAAGCTCGGCGCCCTGTGGATCTTCGCCGACCAGAGCGACATCACCCAGCCCGTCGTGCTGAAGAACAACACCGTCGAGGACTCCACCTACAGCGGCCTCCTGATCACCTGGCAGAAGCAGGTCGCCGACCTGCGGGTGGACGGCCTGGCCATCGACCGGACCGGCAACAACGGCATCGAGGGCAACGCCGCCGGCCAGGGCACCTTCGCCAACACCACGGTGTCCCGGACCGCGGCCGCGCCGCTGAACCTCACCGGCGGCTTCACCATCCAGCGCGGCAGCGGCAACAGCGGCTGGTAGTACGGCCGTTCAGGCCGCCGCAGTCCCATCCGGTCCGTACCAGGACCACCGGCCGGGCCCGCCGACACCCCGTCGGCGGGCTCAGGCCCCGTCCACGAACAGGGAGAAACCCCGTGACCCACCCCACCGATCGCCCCACGCCGGCCTGGTGGCGCACCGCCTCCATCTACCAGGTCTACGTGCGCAGCTTCGCCGACGGCAACGGCGACGGCGTCGGCGACCTCGCGGGAGTGCGCAGCCGCCTGCCCTACCTGCGCGACCTCGGCGCGGACGCCCTGTGGTTCAACCCCTGGTACCTCTCGCCGATGGCCGACGGTGGCTACGACGTCGCCGACTACCGCGACATCGACCCGCTCTTCGGCACCCTCGCCGAGGCCGAGGAGCTCATCGCCGAGGCCCACCGGCACGGCCTGCGCGTCATCGTCGACCTGGTGCCCAACCACTGCTCGGACCAGCACGCGTGGTTTCGGGAGGCGCTGGCGGCCGGCCCCGGCGCGGCAGAGCGGGAACGGTTCTGGTTCGTCCCCGGCCGGGGCGAGAACGGCGAACTGCCGCCCAACGACTGGCAGTCCTACTTCGGCGGCGCCGCCTGGACCCGGATCACCGAGGCGGACGGCACCCCCGGCCCGTGGTACCTGCACCTGTTCGCCCCCGAGCAGCCCGACCTCAACTGGGAACACCCGGAGGTCCGCGGCGAGTTCGAGTCGATCCTGGGCTTCTGGCTCGACCGCGGGGTCGACGGCTTCCGCATCGACGTCGCGCACGGCCTGGCGAAGAAGCCCGGCCTGCCGGACGTCGGCCCCGATCCGGACGTCACCGACCTCCCGTACCAGGACGTCGACGCCGTCCACGACATCTACCGCTCCTGGCGCAAGATGACCAACTCCTACCCCGGCGACCGGGTCTTCGTCGGTGAGGTCTGGCTGCCCACCCCCGGCCAGTTCGCCCGCTACCTGCGCCCGGACGAACTCCACTCCGCGTTCAACTTCGAGTTCCTGTGCAGTGCTTGGGAGCAGCAGGCCGTCCGCGGCGTCATCAACGCCACCCTCGCCTCCCACGCCCTGGTCGACGCACCCCCGACCTGGGTGCTGTCCAACCACGACACCATCCGGCACGTCACCCGCTACGGCCGCGAGGACACCTCCTTCGACATGGGGAACAAGCGCCTCGGCGCCCCCACCGACCGCTCCCTCGGTCTGCGCCGCGCCCGCGCCGCCGCTCTCCTGACCATGGCACTCCCCGGCGGCGTCTACATCTACCAGGGCGACGAACTCGGCCTCAGCGAGGTCGAGGACCTCCCCGACCCGCTCCGCCAGGACCCCACCTTCGTCCGCTCCGGCGGCACCGACCGCGGCCGCGACGGCTGCCGGGTCCCGCTGCCGTGGTCCGGCGAGACCACCCCGTTCGGCTTCTCCCCGGCCGGTACTTCCGCCGCGCCCTGGCTCCCGCAGCCCGCTGACTGGGCCGGCCAGAGCGTCAGCGCCCAGAGCAACGACCCCGCCTCCCACCTGTCCCTCTACCGCGAGGCCCTACAACTCCGGCGCAGCACACTGACGACCCTGCCCGAGGACATCAGCTGGCTCCCGTCCCCGCCGGGCATCCTGGCCTTCGGCCGCGGCGGCTCCTTCGCCTGCACCGTCAACTTCACCGCGCGGCCCGTTCCCCTGCCGGAGGGGGCGGACGTGATCCTGGCCAGTGCCGACTGCGGTGATGGCCTGCTGCCGTCCGACGCCTGCGCCTGGCTGCAGCTGAACCAGGTCCTCTCCTTCCAGCCTCGAACGGGGGCGCTCACGTGGGGATCCGCCTGACATGAGGGCGGTACGGGAGGCGTCCGAGCTGAAGCGTCAGGAAGCCGAGCGACCGGCTTGCGATGCCCGTAGTCCCAGTTCGGGGCGCAGCGGTCGGCGGCACGCGCCTCCCACCGTCGGCTGCGGTCAGCCCACGGCCGGGCCCGGAGTGCTTGGCGCACCTGGAGCAAGTCAGACAACTCTCACGACATCCGACAGGGGGACAGCGATCCTGGTCGCGTCACCGAAGATGTCCACCGTCAACTCGACAAGGCCCCGGACATGGTCAACAGCCACGACAGGGCTCGTGAAGTCCGTGAACGGTCCCCCGGAAATCCGCACGTCAGCGCCGACCCGAATGTCCATCTCGTGCGTCACACCAGCCCCCATTGCGCGGCTATTTCGGTCAGCCGTCGTTGACAGGGGCGAATCTACCTCTGGCGGCATGGGGCCGAACGGCCCGAGCCAAGCTGGGGCGCGACCGTTGGTTGACCACAGACTCAGGGACTGCTCCGCCAACGGGGAGCGTCGAGGTCGGGCTGATCGGGACTGGCGAAGTGGAACGGGACACCGAGCTGCTCGGCGAGGGCCCGGCCGATGATGGTGGCTTCCTGTGCTTCGGGCCATGGGGGGACCGAGCCGTTGAACAGTCGCATGTCGCTGCCATGGCGGATGGTCGCCAGCCGGTGTTCCGCGGTGGGGTCGTCCGTCAGCGCGGTCAGGGCCACGCACCAGCCGTCACTGTCGCCGTCCCACAGCGCCTCGATGGCCACCGTCCGGCCCGGCAGTGCCTGCACCTGGTCGGTCAGTGCTGGCAGGCTCAGCGGCGGGGTCGGGTATCGCTCGTAGCGCTGGCCGAGGTCCCGGTAGCGCTCCACCACCACGTCCAGCGCCTCGTACAGGCCCGGCGCCGAGTCGAGCGGGAACGCGTCGCGCAGGCGTTTGACCGCCGCGATCCGACGGTCGAGGCGGACCAGGGCGTCAACGGCGGAGCGGTCGGCGGGCGGCAGCTCGGCCCAGATCGGGGAGTCCATGTCGGTATTCAAACGGTTGCGACCGCCCGCTCCGCATCCGGGGCTACGGACTGGGTGCCGTTGTCAGGTGGACCGGCTTCGGAGGTAGGTGTGGCCGGCTTCGTGGAGGGTGTACTCGTGTCGTGGTGTGGGGTGGCCGGTGGGGCCGGCGCTCCAGAGCAGTCGGCCGTTCTCAGGGTCGACCGGGCAAGCGCCGACGGTGTCTGCGGCACGGGTCGTGGCAGTGGCGCGTACATGGGCGCAGACGACGGAGCCGTCGTGCTGGTCGCTGGAGAGGACCAAGCACAGGGGTGGCCGGTTGACGGGGTCGTGGATGAGACCTGCAGCGCGTGCCAGTAGCCGCTCACGTTCGTCGGGGCCGGCCGCGCGGATGGTCAGAGGTCCGAAGCTCTCGAGCAGGTCCACGGCCCTGACGCCGTCGAACCAGATGTCGATCGTTTCCTGACCTTCCTGCCAGGCGGCGCTGCGCAGCAGCAGCGTCATGTGGCCGACGCCGTAGCGCCAGATACGAAAGCGCCGCCCGGTCGCGAAGCTCGGTGACGTCGTGTCGAGGGCTTGATCGCTCATCGCTCCATGATCGCCGCCTCGATAGGCCGGGGGAAGGCCCCAACATGGAGCTTTGCTGTCCCCGTTGCTGTCGGGCCGCCAAGGCCTCGGCCCCCCGCGGGTTCGGCGGGGGATGGCCCGCGGCTCCTGCTGGGAGACTGTGGGGTCATGGAACAGGGTGAGGCAACTGTGAAGGCCGGCAGTGCTATTGAGGCAGGGCTGGTCATGGCGATAGACAGCTACGACCGGGAAGGAGCGCGTAGGGAGCGCAGGGCGTGGAAGGACTTGAGCTTCGAGGAGGCTCTCGACCGGGCCTGCCTGGGCCGGACGGCGAACGGTAGCCCCCACACGCACTTCCAGCAGGTGCTCTGGGAGACCCGTCGAAGCTTCTTGGACGTGCTGTTCCCGATCGTGGCCGAGTTGGAGGCGATCGAAGGGTTCGAGCCGCTGTACAACCGCCTGGACGAGGTGGGAATGAAGGTCCCCAAGGTGAACACCTCGCGCAGGCGCTCCGTCATCGTCTACGACGTGGCGTTCGCCTTGGCTGCGAACCGCGGCTTCAAGCCCGGCGGTGTCTACCTCCATTCGAATCCCGGGAGGGCCGCCAGAGCTCTCGGCCTCCGCCCGGAGCCCGGCAAGAAGTTCATGCTCCGGAAGCGCCTTCCACAGGTGCCTAAGCGGTACCCGGCATGGCAGGTCGAGGACATCCTGTGCGAGGCCTGGAAGCTGCAGAGCTGACAGCATCAGCTGCCCCCCCGGGGGATCCCGGGCAGCAGTCCCGGGTGGCGCTCCTCTCGCTGGGCCTGCCCGCCGGGTGGCCGGGTGTCAGTGGTTGAGGAGCCACTGGGCGAGGGCGGTGATGGCGGAGGCCGCGCCGTGCAGGAACCGGTGTGCGGGGTGGCGGGCGAGGCGACGGACGCGGCCGCTGGTGCGTGGGGTGGAGTTGCTGGGCGCCATCGGGGGCGCCCCTTCCTGCCCCCGGTCGTTGCCATCCACCGCGCCGCGCTCGGTGCCCGCGCCTGGAAGGTCCGCTGACCAACGAGGAGCACGTAGGAAGGGGCGGCCGGTCAGGATCATTGACCTGACACCCTGAACTGACGATCCTTCAGGAGCAGGCCCGCGCTCCAGTTGGTGCAGGCTGCTCGTTGCCCGCCGCCTGGTGCGAGTCAGATCCCGACCCCAAGGCTGTTCGCTACCCGCCGTCAGCGAGGGTGCGCAGCGTCGGGTAGGCATCCAGCCGATCGTCGTCTTCCGACCGGTACATCCTGGGGTTCCGCACGGTGGCCTCGAAGGTGTCGTGCCACTGGCGGTCGCGGGTCACCCAGGCCCGTTCTCCCGGCGCATCGTCGAACTGGTCGGCGGTGATGTCCATGATCAGGCCGTCGAGCTCCAGCCAGGCGTGTTCGCTGGACATGTGCGGTTTGTACGGGTGCTCACCCGCCACGCACTCCCACTGGCCGAGGCCGCAGTCGGCCAGGACAGTGAAGATGGACCACCGCAGCCGAGATGTCCCCTGGCACGCTGGTGGCATGAACGGTTTCCAAGATCGCGAGCTGATTGATTCGCTCGTTGCCGCAGCCTCTCCTTCATGGAGCGTCAGGGCCGCTGCCGGGCGTCGGCTGGCGGCAGCACCTCAGCTTGAGGCCGTCGCCGATGTCCTTCACCGGCTCCTGCTCGACGCTCACGACAGCGCAGTGACCTCCGAGACAGCCGTGGCCCTGCTGGCACGTGGAGACCTACCCGGTCTGCAAGCCGTGCTCGCCGCCCGAGCCAATGCCGCCGACCAGGGAACCGCAGACCAGCTCAGCGCAGAGCTTGACGCTGACCCGCGCTGGATGACCGGCAACGGCGCGGCCGAGCTCATCCGGCAACTCCAAGCGCTGACGTCGGACGCAGATCCAGGTGTTCGCGACGAGGCCCAACGACGACTCTCGCTCCTACGACAGGACGACTGACCTTCGGTGGTCCAGCTTCGCCGACACGAACTGAGTTCGGTCCACCTTCGATGGCAATCGGTCCAGGACCGCTGTCACCGGGCGGCCGGGCCCCGCGCCCGCCGGCCTGCCGTCGCCCTGTGTCGGCGTACACCTGTATGTACCCAGCGAGGTACAGCCGAACGTGCTCTGTCAGACTCGCTGCTCGCCAGAGGGCAATGAGGGTGCCATACGTAAAGGGGAGGCGGGATGAGCGGGGAGTGGGACACACTTCGCCGGGTGATCGTGATGCAGCCTGTGCTGGAAATAGATATCCCTGACGACGACTTCGACCTCTGGCCCGTCGCGGAGCTGAAGCCGTTCAGCTACCTTCCGATCAACGGTGGGCTCTCTCCCGCTGAGACTGGGGCAGCGATGATGCTCATCGTCGGCTACAACGACATCGGCCCCGAGCCGGGAGACGACTTCCCGCCCCCGCCGGCTGACCCGCTCGGGTCCTTCCTGCACGGAATGCTGACCTCTGAGGACCTCTTCGTGGCAGGTGGCCTACGCGTCGTGGACAGCTCCGCGGAAGTCACGCTGCTGCCCGGCTGCTGCTGCGGGCTGGAGGGATGGCGCGAGTGGCACGAGGTCGTCGACGGCAGCGACTGGCCATGGCTCGGCCACGATCCGCAACCGACTGCCGAGCGGTCCGGGGACACCGTCCTGCTGACCGTCGAATCCGGACTGAGCGACAGCCCAGTGATCGAACTGTCCGCCGCCGAGCTCAGACAGTTGCTGGCCGGCGTCGAGCGAGACTTGGCCGACTTTGTCGCGCTGGCAGCAGCTTGGACATCCCAGCACTTGCCCGGCCACTCCGTTCCTTTGACGGCCGCTCTCTGCCGCCTGCTTGACCTGCCTTCGCCGACTGTCCCGCGCGGCAGTAAGACCGGAGGCCAGGTCCGCTGACAAGCAGTGGGCGGCCGCGGTTGGAGCGAGAGCGGGAGCGGGAACGGCGCCGCCCGGCCTGCCGCCGCTGCAGGGCGAAGCGCTCTCCGACCAGCGGTGGGAGGACGTGGCGCGGTCCGGGGAGACGACGGGCTGTGCGACGACTGCCGTCAGGCCGAGAGCGGTACCCGCGGGAGCTGTCCACGTCCTGGTCTCGCTCGGCTGGTACACATCCGCGTCCCACCGTGAGCGGATGGCCGCCAGCCGAGAGGTCAGCAAGAACGTTCGCGTGCTGGAACGAGCCCTCCTCGCCCGAGCACGGGGCGTCGGCCGACCGCGCCGACAGCACCTGCGCACCCACCGCCGCCTTGTCGTCGCAGCCCTGCGCCGCGCCGAAACCGCCCTCGACACCACCGGCCCCGCCGACCTGACCACCCTGCTCCTGGCGCTGTGCGGACTCGCGGTGTTCAGCCTGGTCTTCCGCCGCCAGGCCG
Organism: Kitasatospora sp. NPDC002040; assembly: GCF_040296785.1. NCBI lineage: Bacteria > Bacillati > Actinomycetota > Actinomycetes > Kitasatosporales > Streptomycetaceae > Kitasatospora > Kitasatospora sp. NPDC002040. The sequence goes on along the minus strand of NZ_JBEOXV010000011.1, from coordinate 56,761 downwards.
CACAGGTACCAGACGCGGTCCTGGCCCGGCTCACCGGCTGACTGGACCCCGTGATGGCACGGCGTCGTACGGGATGGCACGGGCCGCTCCCGGCCGCCGGGGTGCGTTCCTGCCGCCGGCCGCCTGGTCGTCGCCCTGGCCTTGCCTCGCTGATCGGCAGTCCCCCAGGAGGACGAACTGTGCGTCCAGCAGCGGAATCAGATGATCACACGTGTGGGCAGAGCATCCGCTCGCCCGTAGGCCAGCACCTGAGCGAGCACCTCTCGGAACCTGGAGACGTCTTCGGCCGGCGCCTCGATGACGGCTTCGATCTCACTGTCGGCCAACCCAAGACTCTCCAGGGCCTCAGGATCGAGCGAGACCCGGAAGACATTGCCCTCCAGGACGGCTTCGCGAACGCATCCGTATGCGGTCCCCTGCCTAGCGGTGACCAAGCAGTGAGTATCCATTCCCAGAGCGACCTCCTGATCGTCAGGATCGTCCTCGCCTGCCATGAACAGCAGGATGAAGCCGCTGCCATCTGCGCCCTCAGCGAGCCCCGCCTCGGTGGAGTAGCCGTCAGGATCGATCTCTACTCCAGCCGCACGAGCGGTGAATCTGTACGTCATGACGCGGTTGTATCAGCGCGGTCAAGCCGATCCTGCAGCAGGGCACGAATTTTCGTGCCTCAAACGGGCGCGGCAACGGTCGACGACCGCGCCGACCGCCTCCGCGACGTTGACCTGGGTGCCGGCCGGGAGGCTGGCCGGAACGGTCCCGTCCGCGTCGGTGGCCAGGTAGTACGTGAGCGGGGTCTTGGTGCGCACGATGGTGGTCCTCTCGCTCGGGTGGTCTGGCCGGGTGGCCGCGCCGCGCACCAGAGCGCCCCGCCCCGGGCCATGGTGGCCGGGGCAGGGCGTGTGCTGGTGGGCAGCGTCAGTGCCCGGACGGGGTCAGTGGAGGGCGCCCCAGATCACCAGCGCGACGATGCCAAGGACGATTAGAACAGCCTTCGGCGAGATGTTGGTGGTGGTCTGCAGGCGCCGTATCTCGGCGTAGATGGCGTCGCACTCGGCCTGGAGGCCGGTGTGGGAGTGGGTGCCGGGGGTGAGGCTGGCGAGGGTGGCGGAGCGGGTGTGGAGCTTGTCGTAGAGGGCGGCGATCTGCGCGTCGCGGGAGACGACCATGGCCATCAGCGGCGGTTCCTTCGGGGTGGGCGGTGCTCGGCAGGAAGTGGTGCGGGGCCGGGGCCGGTTGGCACCGGCCCCGGGGTGGGGCGGTCAGGTCAGGCTGCGGGCGTCCTCCAGGCCCTCGATCCGGGAGGCCTGGGCGTGGATGCGCTGCGCCAGGGTGGTCAGGCGGGCGGTGTCCTCGGTGGACCAGCCGCGGTGCAGGCCGGCGGCGAGGTGGTCGGCGTCGGCGCGCAACTGGTTGAGGTCGGCGGCCAGGCCCTGGGTGCGCTGGGTGATGACGGCGGCGAGCCGGTCGCCGGGCAGGTGGGGGTGGGGGAGTGCAGTGTCGGGCACGGGGTCGGGCTGCTCCTGGTCGTGGTGGTCGGGGGTCAGCGCTGGTCGAACGGGCCGGAGGGCTTGTGCCGGGTGGCGGGCTTGGCCTCGGGGACCTGGATGGTGATCTGCTGCGGCTGGATCTCGGTGCGGTTGATGATCATCGGGCGCAGCGAGAAGCTCAGGCCGCGCAGGGCGAGGAAGCTGGCGGCGGTCAGGACGGCGGCGGCCGCGCCGGTGGCGACGGGGCGGCCCGCCTCGGGGGTGGCCTGCCAGATCATGGCGAGCGTGGCGACGGACCAGGCGGTCCAGGCGAGGCGGGCGACCGGCACGCGGCCGAGGAAGGCGACCGCGAAGACGACCACCCCGGTGGTCTTCCAGGCGGCGTAGGCGGTGGCGGGGGTGAGCGGGTTGGTGGTGTGGGCGTCCAGGTAGACGTGGACCGGGCCGGTGAGGGCGGTGCGCAGGCCGGTGGTGGCGCCGAGGACCTGGGGGAGGTGGACGGTGTCGATGACGGCGCCGGCCGCGTTCAGCAGGACGCCGCCGGCGGTGCCGAGCACCACGACGGCGAGGGTGATGGCGAGCAGGTAGGCGAGGGTGCGCACCCACGGCTCGGCGGTCGTGAAGTCGTCCAGGCCGCCGATGAGGTCTTGGCGGCGCTGGTCGAGCCAGCCGCCCGGGGCGGTGAGGGAGTTCAGCCGGCGGCGGGCGGCGTCGGCGAGGGTGGGCTGCTCGGTGGTGCCGGTGCTGTTCTCGTTCACGGTGTAGCTGCTCCTTGGGATGGTGACGGTCGGTCAGGGGAGTGGTGCGGGGCGGGTCAGGTGAGGCGGACCGGCATGAGCAGGTGCTGGTAGTCGTCCTCGGTGTGGTCGCCGGAGGTGCCGATGACGACCACCGGCTTGGTGGCGGTGGTGAAGTGGAAGCGCGCCTGAGGGGTGGTCATACTCTTGAGGCAGTCGGCGAGGAAGCCGGGGTTGAAGGCGGCCGTGTCGGCGCCGTCGGGCAGGGCACCGGTGACGGAGCACTCGACGCGGTCCAGGGCCTGGGCGTCATCGCCGTGGCCGGCCTCCAGCAGCAGCACGCCGCGGGTGGCGTCGACGGTGAGGCGCACCGGGGTCTCGCGGGTGGCGACCAGGGCGACGCGCTTGAGCGCGGCGGCGGTGTGCTCGACCGTGACGGTGAGGGTCATGGCGGCCGTCGCGGTGTCGGGCCAGATGCTGCTGTACTTGGGGAACTCCACGTCCAGCAGCCGGGTCCCGATCGTGCGGCCGGGGACGGACAGGGTGACCTGGCTGTCGGTCCAGCCGATCCGCACCGGGTGCTCCCCGGCCAGGGCCCGGCTCGCCTCCGCGAGAAACCGGGCGGGCACCAGCACGGTGCCGGCCGCGAGGCGCAGCTCCTCCGGCGTCGGCTCGGGCGCGTCCTTGTCCCGCTTGCGGGGCCTCACCCCGGGGAGGGTGCCGGTGGGCTCCACGGTGACGTTGCGGACGGCGAAGCGGTAGCGGTCGGTGGCCGCCAGGGTGAGCTGGTCGCCGTCGAGGGCGAGCTGCAGGCCGGTGAGCGCCGGGACGGAGTCGTCGGTGTCGGCCGCGATGGCGGTCTGGGTGACGGCGTTGGCGAGCGCGTCGCCCTGGACGGTGAGCACGGTGTCGGGCACGTCGGGCAGGCCCGGGTACTCGTCGACGGGCAGGGTCGGCAGGGTGAAGCGGGTCCCGCCGCACAACAGCCGCAGCCGCGCGCCGTCCAGCTCGAGGTCGACGTCGGCGACCTCCGCGTCGACCCGGCAGGTGGCAACGGTCTCGTAGTCGTACTCGCGCTGGCAGACCGAGCAGCGAGCCGACCAGAGCAGCTCCGGCACGATCGCCCCGGAGACCACCGTCGGCGACGGGGTCCAGACGCGGCCGTTGTGCAGCACCACCGCGTGTCCGGACACCGCGCAGGGGGACAGGGCGGCCCGGGCCGCGTGCTGGCTCGCGGTGAGCAGCGCGGTGACGAGGTTGAACTGCGGCTGCTGCTCACCGGTCGCGGTGTGCCAGAGCGCCCACTCGATGCTCTCGTCGCCGACCGGGGCCGGGTCGGCGGCCGGCCCGTACAGGCCGGTGCTGACGTTCGCGGTGGTCATCGGTGCTCCCTGCTGCTGGTGGGTGGTGGTGGCCGGGCGGCCGGTCCCGTCCCCGGACGCGCCGCGCCCGCCCGGCCAGGTGTCGGCGGGGCGGGCGCGGTGCGGCTGGGGGCGAGACCGGTGAACCGGTCGGTCAGCCGTTGTTGTTGGTGACGGTGCCGCGCCACCCGGCGGATTGCTTGTCGATCTGGGTCTGGTGGGTGCGGTGGACCAGGGCCAGGACGGTGCCGCTGGCGGTCGCGCCGTCGCCCGTGGCGCTCGCCGCCGCCCCGGTGCTGCCGCCGAGGGAGCGGAACTTGCCGAGCAGCCCGGCGACTCCGAGCACCACGGCGCCGACCAGGACGGCCGCCCACTTGAGGAGATCGCCAAGCTCGTCGGCGTGCGGGGCGACGGCGGCGACGGCCGCGCCGACCATCCACACCGCCTCGCCGGCCGCGAGCGCGGCGACCGAGCCGTAGAGGACGTACTGGCGCACCGCCAGCGGCAGGCCCGGGTCGGCGGCGGACTGCGCCAGGGTGGCCGCGGCCATCGGCGGCGCCTGGACGGCCGGGACGACCGGGGACACGGGGTCCATGGCGGCGATGGCCCGGCGGTGCTCGGCGAGGCGGGCGTCGGCGGCGTCCCGCCAGACCGGCGCGTCGAACACGGGGAGCGGGACGGCCTGGCCGTCGACGATCGCGGGCACGAACGCCGTCCCGTCGTGGTCACGGCCCACCGTCATGGCGACGATCTGCCCCTCCCAGGGCACGGCGGTGTAGCCGGGCTCCAGCAGGATGACCGAGGCCGGGTCGGGCAACTGGGGGGTGCTGTCGGAAGCGGGCACGGTGGGCTCCTTCGGGGCTGCGGGTGAGTGCGGGTCAGAAGCGGATGCCGCCGATGAGGGCGACCAGGCTGGTGAGGAGGTTGTTGATGGTCGGGCCGAGGCCGGTGGAGGCGAGGGCGAAGCCGAACAGCACCAGGACCAGGCCGGTGGTGAGGGTGAAGGCGCCGCTGCGGCGAAGGAGGACGGCGATGATGCCCAGGACGAAGGCGAGGGAGGCGGAAACGACCACGGGGAACTCCTGGTGGCAGGTGTGGGAAGGCCTGCCGCAGTTCCGGCAGGCCCTTCGGTGCGAGCGGGCGGGAGCGGCGGCTAGCCCTGGTCGTCGCGGGCGGCCGCGTTCAGCGCGGTCATGGCGGCCTTGATGGAGCCGAGCTTCACGACCTTGCCGCCGTCGGCGTTGACGGCGTCGAGGATCGCGATGGTGTCCATCGGCGCTTCGGCGCTCTCCAGGACGGCCAGGATGCGGTCGCCGATGGTGAGCCGCCTCGGCCGGGCCGGCTCCTGCTCCCCCGGAGCGGACACCGGGATGACCGGCACCGGGGCACTGCGCACCGGGCGGCTCCCGCCGCCGCTGCCGCCCCGGCCCTGGCCGCGGCCGCCGGTCTCGGGCTCCTTGAACTTCTCCGGGCAGGCGGCCTGGTAGGCGGCCATGCCGTCCAGGCGGCCGGCGTAGGCCCTACCGGCCGCTTCCCAGGACGACTCCTCCAGCGTGGGGACCGGTCCGTCGCCGTACAGGGCGAGCATCTCGGGGTCCAGGCCGTCGGTCGGCATCTCCGAGCCGACCTTGAAGAACCGCATCCGGGAGGTCGGGTGGGTGCCGGACAGGTGGTAGCCGTTGCCCTGGGTGCCGGGCCGGTCCTCGTCGGCTTCGGTGTCGTCGAACTGGGAGACCAGCTCGACGACACCTGCGTACTTGGGGATCGCCGCGAGCTTCTGCCCGGCGGGCAGCAGACCGTCCGAGACGAGCTGGCGCATCAGGTTGCTGGTCCAGCGGAGCAGGATCACTTCGCCTTCTTTGAGCATGGAGCGCAGGGTGTCGGAGCCGCCGAGCTCCTCGAGATGGCCGGCCTGGGCGAACAGCGCGATGCCCATGCCCAAGCTGCGGCCGGTGCGGCCGATGTCCTTGATGTAGAAGGTGGCCTCGTCCCGGTACGGGGCGCCCTTCTCCAGCAGCCGGTTCGCCTCGTCCACGATCATGTACATCAGCGGATCGGGCCGGTTCATCAAAAACTTGGAGCGGCCGGCCGCCGCGTAGCGGGCCTCGCGCTCCTTCATGATGTTCCAGTAGGTCCGCAGCTGGGCGATCGCGCCCTCCTGCGTGTACGTGCACCAGTCGCAGTTGGCACGGGCCTCGGGAGCGGACTGCCCGCCCTTGAGGTCGGCGTAGAACACCGTGACGCCGGAGCGCTTCATCCCGGCCAGCAGGATCTGCCCGCCCGTGCTCTTGCCCGCGCCGGTGGTGCCGAACAGGATCAGCCGCTGCGCCGACCCGGACTTCGGGTCGTACAGGCGGACCTTGGTGCGGCGGCCGTTGTGGTGGCGGCCGACCCAGATCCGGCCGGTGGAGTCCATCAGCAGCTCGGCCGGGTCGGGCAGCAGGACCTCCTCCAGCGGGTCCTCCGGGTAGATGGTCACCAGGCCCCGGGAGCCGACGGTCTCCACCGCCAGGCGGGCCGGGTCCATGACGTTCATCGCGTCGGCCAGGCGCGGCATGTCGTAGCCGATGACGTCACCGGCCGGGGCCCGCACACCGACCTCGTAGATCAGGGCCATCAGGTCAGCTCCCTCTGATCGGTGTCGATCACGCGGATGTCGGTGATCCACGTGCCCGGCATCCCCTTGGGGGCGATGTGCTTGGCCCAGTACTCGCGCGGGTCGGTGATCTCGGCCTCCGGCGGGATGCCGACGCTCAGGCGCCGGACCCCGGCCCCGTGCCCGGGCACCTTGCTGACCTTGATCTGGTCCTCGTCCCAGTCCAGACGCGCGGACAGCGCGGTGATGGAGATCGTCGGCACCGGCATGCCCGGGACAGCGGCGGCGATCAGCGCCTGGAGCGAGGCCGGGCCGGTCTGCTCCACCTCCAGCAGCACGGTGCCCGGCGCCGCACCGCCGTCGACGGCGACATGCTGCGCCCACCACAGCGACATCGGGTGCGAGGAGCCGACGGGGACCAGGTCCGCGGCCTGCTGCTCCTGGTACTGCTCGACGGCCTCGGGAGCGAGGGAGCGCTCGCGGCCCGCCAGGACCCGGGCGGTGCGACCGGGGCGGAACTTCCACACCAGGACCGGCCAGGCGGCGTCCAGCAGGAGCTCCCACCAGTGCACGCCGTCGACCAGGCGCTCGGCGACGAGCAGCACGGCGGCGGTGACGGGCGGGGTGCAGTAGAGGGCGGTGGAGATGTCGCGGATGCGGCCCTTGGGCAGGGTCGCGGACCAGATCAGGCCCCAGGCGGTAGCCGCGCCGGCGCCGCCGAGGGTGGCGACGTAGGGCCAGGCCTGGCTGGAGAGGAAGGTGTTGGTGGTGAGTCCGGCGGCGCAGGCCACGGTGGCGGTTCGGCCCAGGTGGCCGCGGGCGACGGCGATGTGCCCGCGCAGCGGGCCGAGCGTCAGCATGGTGGGGGCTCCTTCACGGGCCGGGGGAAGCGGCAGCAGGGTGAAGGGACGGCCGAACCGCACCCGGGTCGGGGCGGCACCGGCCGCCCCTGGGTGGTGAGGTCAGCGGTTGCTGTAGAACTCGCGGTCGGCCATGTCGCCCTCCTTGGTGGCGATGGCGTCGGCGACGGGGCCGTAGTCGCCCTCGTGGGCGTCGGCGGTCTGCTGGAACGCGATGCTCAGGTCCTCGGTGGCGGCGGCCATCGCCTCGGCCTCCTCCAGGACCGCGCGCATGACGGTCGCGGCCTCGCGGTGCTCGTTGACGGTGTCGCGGTCCACGTTCATCCCGGCGGCCTGGTCGGCCAGGCGCTCCACCGACTCCGCGCAACTCTCCACGTAGGCGTAGGTCGCGCGGACCCGCTCGGCGAGGAACAGCAGCTTGGCCCCGGCGAGGGTGAGCTGGGTGAGGACGATGGCGTACTTGACGGCCTCGGTGATCACCTCGGCGGTGGCCGCGAGAATGCCGCCGCCGGCCGAGACGGCTCCGCCGCCGGAGACCTCCACCCCGCCGCCGGTGTCGGCCGGGGCGGCGCTGGTGCTGACGGCGGTCGAGGTGGTGGCCGCCTCGTTGCTGCTGACCGGAACGAGGTCGCTGTCGGACATCGGGTGCTCCTTCCTACTGGTCGTGGTACTCGCGCTCGGCCGGGGCGATGTGACCCTGGTCGCGGGTGACGTCGGCGACCGGCTTGTCCCGGCGTTCGGCGTTGTGGCCGGCGGTCTCGATGGCCTCGGCGGCGGCGGGGATCGCCTCCGCGATGGCCTCCGCCCTGACCTTCACCTCGCCCGTCATGTCGATCAGCATCAGGACCAGGCCCTCCAGGACGCCGGGGACCTTGAGCTCGACGACCTTGGCGTGCAGGGCCTCCAGACGGCCGACGAACTTCTCGCAGGCGTCGGCGGCCTCCAGGGCGTCGTCGGCGCCCTGCCGGATCTCCTCGGCCATGTCGGCGTCGGCCTCGATGACGTCGCCGATGGTCAGGTCGGAGTCGGCGTACTGGGTGCCGTGCGGGGCCGCAGGCGAGCGGGGTGCGGGCAGGGTCACGGGCGGTCCTCCGGCGGTCGGTGCGGGTGGGGTCGGGCCGGGCCCGGTGGTCCCGGGCCGGGCGTGCGGGCTGGCGTACGGGGCGCGGGGCAGGGCCGCAGTGCCGGGGCCGATCGCCCCGGCGGTGTGCGGCCCGGGCCGGTTCGCCTGGGAGTAGGTGACGGTGGGGCCCTGGGTGTGACCCCAGCCGGGCGGCGGACCGAACCCGCCCTGGCCCGACTGAGCCCCGGTGGAGCCCGTGCCGGTGGAGCCGGTGCCGGTCGTCCCGGCACCCGCCGTGCCGCTCTTGCCCTTCGTCGTCTTCTTCTTCTTGCTGCTGCTGCGGGTGCCGGCCCGCTGCCACCAGGTCTGCTTGCTGTCGCTGTGGCGGCGGTCCCCGGCCTTCTTCATCCGGGCCTTCGCCCGGGAGCGGGCCTTGGCCTTGGCCCGGCCGGCCTTCTTCTTGGTCTTGTTGACCTGCTGCATGTACGGGGAGCCGCCGGAGGACATCCCCGCCGCCGCGGTCGCGCCCGTGCCGGTCGTCTCGGCGTTGCCGGTCGGAGAGTCGGCCGCACCGTCCGCCGCGCCGGGCTTGGGCTTCTTGCCGTTGAGGATGCGGCCGGCGAGCCGGGTGCGTGCGGCGCCCCGGATGGTGTCCGGGCCCCGCACGGCGTTCGGGTTACCACTGGCGGGCTTCCAGTTGCCGTTGGTGATCCGGTCGGCCGCCCGCTGCCGGGTGGCACCGCGGATCGTGTCCGGCCCGGGCCGCTGCTTCGGCGTCTTCGGCGGTTTGGGCGACGGCCCGTTCGTGATGCGGTTCGCGGCGCGTTGGCGGGCCGCGCCACGCATCGTGTCCGGGCCGTGGGGCTGCTTCGGGGCGGAGTCCTGTTTCCCGGGACGGTTTCCTGGGCCCTTTTCGGGGCTGGAATTCCGGTCCGGGCGGCGACTGCGCCCCGACTCCTCGAGGGCTTTCCTGCGGGAGTCCTGGACCTTGCCCGGCCCCGGACTGTCTCCGGGGCCTCCTCGCCCGTCCACGCCCCCGCTGCGGCCCGTATCGGGCTTCTTGCCGGTGTCGCCGGGCTGTTTGCCGGGCGGTCCGGGCTTCGGCCCGGCGGGCGGCATCGCATTCATTCGGCCCGTATTCGCGGAGGAATTCGGGCCGGTTCCCTTCGAGGTTCGGCCGAATTCCGGGCTGGGCTGCATCCGGCTCTTCTGCTGCGCCGCGAAAATACCGAGCCGGGCCTTTTCAAGCTCGGCATTGGCCTTTCCGGTGGTCGCTTCCTGCTGATCCCGGACGGATTTGAAGTGCTCCGCCCTGGCCTTCAGGTAGCCGACCGCGTGATAGGCGCCGCGCAGGGCCGCGACCGTGATTCCGGCCATCATGACCGACGTCATGGCCGCGACCTCGGAGAGCTTGCCGGGCCCGGACGCGGCCGGGGCCTCCGTCGCGGATGTGGCGCTTTCCACGGCCCCGGAAAGGGCCGGGGCGGCGGGAATGGAAAGGGAAGTCGGCGGGCCGAATTCCGTGGTGAGCGGTGCGAGGGTCGGGGCGCCGGAGGGCGCCGTCACGGCGCCGGGCACCAGCAGGGCCGGGAAGCCGAGCACATTCCCGCCCTCGCCTCCGGTGGTCTCGTCGGCCATCGGGCCGCCTCCAATCAGTCGTCACTGTCAGTCACCGATCCGGGGCCTCTCGCGTACGCGCACGTACGCGTACGTGGCGACCCCGGACCGAGGCATCCCGCCGAAAAACTGAGCGCGTAGCGTCACGCCCTGCGGAGCGGCTCAGGCGTTGGCCCGGGCCTGGGTCCAAGCGCCCAGGACCCGGACCAGGTCGGCCCACGCCGCCTCGTCCTCGCCGGCCAGGCTCCGGGCCAGGTCCCACAGCGCCCGGGCCCGGTCGGGACTCGTCTGCGTCGCTGCCAGATACCGCTGCCAATATTCGATCTGGCCGCGCGTCATCGGCATTTCAGGCACCCTTTTCCAGGAAATCGAGGAACGTAACCGACTCCTTCTTCTCCGGGTTTCCCGACGCGTTCCCCTTCTGGTCGACGTAGACGCCCTGGCCGATTCCGTGCAGGGCCGACGCGGTGTTCATCGCCTGCTGTTCCTGACCGCCTCGAACACTGGACTTGGCGGCCTTCTTGAGCTCCTTCGCCTTCGCGCGCTCGGCCCGCTTGAGTGGCAGCTCGACGTAAAGGCGGGTGTACTCCGTGTGGATTCGCTCGGCGTCGGTCACGGCCTGCCGCAGGTGCTTTTCCAGGCTGGCCATCGGCTTCGCCGCCCGCTTCGCGCGCGACTTCCGGTCCCACGGCTTGTCGCCATCGATCCGGATTTCCCCGAGCGACGCCTGGTACTCGTGAAGCAGCCCGAGGGCCTCGTTCGCCATCTGCCGCAGCCGCTCGCGCTGCTGGTCGGCGTACAGGGAAGTGCCGTTCGGCTTGAGCAGGTGGTCGGACGTCCACCCGCGGTTGATCTGGGACATGCCGTCCTCCAGAAGAAGGGATTCTCGACCCGGGCTCCGGCCGGATGGCCGGGTCGCTACGGTGGTGCTCGGCGCTGCCGGCGCCTTCGGCGGTCACCAGGGCGCTTTCCTCGCCCTGGTGGCCACCGGAGAGACCGACTTCGTGGATTGCTCTCTGTCACTGCTGCGGTGAGACTGGCTCGGCCGCCATGCATCCCTTGGTGGGCGTCGGCGGGCGGGCGGTCTCAGCCGGTCTTGCGGAAGCGGCCGCGCGCGGTCTCAAGGCGCCGGCCGGCCGTCGCCCGGCTCTTGCCGGTGACCTTCTCGGCGTCCTCAAGTGAGACCAGCTCCGCTCCGCCCCGGCGGTGCATGAGACTGAGCAGCGCGGTGATCTCGCCCTCGATCTCGGCGTCCTGGGCGGAGGCGCGCTTCTTGGTCTCACCGCCGCGCTTGGCGAGCGCCGCGCCGGGTCCGGTCTCACGACCGGTCTCGCGCTCTGACCTGCCGGTTTCACGCTCGCCGCCGCCGGTCTCAACCAGTCGCATCGGACGGCCGCTCTCACGGCCGCCGCTCTCACCGGACCCGGCTCCGATCTCACGGCGGTCTCGCCCGTCGACCGCGCCGTCCTCCAGAGCGGGGGTGAGGGCGGCGAGGTCGTCGTTGAGATCGACGTAGACCGACTCACCGCTCTCACCGTCGCTCGCCTCGGTCTCGCTCTCACCGAGGCCGGGCTCGCCGTCGCCGTGGCCGCTCTCACCGGTCGAGGTGATCTGGTGCAGGCGCCACATCACCCACGGCGCGATGGCCGCGACCGTCACGATGAGCCACCACAGCGGCTTGCCCTTATCGGGGCCGGCGGTGTGCACGCCCACCAGGCCGGCCGCCGCGAGGTGGTAGACCGCGTTCGCCGCGACCATCAGGATGATCGCGCCGAGCACGTCCCGGTGCCGACGGAACGACTGGACGACGTACACGTCGATCGACAGCGGCAGCGCCCAGGCGACCTGCCAGGGCCAGCCCGACATCCGGGCGAGCGCGAACTCCCCGCTGGCGGTGAGGACGATGGTCGCGGCGAGCGCGACCCTGGGGCCCCACAGGTCGACCACCGCCTGGCGCACCCGCGTCTTGGCGACCAAGGCCTCGGCCTCCTCGGCCTCCTCCCGGATCGCCGCCAACCGGGCCTGCGCGTCGGCCTGCTGCCTGGCGCCGGCGCCGAGCACCTCGCGCACCCGTGTCTGCGCGTCGCCCACCAGGCGGCCGGCCTGCTCCCCGGCCTCGGCCCGCAGCTGCTCCGCGTCGCTCTCGGCGTTACGGATCACCCCGGAGGCGAGCGCCTCGGCCCGGGCCGTCACCTCGGCCACCGCCTCGGTGGCCTGGCCCTCGGCGGTGGCCAGCACATGCGCCGCGTCCCGCTCGATCTGCTCCGCCTGCGACTCGGCGTCCTTCACCAGGTCGTCGGCCTGCTCCCGTGCGCGGTCCAGCACCTGCGCTGCCTCCTCCTCCGCTGCGTCGACCGCTGCCCGGGCCAGACCGCGCAGCCGCTCCGCGTCGGTCTCGGCCTCCGTGCGCGCCTTGGCCGCCGACTCCCGGCGGGCCTCAGCGTCCTGCTCAGCGGCCTCCACCAGCGCCGCCGCCTGCCTCTTCGCCTCGGCCACCAGGTGCTCGCCGTGCTGGGCGACCTGCTCGACCTCAAGGCGGGCCTGCGCCGTGGCCTGCTCAGCCTCGGCGAGGATCTGCTGCGCCCGCTCCCGGGACGCGCCGACGATCCGCGTCCCCTCTGCCTCGGCCTCCGCCTGGAGCTTCTCGGCGGTCTGGCGGCGGCGGGCCATCGTCTGCTCGGCGGCGGCGAGGTCACCGTCGGCGATCTCGCGGGCCCGGGCCACCGCCTGCTCGGCGGCCTGGAGCTGCTGCTCGGTCATCGCCGCAAGCCGGGCCACCGTCTGCTCGGCGGCGGTGCGCTGCCGGATCGCGTCTGCCAGCTCGTCGCGGGCGAGCGCCAGGCGCTCCTCCGTCTCGGCCTCCACCGCCCTCGCCTGCTGCTCGGCGCCAGCCAGCACGGCGCCGGCCTCGGCCCGGACCTCCGCTGCCTGCCGCTCGGCGTCGGCCACCTTCAGGCGGGCCTCGGCGAGCAGCTGGTCGGCGTCGGCCTGAGCCGCAGTGCGCAGCTGGTCGGCCTCGGTGCGGGCGCTCTCCAGCAGGGTGTCGATCGCGGCCTGGTTGATGGCCGGGTCGCGGGGGGCGGGCACCGCTTCGGCCACCGGGGCCGCAGTGGTGACGGTGGTGGGAGTGGTCTTCGTGGTGCTCTTCGCCGCCGGGCGGCGGGCGGGGGTTCGGGTGCGGGCGGCCACGAGGGCTCTCCTTATATACGTGCGCGGGGAACGCGGGCGGTCAGCGTCAGGCCGACTGGCCCACGCGGTAGTCGACGGAGCAGGCGCCGAGCCGCTCCAACAGGTCGGCCAGGCTCATCAGCGGCTGCACGTCCCTGTCGACGGAGCGGCTGAAGAGCAGGCCGATGCGCTCAGCCGCCGGGTAGTAGCTGGACCTGGCGGTGCCGGACTTGCTGCGGCCGGGGTGGTAATGCAGCCACTGGCCGGCGCCGAGGTAGTGGACGGCACTGCCGTCCGGGAGGCCGGTCCAGCGCTCGGGGAGGGCCAAGCCGAGCGAGTTCTCCGAGTCAAAGTGCTGCTCGGCGAAGCCCGCGGCCCGCCAGGCCGCCTCGTCGCGGACACCTGCATCGACATAACGCAGGACCGCGGCCAAGTCGCCGTCCACCGGCGGCTCAGCCGGCGTCCAGCCGCCCGGCGACGCGGTGAGCGTCAGGGCCGCCTCCAACGCGGCCGCCGTCTCGGTGGCCTCGGCCTCGGCCTGGATCGCGCGAGCGCGCAGATCCTTGATCTTGCGGATGGTTGTGATGGTCAGCATCAGGGGTTCCTCCCGAGCAGCGGGTCAGCGGGTCAGTTGGCGAGGAGGATGGTGCCGAGGACGGTGACAGCGAGGGCGACCTCGGAGGCCCACTCGCGCAGGGTGGCCGGGGTAGCGGTGCAAGCCGCGCTGGCACTGAGCAGCGGGGGCAAGACCGCGCGGGCCTGGTGGAGCATCTCGCGGGGGTCGGAGTGCCGGGTCTCGGTGAGGTCGGCGAGCAGCTGGCGGATACCGGTGCTGACCAGGACGGCGTCTTCGGCCAGCCCCGGAACGGTGGCGGCGGTGGTGTCGTCGGTGACGGTGGTGATCAGCCGTGCGCGGGTGAGGTCGGCGAGCTCGGCGGCCAAGGCGGACAGTCGGGTGCGGGCCTCGGCGTGGGCGAGCTGCTCGGCGGCCCGGGCGACCTGCACGACGCTGGCGCGACGGTGCAGCTGACTGCCGAAGCGAGCGTCACCCGCGACCCGCTCGGCCTCGAGCTCAGCGATCTCCCGGCTGCGCCGCAGCTCACTCCAGCGAGTGCGGGTCGCGGGGGCGTCGAGCCAGATGGCGAGGTCGGCGAGCGCGGCGAGCGGGTGGTCGTCGTGGGTGAGGGCGGGCTCGTCGGCGCGCATCCAGGCGGGCAGGGGCATGACGTGTGTCCTCCGTATATAGGCGAGAGAGGTGCGCCGCCGTGCCCACCCCGGATTCCGGGTCGGGCACGGCGGCGCGGTGGTCGGTGAGGTGGTTCAGTCAGCGGCGGAAAAACCAGCTCACGCGGTCGGCACTGCCGTCGGCCTGCTGGACGGCCTGGACGTAGTCGACGACCTCCTGGCCGCGCGCCTCGCGGCCCCGCTCGGTTAGCGCGGCCGCGAGCGTGCCGGTACGGAAGACGGCGGCCGCCTCCAGGTCGCCGCCCGCGATGCGGGCCTTGATGTCGCGGGTGAACTGGTGCTGACCGGCAAGGTCGACGGTGGCGCCGGTGACGGCGGCGCGCAGCTTCTCGAACATCCGCGGCTCCCTCGGTAGCAGTGGGCTGGGGTGCGTCGGGCACCTTCGAACACCGCCGCGCCCTGCCCCGGTGCGGGGTGGGCGCGGTGGCGAACGACAGAGGCCGAGGCGGTCAGGCCAGGGCGGCCAGGCGCCGCAACGCGGCGACCTGCTCCGGGTAGGCGGCCTCGTACAGCACGTGCCGCAGCTCCAAGACCGCGCCGTCGGTGGCCGGCCACTCCAGGAAGGCGTCCACCCGGTACCGGATGGCGTCGGCGTCGACCTCGATCTGCCAGGCGACGTACTCCGCCTGGTCGGCGGCCTCGTAGTCGGCGTGTATCTGCTCCAGCTCGGCCTGGCGGGCGGCGTACGCGTCCTCGTCGAACATCGCGGGGTCCTCTCAGTCGTCGTGGCTGGTGCTACCGCTGCTGGCTGCCGCTCCTCTCGGCCGCGGCCTTCTGGTGCATCTCCCGGGCCCGGCGCAGCAGCTCGTCCATCTGCTGGCCGGTCCACGCGCCGTCCTCGGGGCTGCTCACCGGCCACCGCCGGTCGGGGCCGGGGCGGGCGGGGTCGGCGGCGCGGACGGCGTGGTGGTCGGGATGCCGCCGCCGATGTACGAGCGGCAGATCGCGAAGTCGGAGGTGGTCACGGGGTGCCTCCCTGGCTGATGACCTGCTGACGGGACAACTCAGCGGCGAGGCGGTCAGCAGCGTGCTGCGCCTCGATGCGGGCCTGCTGCTCGTTGATCTGACGTTGGAGCTGGGCTGCGATCTCGGTCGGGGTCACCGGGTCACCCGGCCAGCGGCAGCACTACGGCCGCTGTCGGGGTGTTGAGCTGGCGGGCGATCTGCGCGGTGAGGCGGTCGGTGGTGCGGGTGCGGTTCAGCACGTAGCGGCGCTGGGCTGCGGTCATCCCGCCGAAGACGCCCCACTGGTGGGTCGGCCCGAAGGACAGCTCCGCGGTCAGGCAGGCCGTGCGCTGGGCGAGCGGGCAGGTCGCGCAGATGTCGAGGGCAGCCTGCTCGCCAGGGGTGGTCTCCAGCGCGGTCCGGGACTGCGCGAGCGGGAAGGACAGCTCCGAGTCGATCCCGGCGCACGAACCGACGGTCTCCGTTTGGACGTCGGTGGTGCTGTACGCGCTGGACATCGGCCGGGCGCTGAAGTTGAAGACGGTCATCAGGCCACCTCCATTGTCACGATGTTGCCCTCGCGGTCCCGGCGGGTGCCGTCGGCGCAGCGAACGAGGTGGCGGGCGGCGGCGCAGCGGGTGTTGGAGAACGGCGACCAGGTCGCGATCGCCGCGGTGACGGCCGGAGTGCGCAGGTCGTCGGTGAGGTCGGGCTCCTGGGTCTCCAGCAGCTCGGTGATCTGGCTCTCGGCGCGGCCGCCGCGGGTGCGGTCCAGGACGCGGCTGGTGCTGCTGCCGAGCGGGACGCAGTACTCAGTGTCCTCGACGGCCAGGGCGGCGTACTCGCTGGCTGCCTCGACCAGATCCAGGTCGAAGGACTGCTCGGTGGAGGCGTCCCGGTGCAGGGCGAGGAGGGCGTCGGCGCCGAAGGTGAGGACGGTGTCCCAGTCCTGGGCGCTGATCTCGCCGGTCCAATGGAGCGGCTCGGTGCCGGTGAGCTCGGCGATGTGCTGGACCGCGGCGCGGCGCTGCCGCTCGACACCGTCGGCCTCGGCGATCCACGCGGTGGCGGTGACCCAGGCGGTGGCGGCGGTGTGGGTGATCGTCACGATCGCCTCGGCGAACGCCCGGCCGGTCGTGGTCACGGGGCGACGCGTCGAGGTGATGGAAGACTGGGACATGCGGATCACTCCTCAGTGGCTTGAGGTGCTGGTTCGAGACGGCCCCGGGTGCTGTGCGTGGACAAGACGCACGGCAAAACCCGGGGCCGCGCCTGTTTTAGGCACGACGAGCAGCGCTCCTGAGGTGACTTGCCCCTCAGTCGCAACAACACTGAAGCTACTCGCAGAAAAAATGCGAGTCAAGAAAAACTACGACTCGTAGCAAGCTTACGAGTGTGCGATGCTTAGTGCGACTCAGAAGAGGAGGCACTTATGTCCGGTTTCGGCCTGGTCGTTCGCTTCACCCTGCGAAGCCCGCAGGCAGCAGCGGCGTTCGACGATCTGACGGCGATGACCTTGCAGGGCATTCAGGCGAGCGAGCCTGGAACGCTCGTCTACGCCAGCCATGAGGACCAGGAGAACGCGCTTGTGCGCGTCTTCTACGAGCTCTATCAGGACCGCAACGCCTTCGAGCTGCACGAGGAGCAGCCTCACGTGAAGCACTTCCTGGCAGAGCGCGGGCAGCATCTGGACAGCTTCGAGGTGACCCTCCTCAGTGAGTTGGCCGGCAAGTACACGACCTCGGAGTGAGGCATGTCAGAGACCCCGCAGCGGGCCTTCGGTAAGCGCGTCGCCGATCTGCGCACCGCTCGCGGCCTGACGCAGAGCCAGTTGGCGAACCAGATTGGCCGCACTGCCAGTTGGCTGTCTCAGGTCGAACGTGGTGTCCAGCCCGTGTCACGGCTGGACGTCCTGCAACTACTCGCTGATGGCCTGGGCGTTTCAGTCCAGGCTCTTCGCCCCGACGCACCCTCGCGGCCAGCTGCGCCCCCAACAGTTGACGCAGATCAGGAGCCCAACGACCTTGACGGTGCGCGTCTGCTGATCTCGGGCCATCCTGCACTCGATGTCCTGCTCGATGATTCCGTCGTGCCAACGCGGGGTCTCTCTGACCTCGACGCTGCGGTGGTTGAGATTTGGGAGCTGATGCACGCAGCCCGGTTCAGCCAGCTCAGCCTGCGACTCAGCGAGTTGGTGCCGGAACTGGAAAGGGCATGCCGAACCTTGCCTGTCGCCGAGCAGGCCGAAGCCCAGGTTCTACTGGCCCGGACCTATCAGGCGCTGTCGGCCGCCTTTGTGCGTCAGAACGAAGCTGACGCTGCGTGGGTTGCCGCGGACCGATCCATCCGGGCGGCTGAGCAGTCCGGCCGGCCGCTGGACGTACTGGCTGGCTCCTTTCGCCTTGCACAGGCATTCGTCAGACTGCGTCGACTCGATCAGGCGGAGCACACGGCTCGGACAGCAGTCAACGCAGTCCGTCAACGGGCTGCGGCCGCCACTGCAAGCCCAGAGGAACTATCAGTCGCAGGATCTCTTCACCTGGTCCTTGGCCTCGTGTACGCGCGAGCTGGCGACCGGGCTGCGACCCGGAACGAGATCAACTCCGCCCGAGAAATAGCCGTCCGTCTCGGGGAAGACCGAAACGACTTCAACCTGGAGTTCGGCCCGACCAATGTGGAGATCCAGGCGGTCTCAGCAGCCGTTGATCTCGGCGACGCTGGCGAAGCCCTCGACATCGGTGAGGCCATCGACGCCAGCAATCTCTCGGCGGAACGCCAAGCACGACTGCTCATGGACCTGGGTCGAGCTCACGCTCAACGGCGCCACCCAGGCGAAGCTCTGGAGTGTCTTCTACAAGCCGAACTACTCGCCCCAGAAACGGTGCGCACTCACGTAGCGGCACGCGGCACCATTCGCGAGCTGGTGCTCATCGCGGGCCGAACAGCGTCTCCCGAGCTCCTTGCCCTTGCGGAACGGGCCGACGCTACCGGCTAAGCAGACACACCCCCAGCACCAAGCAGAGCCCAGCCCTCCAGGGGCTGGGCTCTGCTTGGTGCTGGGGGTGCCAACCAAAGTCCAGAAACAGCAAAAGCGGCCCCCAGACGCCAATCTTGGGCCGCTCCGCTGCTACATGAGTCGTCGCCGACGGTACCAGTCGTACCCGGGCTCCGGCGAGAGACACCCGTCTCTCGCCCGCTTGGGCTGCCCCTGAATCCGGCTGGCGACGGCGCCCCCGAGAGGTAGCGCCCTGTTGTCCCGCAGCTCCATCACTCTGTGCATCAGCCGTGTCACTCCGGCCCGATCCGCGCCCACCTACGCCCGCAGCATCCGTCGCGCCGAGACCGCTGCTGACACCTCTGGGGGAACGCATCTGCTCCAGCCCGATTTGGGTGAGCTCTGTCCACAGGCCGCCTGCGGTGGGGTCGGCCTCAAGCCCAGCACACCGCCGCGCGTTGCATCCGATGATCTGACCCCGCTCACTACGCGTCACACGGAGCTCGAAAATCCGGCCCCTATCAGTTGTGAGGCCAATTTCCCTGAACTTCCCAGCCTGGCCTGCCTGGCCGGGCCCGCCCTCAGCAGCCACGACTGGATCGGAGGTGCCCCTGTGAAGAATCTGCCCATCACCGAGTTCGCCGGCCACCTCGCCCTCGCACCCAGCGTCCAGGCCGGGCTGCTCCTGGGCGCCTTCGCCGGATCGGCGGGGTGAAGTAGTGAGCGACAAGCGGACTAAGCAGAGCGGCACTGGCGGGCAACGGATCTCACTGCTGCCGCCAGACAATGGCGGCTGGTACATCAGCGCCAAGCCGGACTGGGTCAACTTGGCCTCGATCCGGGACAGCGCGGTGCGAGCCTGGCACATCATGCGGGACCTGGTGGTGGAGAGCCACGGTCCGGTGCGTTCACTCACGCTGGACGAGCTGTGCAAGATGGTGCCGATGATCACGGCGGACGGGACAGTCAAGCCGTCCAGTCTGGGCCGGATGCGCGACATCTTCCGCGACCTGTCGAGCGTCGGCCTGATCACCGACCCCAAGGGCCAGCCCATCTCGACGTCGTCGAGCGTGAAGGCGGCGTCGCGCCCGCTGTCGATCCGGGTCAACGACTGGCCGGCCACCGGGGTCGAGTACGACGGCTGGCGCAACGCCTACGCCAAGCTCGAAGCGATCCGGGCCGGGCTGCCCTTCGACAAGCCGGTGCGCGAGGAGAGCGACGATGCCCCGGACCGGCCCCGGCCGGCTGCCCGCAAGCCCCGCAAGAAGGCTGAGCCGAAGCCTCCGGCGGCACCCAAGGAGACTGCCGATCCCACCCCCGGGACTGCCGATCCCGGCGTCGCTTCCGGCGGCGGCGGAAGCGGCCTCAAGCCTGGTTGGAAAACCAACCAGGTGGGTGAAGCTGGTTGGATTTCAAACCAGCTTGGTTGGATCTTCAACCCGCCTGGTTGGATTTCCAACCACGATTCGGCTGCTGACCTGCAAGAACGCGACCCCTCTTGTATTCCCTTCTCGTCCATTCCCTTCTCTTCTGCACCGCCCGTCCCCGAGACACCATCGGAGGCACCCGCCCGGGCAGAAGAAGAAGAGAAGATCGACAAGGACGACCACCGCCACGCGGGACAAGCCGCGCCTTCGGCTGCGGCCGTGCCCGCGCAGCGGGAGGAGCCTGCGACCGCTTCGGGCGACGAGGTGTCGCCGGAGGTTCGGCAGGTGGTGACGGCCTGGCTGTCGAGCCGGGACTCGATCGGTGTCGGTCCGCACCGTGGCGCGGACTCCCTGGTGGAGTTCACCGACTCGGTGGTCAAGCTGGTAGCCAAGGGCGAGCCGGTGGAGTGGCTGGTGGCTGTGGCGGCCTGGATGGGCACCGAGAAGCCGTCGTGGTGGCGCCTGGGCGAGGCGATCCACGCACAGTTCGCCGGTGCCCCGGCCCGGCCCGTTGCGCCGCGCAGGCCCGAGTCGGGCAAGTGCCCGCACCACCCGGTGCAGCCGCTGGACTGCCCGTCGTGCCGTCGCGAGGAGATGCGGGCCAGGGGCGTCTCCGGCGCCGGTCTGGACATCGCCGGCGTGCTTGCCGAGTTGGGCATCAGGCGCTGACCTGCGGCACGCGAAGGCGGCCGGGGATCGCACCCCCGGCCGCCGATTCGAATCGCCATCGAACAAGGAGACTCACCGTGGGCGTAGTGCCCCAGGACCCCGCAGTCCCGGACGAGCCGGTCGTCGAGGAGCTGGTCGACCCCGAGCTGGACGACGAGCCGGACGGCTTCGGCCCGGAGCCGGAGTCGGATTTCGACGACTCCCGCCCGCCCGCGCAGGCACCCCGCTGGGGTGACCGCGCTCGCAGCGGTCCCCGCGCCGGGTCCCAGGAGGCCCCGGGCGAGGAGTTCGAGCGGGTGCCGCCGCAGGACCTGGCGGCCGAGCAGTCGGTGCTTGGCGGCATGATGCTGTCGAAGGACGCCATCGGCGACGTGATCGAGCTGCTCAAGCCGCGGGACTACTACCGGCCGGCACACGAGCTGATCCACAGCGCGATCGTCGACCTGTACGCCAAGGGCGAGCCCGCCGACCCGATCACGGTGGCCGCCGAGCTCACCAAGCGCGGCGAACTGGCCCGGGCCGGCGGCCCCGGCTACCTCCATACCCTGGTCAACACGGTGCCGACCGCGGCGAACGCCGAGTACTACGCCCAGATCGTCCACGAGCGCGCCGTGCTGCGCCGCCTGGTGGAGGCCGGCACCCGGATCGCGGGCATGGGCTACGCCGCCGAGGGCGACATCGACGACATCACCCAGGCCGCGCACAGCGTCCTGTTCGACGCGGTCAGCGAGCGGGCCGCCGCCTCCACCGCGCCGATCGGCGATGACATCGAGGGCTTCTACGACGACCTGGACAACACCAAGTCGGGGGAACTGGTGGGCCTGTCCACCGGCTTGGCTGACCTCGACGCCCTGACCACCGGTCTGCTGCCGGGCCAGCTGGTTGTCATCGGCGCGAGGCCGGCCATGGGCAAGTCGACGCTCGCGCTGGACCTTCTGCGGTGCTGCTCGATCCAGCAGGGCCTGCCGGGGGTGATCTTCTCCCTGGAGATGGGCCGCAAGGAAATCGTTCAGCGGACGTTCTCCGCCGAGGCCCGGGTGGCGCTGCACCACATCAAGGGCGGCACCATCACCGACGACGACCTCCACCGTCTGGCCCGGCGCACCCCGGACATCAAGACGGCCCCGCTGGAGATCGACGACAGCCCCGAGCTGACCGCGCTCGAGATCCGCACCCGCTCCCGGCGCCTGGCCCAGAAGTACGGCGGCCTCGGCCTGGTCGTCGTCGACTACATCCAGCTGATGCAGTCCGGCGGCACCAAGCAGTTCGACAACCGGCAGGCCGAGGTGGCGGACATGTCGCGCAACCTCAAGCTGCTCGCGAAGGAGCTGGAGTGCCCGGTCGTGGCGTTGTCCCAGCTCAACCGCGGGCCGGCTCAGCGCACCGAGAAGGTTCCGCAACTGTCCGATCTGCGAGAGTCCGGCGCGATCGAGCAGGACGCCGACATCGTGATCCTGCTACACCGCGACGACGCCTACGAGAAGGAGTCCCCCCGCGCCGGGGAGATCGACCTGCACGTGGCCAAGCATCGAGGGGGACCAACAGCTACGATCACCGCTGCGTTCCAGGGGCACTACAGCCGGATCGTCGATATGACCAAGGACGTCAACTGATCCCACAAGGCCGAGAAGGCCTTTGACGGGCTCTCTGATGACCCAAGCCGTCTTCCCTGCTCCCCGGCATCATCCGGAGTCAAGATCGCCCGTCAGGGGGATATCTAGCGATTCCCTCGGTTGATGACAAGCCGACAACTGCTCAGCGCCAGCTGCAAGACCGGGCCGTGGTGGATCCGAACCCGTGCGCGGAGGGCGCCGCCCGGGCTCGCGTCGCCGGCCGGGCAGCCGGGCGCGAGCGCCTGGAACGGGCAGTCGACCAGGCCAAGGAGCGCCGCGCGGCCCAGGCCGAGCAGGCCGCCGACACTGCAGCGGCCCGGTGGGCGTTGCCGTGCTCGGACTACGGCATGGCGGGGGGCGGCCGGGTTGTGCCCGGTGTGCGAGAGCGGCCGGGCAGCCCGGGCCACGTTTGTGGAGGCCGTGAACGCGGCGCTGGCCGCAACCGCCGACCTGAACGACCCGGCCGACGTGCGGGCCGTCGTGGCGCAGGTGAACGCCGAGCTGAAGGCCGAGGTGCTGGCCGCCCGCCCGGCCGGCGCCACCCGGGCCGAGGTCGCTTCCGATCAGGCCGTGCCCGCCGGCGCGCTGGCGGAGTACCGCGCCGGCGCCTTGTGGCTGCTGGCCCGCTCCCCGCAGGCCGAGGCTGAAGCCGAGACTGTCCGCGCGGCCGAGCAGCGCCGTGCCCACCGCCACCCCACCCAGGCCTCCGCGCAGGAGGGCGCCGAGCGGGTCGCGGACACCGCTCGCCGACGCACCGCCGAGCACCTGCTCCAGCAGCGCCTGCGCACTGTCCAGCAGCTCCGCCAGCACACCCAGCGCCCCGCCACCGCACCGGCCCGAGAGGCAGTGAACACCTGATGGACTCTCAGCCCGCCGCCACCGGGATCGACCTGGCCCGCCTCGCCCTCAACGCCGCCCGCCACAGCGCCCGCGCCCACGGCCACACTCCCGCCAAGCGCCCCGCGCCCACCCGCGGTGACACCGCCCGGCGCGGCCGCGACGCCCGCGAACCCGCGCCCCTTACCGCCGTGTTCACCGCCCTGGTCGCCGCCCACGGCTGGACCCTCGGCACCGCCGGCGGAGGCCTGCGCGAACGCTGGCGCGTGGTCGTCGGCTTCACCGCGGTGGCCCACTGGCACCTGGCCGGCTACGACCCCACCACCCGCCGCCTGCGCGTGATCGCCGACTCTCCAGCCTGGGCCGCCCAACTCCGCCTCCACCAGCGCCAGATCCTCACCGACCTCGACCAGCTCCGACCCGGCACCGTGACCACCATCGACATCCGCACCGGCCCCGCCCCCACCACGCCGCAGGACCAGGAGCCCGACGACCAGATCGCCTGGCACAACCACCAGCCAGCCTCGCCCCCGCCCGTCTACCAAGAGCTGCGCCGCCAGATGCGCGAGGACGCCGCCGCCCGACAGATCGCGACCGAGATGGCCGTCGGGAACTGGCGCGCCGCCTGACCCCGACCACCCAGCCCTGACCCGCCGCTCCGACAGGTACTGCTGCTGACCCCCGCGTACGCGGGGCCGACTCCTCGTCAGTGCGGAGGGAGGTGAGGGCGCGGGACCATCCCCGCGTTCGCGGGGCCGACGTACAGCGTGCGGGTCTTCATCGGGTGCCTCCGGGCCCATCCCCGCGTTCGCGGGGCTGACTCCTGCGACGCCGACCTGGCCGTGAACGCGCAGGGACCATCCCCGCGTCCGCGGGACTGACACTGCAACACGCGATGACCTGGTCTTCTACTCAGGAGCATCCCCGCCTACGCGGGGCCGCCGCCTGCGCAGCGGCGACCAGGACCAGCGCGTCGGGACCATCCCCGCGTCCGCAGGGCCGACTCCTCGTGGGTGACGTTGCCCGAGCGCAGGTGGGGACCATCCCCGCGTACGCGGGGCCGACACGGTGAGTGCCACGATCACGAGCCCGATCGGGGGACCATCCCCGCGTCCGCGGGGCCGACCGCCCGCTCCGAGACCCAGGGCTGCGAGACCCGGGACTATCCCCGCGTCCGCGAGGCCGACTGCTGGGAGTGGATCACCCTGGCGGCCCGAGCGGACAATCCCCGCTTACGCGGGGCCGACTGGGAGACCACCCCGCTTCATGACATCACGTGGGGACCATCCCCGCGTACGCGGGGCCGACCCGCAGCAGCAGCGCGGACGGACGGCGGACGAGGGACCACCCCCGCGTCCGCAGGGCCGACTCCCGCTGGGCCTCCAGCTGCAGCCGGTAGTCGGGACCATCCCCGCGTCTGCGGGGCCGACACCAAGCCCTCGGAGCTCAGCTTCCCCATGGCCGGACCATCCCCGCGTCTGCGGGGCCGACGACGAGAATCGCCGCCACGGTGCCGGACTTCAGGGACCATCCCCGCGTCCGCGGGGCCGACCCTGCTGCTGATCGCCCTGTCCGTCGGGCTCGGGGACCATCCCCGCGTGGAGCGGTTCACCGAGCTGACCGGGTGGGCGGGACCATCCCGCGTCCGCGGGGCCGACACGACGGGGCCGGCCTGGCTGAGGACTCTGCCGGGACCATCCCCGTGTCTGCGGGACCGACCCCTGCTGCAGCAGCTCGTACACCTCGGCGTAGGGACCATCCCCGCGTACGCGGGGCCGACAACCTTGCCGAGGCCGTCAACGGCCTGATCCCGGGACCATTCCCGCGCGTGCGGGGCCGACCGGCGCAATGTGGTGGCGAAGAGCGCGGAGGACGGAGCATCCCCGCGCGTGCGGGGCCGACGGGTGTTGGTGGGGTGGGCCCGGCGGGGGCGGGGGAGCATCCCCGCGCGTGCGGGGCTGACCTCGCGGAGGTCGCAGGGGGTGGGGATGGTGAGGGAGCATCCCCGCGCGTGCGGGGCCGACTGTGCTGCGGAGGAGATCCCTCCGCCGACACCGGGAGCATCCCCGCGCGTGCGGGGCCGACAAAGGGCCCCGTTAGCTGATCCATCTCTTCGGAGGAGCATCCCCGCGCGTGCGGGGCCGACACTTCCTGAACTGCGACGTTGCGGCGGCTTGGTCCCGTGCAGATTCAGTTCGAATCGAGTCGGAGCTGCTCCATCATCCGCCACCCTGGCTACTGCTGTCAGTCTGTCAGGGCCCCCGTGCGTGCGGGGCCGGTCCGCCCGCGATCTGTGAGAGGTGATCGGGCTGCTGGGACCATCCCCGCGAGCGCGGGATTGACCGGTTCGGCAGCCAGCGCGAGAGCGAGAACTGAGGACCATCCCCGCGTCTGTGGGGCCGACATCTGGGCGCTGATCTGCGGGTCGATGTCGTCGGGGAGCATCCCCGCCCGCACGGGGCCGACGCCACGTCGGTGGCGAACCGGGTGCTGATGTCCGGAGCATCCCCGCCTACGCGGGGCCGACTGGTGCAGTGCCGGGGGCAGCGGGGCCTTCACCGGAGCATCCCCGCCTACGCGGGGCCGACCGGAACGGCTGCCCGCGCGGTGAGCGGGTGCGGGGACCATCCCCGCGTCCGCGGGGCCGACTGGGAGACCGGACAGCACAGGGCCCGCCACCGGGGACCATCCCCGCGCATGCGGGGCCGACAGCTCGGTCAAGATCGAGTGCCCCGCGATTCAGGGACCATCCCCGCGCGTGCAGGGCCGACTCGAGCAGCAGGTGGACGCGCTCGAACTGGCCGGGACCATCCCCGCGCATGCGGGGCCGACGGCGCGGAGGCAGGCGAGCTCGGTCAGCTCCGGGGACCATCCCCGCGTATACGGGGCCGACGGTCCACCTCTCGGGCTCGGTGCAGGGGCTCTGGGACCATCCCCGCGCATGCGGGGCCGACACTCTGTGGCTAGCTAGCGATGCTGAGCGTCAGGGACCATCCCCGCGTCCGCGGGGCCGACACCCAGCCGTGGACTAACGCCCAGGTCGCGGCGGGACCATCCCCGCGTCCGCGGGGCCGACGGGCTTCGTCATGCCCTGGAGGCACCCATGCAGGGACCATCCCCGCGTTCGCGGGGCCGACGGTGCCGGCCAGCGGCAGCGCGATGGCGACCAGGGACCATCCCCGCGTCCGCGGGGCCGACCCGCTGGTCCACCTCGGCGGACTCCCGGCATGGGGACCATCCCCGCGTCCGCGGGGCCGACTCGTGGGTCAGGTGCTCGTTCATGGGTGGTCCGGGACCATCCCCGCGTACGCGGGGCCGACAACCTTGCCGAGGCCGTCAACGGCCTGATCCCGGGACCATCCCCGCGCGTGCGGGGCCGACCAGATCTCCGGGTACGAGGAACCCCACACCGTCGGACCATCCCCGCGCATGCGGGGCCGACTCGGCATCTCGTGCGCCACCCTGCAACGCCTGGGGAGCATCCCCGCGCATGCGGGGCCGACCGATCATGCGGAGGGCGGCCCAGGCCTGGTGCGGGAGCATCCCCGCGCATGCGGGGCCGACAGTGCGCGGCCGCGTTGGTCAGCCACCAGCGGGGGACCATCCCCGCGCCTGCGGGGCCGACGGACTGCTGTGTCGCAGGTTGGTGCTGGTGCGGGGAGCATCCCCGCGAGCGCGGGGCCGACGGCTGCTAGCCCAGGAGCTTCTTGGCCAGGTAGGAGCCATCCCCGCGCGTGCGGGGCCGACCTCGGCGTCTACGTTCCTCCGGGCTGGGGGCAGGGAGCATCCCCGCGCGTGCGGGGCCGACTGGCCGGTCTGCGGCTCGTAGTGCGTCTGCACAGGAGCATCCCCGCGCGTGCGGGGCCGACTTCGAGCCGTACCGCCACGCGACCTTGCCGTAGGGACCATCCCCGCGCATGCGGGGCCGACTCGCCGGGAGGAGAGCCGCGGTGGCACGTCGGGGGACCATCCCCGCGCATGCGGGGCCGACCAGGTGTGGACGGCGGATCAGTCCGCACTGACGGGACCATCCCCGCGCATGCGGGGCCGACGGGAGATCTCTCCTCCCCCCTGTCTGCCATGGGGGACCATCCCCGCGTCTGCAGGGCCGACGTCGGGGCTCGAAGGGCTCGGCCGTACGAACCGGGACCATTCCCGCGTACGCGGGGCCGACCCCCTCGGCCGGAGGGAGACCGATCCGACGACGGGAGCATCCCCGCCTACGCGGGGCCGACGATCCCGAGCCAGGGATCATGCCTCAGGGTGCGGGAGCATCCCCGCCTATGCGGGGCCGACGATCGAGTAGAGCGAGCCGGCGTCGTTGAGGAGGGACCATCCCCGAGTACGCGGGGCCGACGGGATGGGAGCTGTGCAGAGCGTCCGCCGCTGGGGACCATCCCGCGTCTGCGGGGCCGACGACCTGGTGCTGGTCTGCGTGGCCGGTCTCGGGGAAGCATCCCCGCCTATGCGGGGCCGACGACCCGATGCTGTTGCTGATCCTGTACCAGTCGGGAGCATCCCCGCTTACGCGGGGCCGACCCGGCGTAGCCGACCGGCTGGGCCGCCGAGCTGGGACCAACCCCGCGTGCGCGGGGCCGACGCTGGCCTGGGTCGGCCTGAGCCACGGGGGAGCATCCCCGCGTCTGCGGGGCCGACCGCGCGGTGTCCTTGCCGCGGAGCTGGAACGCGGAACCATCCCCGCGTCCGCGGGGCCGACCATGCAACCCCCTTCGGGATCGGCCGGTTAACGGGACCATCCCCGCGTCCGCGGGGCCGACGACCGCTATACCCACGCGCCGGAAGCCACCGCGGGACCATCCCCGCGTCCGCGGGGCCGACCCCAAGCCCGACCCGCAGCACGTCAACCGCTCGGGACCATCCCCGCGTCCGCGGGGCCGACGCGGCCAGCGCCAGGATGACCAGGCCGATCGGGGGACCATCCCCGCTTACAGGTCGGGGGTGCGGGCCTTGAGGCGGCGGCACGGACCATCCCCGCGCGTGCGGGGCCGACTACAGAACTCCGTCATACGTGAATGATCCGTCAGGAGCATCCCCGCGCGTGCGGGGCCGACTTCACGGTGCCGGTGGACTCGCTGTACGCGGCGGGAGCACCCCCGCGCGTGCGGGGCCGACACTTCCTGAACTGCGACGTTTCAGCGGCTTAGTCCCGTACAGATTCAGTTCGAATCTAGCCGGAGCCGCTCCATCATCCGCCACCCTGACCGTTGCTGTCAGCCTGTCAGGCCTTCGCAAAGTCGGAGCCGGCTCAGACCATCCCCGCGAGCGCGGGACCGACCGCTTGGCCAGCGCCTCGGCCAGACGGATCGTGGGACCATCCCCGCGCGTGCGGGGCAGGCGAGGGTCAGCGGTACCAGGTGCGGATAGCGGTGGCGGTTTCGCGGATGTCGGCTTGGCTGTCGCGGATGCGCGAGGCGAGCTCGACTGCCTGTTTGGGCTCCGCAGTGACGATCACGCCTGCGGCACTCAGATAGGACGCGGCGACGACAGAAGCGAACTGCTCGTTCGCGAACTCGAGCGCCGGCACCCTGACCAGCTGGTGCATGAGGGCGGCCGCCCGCTGATTGACCGCACCGTAAACCGGCACATCCATGACCTCATCGACATGCCGCGCCACCGCGGCCGCCAGCGTCCCGTAGTCCGTGACATCCGGATCTGCCGGCAAGAACTGGTGGGCGATGTCCAGCAACCAGCCTCGGTCCACACGCAACATCATGCCGCGTCCGCCGTCCCGGACCGGCCCGGCCGACCCGCCGCCGGGTACGGGCCGAACTCCTCCTCAAACGCCGGCCCCCAAGCCTGCGAAAAGTGCGCAGCAGCCGTCAGGAAACGCTCCCGCCGCTCATCGGCCTCCTCCACCAGCACCTTGCGGGCATAGTCCGTCAGACTCATCCCCGCAGCCTCCGCCCGCTGCTCGAGGACCTCATGAGCGGTGTCATCCAAGCGCACATTCAACTGCTTCATACCCCAAAAGTAGCGCACCGTAGCAGGTGCTACAAGAACATCAACCAGACACCACTCGGGCCCCGCACCCAAGACCAGCCCCGTGCGCACACGGCCGACGATCAGGCGATCAAAAGTGGCCAGGCATACGCCGAACCAACGCCACGCATGCAAAGCCCGATGGGTCCTCAACCCAGAACTACAGAGCAAACGGGGCTCATCGCACGCGAGCGGGACCGATACGACTGCCGCATAGCGCCCAGCAGGGCCTGGGACCATCCCCGCGAGCGCGGGGCGGACGATCACCCCAGGGAACGACGAAAGCCCCGCCGGGGAGCATCCCCGACCGTGCGGGGCCGACTCGACCGGCGCCGCGATCAGCTGCTCGCGGGAGGGAGCATCCCCGCGCGTGCGGGGCCGACCAACGCCCCTCCTTCCGCTGCTTCGCCTTCGTGGGAGCATCCCCGCGCGTGCGGGGCCGACAGCGTGGTGGGGCTGCCGTCGACCCCTGCGACGGGAGCATCCCCGCGCGTGCGGGGCCGACGATCGTGCAGGCCGTCCTGGCATCTCGCCCGCAGGAGCATCCCCGCGCGTGCGGGGCCGACGATCGTGCAGGCCGTCCTGGCATCTCGCCCGCAGGAGCATCCCCGCGCGTGCGGGGCCGACAGGCGGGCGTGCCGTCCGGCGGTGCGGATGGCGGGAGCATCCCCGCGCGTGCGGGGCCGACTTGTTGAGGAGACCGCCCTCGAAGCGGGTCCCGGGAGCATCCCCGCGCGTGCGGGGCCGACGATGAAGCGGACGCGCCGCCGCACCGCCACAAGGGAGCATCCCCGCGCGTGCGGGGCCGACTCTATCCCCGAGGTCTACGCTCCGGCCGAATCGGGAGCATCCCCGCGCGTGCGGGGCCGACACTTCCTGAACTGCGACGTTTCAGCGGCTTAGTCCCGTACAGATTCAGTTCGAATCTAGCCGGAGCCGCTCCATCATCCGCCACCCTGACCGTTGCTGTCAGCCTGTCAGGGCCCTCGCAAAGTCGGAGCCGACTTCGGGTCACTGGTCGGGTTCGGGGACCATCCCCGCGTCCGCGGGGCCGACATGACGGGGCCGGCGTCGATCTCGTGGATGGCGGGAGCATCCCCGCCTATGCGGGGCCGACTACGGCCCGGCCTCCGCCGCGATCGCTCGGGAGGGACCATCCCCGCGTATGCGGGGCCGACATGGCTGCGGACGCGCGGTCGCGGGCAACCAGGGGAGCATCCCCGCGCATGCGGGGCCGACGGTAGGTGGTCCTGGCCCCGCGGTCCTCGAGCTGGAGCATCCCCGCGCATGCGGGGCCGACAGGGACGCGGGCGACGATGCCCGGGACGGACGGGGAGCATCCCCGCGCATGCGGGGCCGACACTTCCTGACCTGCTACGTTACGGCGGCTTGGTCCCGTGCAGATTCAGTTCGAATCGAGTCGGAGCTGCTCCATCATCCGCCACCCTGGCTACTGCTGTCAGTCTGTCAGGGCCCCCGCGCGTGCGGGGCCGGTCCGCCCGCGATCTGTGAGAGGTGATCGGGCTGCTGGGACCATCCCCGCAAGCGTGGGGCCGACGATTCAATTCAGGTCGAGGCGAGGCACCCCATCATCTGCTACCTCAGCCACCGTTCCCCGCCCAGACGGTCAAGCTGGCTCTGCCCTAGCGGCCCAGATACAGACCTACACGCCAGGCAGACGAGCGACCTGGTCGCGGTCACGCCCTCTGGAGTGCTCAGACAGGGCAGCGATTTCGGCCAAGTTCGCGTAGGACAAACCGGAACACGGTGAGACAGCGTGGGACCCACGCGGACACCCACGGACAACCACGAACGCCCACGGACGCTGGCTGCCATGGCCGAAGCCGGCCGGGCCAGGAGACAGCCGCTGTTTCACCTGGGCTGCAGTGCGCCACACTCCCCGTATGACGAGCTTTCAGGCAAGGAAGGCAGTCGGTGACGCCCATGAACAACGCGTCGCCCGGGAACTCGACCACCGAGGCTGGTCCGTCAGCGCTTGGGGCCAAGGCGTCATGGGGGAACCTATCCGCCTCGCACTGCACGGCACCAAAAGCTCCTTGCGCTGGACCCCTGACCTCATCGCCGCTCGGGGCCGGCAGATCGTCCTCATCGACTGCAAAAGCCGCATGACGAGCCGAAGGTCTCAGCGCCACGCCATCGAGAGCGCGGCCGTCGACGCCCACCTCCAGCTCGTCGCATGGACGCGATTGCCGCTGTACTACGTCTTCGACGAGCTCGAGCTCCTCAGCCCGCACGACGCAATCGGCCTGGGCCACACCGGGCCGCGGACTACCGCAGGATCCGGCTCCCCTATCTCCTCGTCCCCATGGCCAGGTCGCTCAACTTTGACGAAGTCTTCGGCCACCCCGACAAACTCGCGCCAGCCGCCTGACACGACCACAGCTCAGACCCCTAGCCAGACCCGCGCTCAAGAACCGGGAGCTGAAGGGGGTAAGCCGCAGGCGTGCGGGGCCGACCGGACAGGCGCTGGGGGAGACCGTGTCGGGACCATCCCCCGCGAACGCGGGACTGACTGGCCGGTGGGCGGCGAGGATTGCGGGTCGGCGGGAGCATCCCCGCATGCGCGAGGCCGACGGCCGGGCCGACGCCGGAGTACACCACTGGCCTGGGAGCATCCCCGCGCGTGCGGGGCCGACATCGGCGCCGTCGAACTGGAGCTCCTACACCGGGGAGCATCCCCGCGCGTGCGGGGCCGACGAGCGCTGCGGCCTGGGTGAGGAGAGTGTCGAGGGAGCATCCCCGCGCGTGCGGGGCCGACACTTCCTGAACTGCGACGTTTCAGCGGCTTAGTCCCGTACAGATTCAGTTCGAATCTAGCCGGAGCCCCTCCATCATCCGCCACCCTGGCCGTTGCTGTCAGCCTGTCAGGGCCCTCGCAAAGTCGGAGCCGACTTCGGGTCACCGGTCGGGTTCGGGGACCACTCCCGCATGCGCGGGGCCGACGGGTAGAGGTGGCGAAACTCGCTGCTCCACTGCGAACCATCCCCGCATGCGTGCGGGGCCGACGCTCGGGCTCTCGGCGTCGAGCCCTGGCGCCTGGGACCATCCCCGCGCGTGCGGGGCCGACGACGACCCGTTCCTGAACGTCGGCGCGGGCCTGGGAGCATCCCCGCGCGTGCGGGGCCGACTCGACGCGTCCGGGTCCCGGCAGGCCAGCATCGGAACCATCCCCGCGTGTGCGGGGCCAACACTTCCTAACCTGCAACGTTCCAGCGGCGCGAGCCCATACGAATTCAGCTTGCTCGGGTGCAGCGTCCTATCATCCTTCTCACCAAGCCAGACTCGGGCCGGCCGATGAGGGTGGCGCTGACCCGGACGGGACGATCCCCGCGAACGCGGGACCGACCGGGGTCGGGCGCGGCAGGTGCCAGCGTGGTGGGGACTATCCCCGCGCAAGCGGGGTCGACTTGTCCAGGAGCGGAACCACGGCTTCGGTGACTGCGCCCGGCTATCCCCACGCGTGAGAGGTACACCTCCTGTACTCGCGGGCGGCCGATGCCAGCGAGCATCCCGCGCATGCGGGCTGACTCCTGGAGGCCACAGCACATGCCGGCGCCGTGGGGACCATCCCTGCGTACGCGGGGTCGACAGCACCGCGGTGACCCGACGGCGACGAGCACGGGAACCATCCCCGCGCGTGCGGGGCCGACTACTACCGCGAGTCTGAGGACCGGCTCGCCGAGGGAGCATCCCCGCGTGCGCGGGACCGACTTGGGCCCGGGGTCCAGGACGACCGGGATGCAGGGACCATCCCCGCGCGTGCGGGGCCGACCGGGGCGAGTCCAGCAGCCCCGCCTCTTCCATGGGAGCATCCCCGCGCGTGCGGGGCCGACTCACCTCATCAGCAACCACCGGGCCGACCCATAAGCCAGCGGCTCACCCTGCCTCAGGCGGAGCCCACAGGGCCGACCACCGCCACGAGGCGCCACCGGCGGGCAGGGTCAGCCCTGCGAGCGCGGGGCCGACGTCCTGCTTGTCCTGGGCGACCCGGACACAACGGGACCATCCCCGCGAGCGAAAGGCCCGACAGAACGAACCCGTGCAGGTTGTGCCCGAGCTCGGGAGCATCCCCGCGCGTGCGTGGCCGGCATCACGAAGTGGTAGCCGATGCCGCTCCACCCAGAACCATCCCTGCGGCTGCGGGGCCGATGGCGTGCCGCCCTGCGAGAGGAACACGAAGTCGGGACAATCCCCGCATGCGCGGGGCCAACACCCTGTACCCGCTGTACAACATCGAAACGGAGGGGCCATCCCCGCAATCGCCGGGTCTACGGCGCAGCCGCCATCGGATCGGCTCGAGTTCAACCTTCCAGAGCCCCTGACCAGGTGTGTCAGATGTCTACTGGGGCGGGCTGGCCTTGTAGGTGTGGATGCGGTGCCACTCGTAGTACGGCTCGCGCTCTGGGTTCCACCAGGTGACGGTCCTGCCAGCCAGGTGCTGCTGGATGTGGTCGCTGACGCCGGGCATGGCGGCGGCCAGCGGGCTGACCTGGAGGGCGCCACCATCACCGACGGTGATGTAGCCGTGCTCGTAGAGTCCGTCGCAGCCGAATGTGCAGGCGAGCATGGCGACGTTGTTGAAGTCGAGCTTCTCCTCGTCTGTGCACATCCCCCGCTTCTTTATGTGAGCGGCGATCAGGAACGTCCGGGGCAGCGTCCGCCCGCAGAGGGCGCAATCCCCGGTTGCACCGGGCAGGAGGTGGCGTTTGAGGGCTGTCTGTTCGCCGCGGTAGGCGCGGAGGGCCTGGCGTTCCAGCTGGCCGTCGAACGCGAGGACCGCGGCCTGGTCAGCCTCCTCGTCCGTCGGCGGGGTGGCGGTGGTGCCGGGTTCGATGGTCAGGAACGTCTGGAGGGTTTCGCCGTCGTCGTCGGTGAGGACGGAGATGCCCATGATGTTGCGGTTGGGGTTCCAGCCGAGGAGCTGGCGGACTTCCTCGACGGGGATGTCGAAGCCCCGGGTGTCGGTGAGGGCGTACATGTACTCCCAGGTGCTGCCGTTGTGGTCGGTGGTCCACAGGCGCTCGGCCATGGCCTTGTTCCGCCACATGAGGGCGATGGTGCCGCCGAAGTAGAGGCGCTTGTCGCCGCTGAAGAACACGAAGTCCCCGGGCGCCATCTTCTTGACCTTGGAGACGTTCACCTCCTTCTTACCGGGGACGATGCCCCACATCTGCGCGGACCCGCCGGGGAAGAGCTGCTTGAGCCGGGCCAGCACGTCGGGGTCGAGCAGGTCGGCGTGGTCGTCGAAGACGACGGGGGAGGCGATGGTGTCCAGGTAGTGCTGGTTGACGTCCTTCTCGGACCGTCGGGCCGGCTGCATCACGATGCGCATCGGTGTGGTCATCCCCCCAGCTGGGTGTACTTGTCGGCACGGCCC
The DNA here is from genome assembly GCF_040296785.1 of Kitasatospora sp. NPDC002040. Lineage (NCBI taxonomy): Bacteria > Bacillati > Actinomycetota > Actinomycetes > Kitasatosporales > Streptomycetaceae > Kitasatospora > Kitasatospora sp. NPDC002040. Next base: position 22,743 of record NZ_JBEOXV010000011.1, on the reverse strand, counting down.
CGGGCGAGGTAAACCGGATACTTCGCACCGTTGACGGCGATCTTCTCCGCCAGGGCCTGCTCCAGGTCGACGTCCAGGACGTCCGCAAGGCGCAGCAGGTAGGCGAAGACGTCGGCGAGTTCCTCACGGACCCGGGGCGCCTGGGCCTGGTCCGCCATGATGCCCGCGGACTGCTCCGGGGTGAGCCACTGGAAGATCTCCATCAGTTCACCGCTCTCGCCGGCCAGGGCCATGGCGAGGTTCTTGGGTGTGTGGAACTGCTGCCAGTCACGTTCGGCCGCGAACTCGGCCAGCTCCTGCTGGAGGCCCCTGATCGTCATGGTGCCAACACCTACCAGCCACGACTGACAATGCGCCAATTACCACGGCAGGATGGATTGGTGGTGGCCAGGGTCGGCTCGTTTGCTCACGTAGCCACGGTAACGAAGCCAGCAACGGATCGGCCGCTGCTGCCACCCCGTCAGCCAGAGGACGAAGACCAGGGCCAGACTGCTGGAAGTACTCGTTATGACCCCTGACCAGAGACCAGCCCCGCGAGCGCGGGGCTGGCGGAACGGCCTGCTCCAGCGGATCGGCGGGCGCGGGACCATCCCCGGGAGCGCAGGGCTGACGCGATGCAACGCCACGGTTGGGCCACGGACGGAGGACCATCCCCGCCGAGCGCGGGGCTGACTCCCCGGACACGTCGCAGCCCGCCACGTACAGGGGACCACCCCCGCGAGCGCGGGGCCGACGACCTGGAAACCTTCGATTCGCCCCCGGCGAAGGGACCATTCCCGCGCGTACGAGGCCGACAAGTGTGAGGACGAGACCGCCAATCCAGCGTAGCCCGGCTCGGCACCTCTCAAATCGGAGGTCTCCCTGCTGCATTCACCCATCACCTGTCTGAAGCGGACCTTCACCAGCAGGGCTTCGCCCGGCGTTCGGCGAGTGACTGACGACTGACCAGAGTCGGCTTCGTCGTCGGCCTTGGCACTCGTAGTGCCAGTTGGGGTGCTGGGTGGATGGTGGAAGGGCGAAGAGGAATTATTCGAACTTTTTATCGAATCCGTGAGTTATTTCGGACCCTCCGGTCGACGCCTGCCGTCTACTCCGATATGGCCGAATTCGATCCGAGCGGCGACGGGTCGTAACGCTGACGACGGCGTGCGCCGCTGCCCCAACCCGGGACGCAGTCACTGTTTCTAGCGGAACGATTCCGCAGCTTGGGTGGACTCTCCTGAGCCGCTGGTGCGACTGCGATCCGAGGGCGAAGGCCCCGCTCGGCCTCGGGTTTCAACCATTGAATTCCAGTCACCCACATGCCCAGAGGACAGAGGAACTTTCCGGGTTCCCAAGTTTTCTGTCAGGGACGGGGACTAGCTTTTCGCATTGACTGCGGGATGGCCGTCTTGGGGAGGGCCCTGGTGGGGGAGCGATGGCAGTAGACGAACTGGGGCCAGGCGGCGTGGCCGATAGTGCGGGCGATGCACGTCAAGTTGTGGGCTATCTGGTGCGGCCGGAGTCCAGCGACTACATCGCGATCATGGACGTGCTGGAGGGGTCGGTGACCGACATGACGGTCGCCGAGGTCACGACAGAACTGTCGGCAACCGGACTGCCCCTGGACACCCGGCTGGTCGAGACACGCCTAGACGCGCTGAAAGCAATGGGAGCGGTCTCCGTGCGATCGGACACCAGCCGAGCGCGCCGATACTCCGAGATCCTCGCCCGGAACTGGCGCTACACCGCGAGCCCCGCAGGCCGGCACGTCCAACGCTTCTACCGGCAGGTCCTGGCAGGAACAGCCACCGCCCGGGAGATCCCGATCGTCTCACTGAACCGGATCGTCTCCCATCTGGAGCAGCTTGCCAAAACCCTCGGTGCGACAACACCCAACGCCGCCCACGTCGACACCGCGGTGCTGGACGCAGTAAGCACCGTGTTCACCAGCCACGACGACCTCGACGCGGCCCTGGTCGGTGCGGAGGACGCGCTGGTAGGCCTCGCAGACCGATTCGACCTCGACGAGGAACGAACCAGCGACCTCAAGAGCCTGCTCGTCGACTACGCCACCCGCGTCGCCGCCGAACTCGACTCCGGTTCCGCGCGGGCGGCCGCGGCACTGGCAATTCTGCGACCGTGGTTCGGCATGCTGGCACAAGCCGCCGTCGACGCCTCCCAAGCGCGGGACCTCATCGCCGCCGGTGCGCTCACCGCCTCCCGCGGTGGCCGGGCAGAAGACTGGGAGGGCCTTTCCACCTGGTTCGATGCGCGCAACGGACGCGCAGCGCGGTTCTCGCTGCGCCTAGTGCGGGCGCTGCCAAGCATGCACGCCAATCTGCGCCGGCTGCACTCCTCCTCCGGGACCGCCTCCACGCGCACCCGGGCGCTGGCGCTCGCCCGGGCGGTACTGACACCCGAGATCGGTGTGCAGATCTTCCAAGCCGCCGTAGGTGACCACTCCTGGCGCAAGCTGCACGGCCAGGCCGACGAAGACGAATCGGGCCGCAACCCGTCCTGGCGCGGCGGGCCGCAGGTCCCCGTACCGACCTTGCTGCGCTCCGCAGGCCGTTCCGGCCCACGGGGCAGGGGAGCCGCGCCACGTGACGACTCACTGGCCAGAACACAGGTGGCCCAAGCCCGGGCGCAGCGCCAAGCGGAACACGAGCGCGCCGTCGAAGAGGTCCTGGCCTCGACTTCCGGGCAGCGTTTGGACGAAGCCGCTGCCCGGGCGGCGCTGGCCGCGGTTATGGCCGCCGCCCGGGCCACCGCGGCGGGCCCCCGTCGCACCGGCACCAGCGGTGGCCTCGCCTGCACCCTCGTGCACACCGAATCGCGCACGGGCAAGCTGCGAGCTCCAACCTGGTGGGTGCTCCTACCTGGACGCGTTCCTCTGTTCCATCTGCCCGGCCGCCGGCCCTCGCCCGCTGCCCTGGCCTCACTTGCCGGCATTGACCTGAAGAACGACCTCGCGGCGCGCGTTGCCCTCCAGATCGTCCCGCAACCCGGCCCCCGTTCCACAGACGACAAAGCACTCGCCACGACGTCCAACCTGCAGGAGGGCGCGGCATGAGCGAAGACCACGACCGCACCCCCACCCACCGGACACCGACGCGGCGACGCGCATGGCGTCCCGAGGCTGACGCCGAATCGGCTGCCCTGCTACGTCACCTGGCCGCCCACCCATGGCTGGTCGGCGGCCGCGACGACGATCTCATCGCCGCAGTGCGCCGCAACGCCGAAGCCCTCAGCTCGGCGGTGTCCCGGCTTGGGTGGGTACTTGTCATCGAACGCGACCTGGTCCGACTGCGCAAAAGCCCCCCGCCGCGGCCCGAGGCATGGGCATCGCAGGGGCCGAGCCCGGCCGCCTGCTCATGGTTCTTCCTGCTGCTCGCGGCAGCCGAGTCGATGCCTCCACGCACGGGCATCGGCCACCTGGTCTCCCAAGCCCGCGCCGCCGCCGCAGAAGCGGCACTGCCCACCCGCCATGACGTCACAGAGCGCCGCGCCATCCTGACCGCGCTGCGCATGCTCGACGAACGCGGCGTAATCGAGCGGCTCGACGGGGAGCTCGACAGCTACCTCCACGACGAGCAGGCACCCGTACTCCTGGCCATCCATCACACCCGGCTTGCCCATGTCATCGCCAACCCCGGTGCCCTCGACCCGGCGGCCGCGCCGCAGGCATGGCTCGAGCAGGTACAGCGCGAGCCGGATCCGGCCCGCCGGATGCGGCGCGCCCTCGTCGACGACACCTGTGTGCACACCGCACTGCTGGACGAGGCTGAGGCTCAGTGGCTGAGCCAGCGTGTCCGCGGTGACGACGGTGGCCCGCTGGCCGATGCCTTCGGCCTCGTCCTGGAACGCCGGGCCGAAGGCGCCGCGTTCGTCGTCCCGGACGACGCCTATCGGCATCTGCGCGAACTCGGCCCGATACCGTTCCCCGCGCCTGGAACCATTGCCCACGCTGCGCTGCTTCTCCTCGACCACGCCGCTGTCCATGGCAGTACGGGCGAGGGCCCCGGGCCTGGCTGGCGTGGCCTGACAGAAGAACAGGTACTGGCTGGCCTAGCGGAGTTTGCGGGCCGGAACGCCACGGGGAAGGGCGGTTGGGGCGGCGAGTATGCCGAAGATCCGCTCTTGCTGGCCGCGAGAGTACGTGACCTGCTGATCGGCGCCAACCTCATACACCCAGCCTTCGCAGGCGCTGGGGACACCGCACCAACGTGGTGGTTCGCTCCCGTCACTGGCCGCTGGGGGCAGGAAGGCACCGCACTCCCCAAGGGCAGCCGCATCCCGTCGTCCCGGGCCCGAACCCGCTCGCCCCAGTCAGGGACGACACAGCGGAGCCGGCGAATCCCGCCCCAGCAAGGTCTGTTCAACGACGTCAAGGCTGACGGCACCATGGAGGGCGCACCGCGTGAATGACATCTTCGACCTGGACTTCTCCCAACCCCAGACGCCGCCCCCTGCCGGTGACGTGGCCCGGTTCGGTGGCCGCTGGCGGCTGGTCGGCGCCGGACTGTCAAACGTATGGCGCTACGGCGACCTCGATCTTCCTGCGGCGTCGGGACGTTTGCTGCTGCGCGGATCCAACGGAACGGGCAAAACCACCGCGCTGGAAGCCCTGTGGCCGTACCTGCTCGATCTGAACGCCGCCAAGCTCGCCGCTGGCAAGGCGCGCCCCACCACGTTGAAGCTCCTCATGAGCGAAGGCGCCCCAGCCAAGGGCCGCCGCTATGGATACCTGTGGCTGACGTTCGCCGCTCCAACTGCCAACAGCACCGGAACAGCACCGGAGGGGCAGCCGGCGACAGCAGACGAGATGACGAGCTTCGGCGTTCGGCTCCAGTACTCGCCCAGCTCCACCCCAGCTGTGAAGGCCGTCCCGTTCGTCATGTCCGGGCGCCCACTTCGAGAACTGAAGCTGCGCAATGCAAACGGTGGCGCACTGGAACTCGAGGAATTCACAACCCGCGTCGAAGCCGCCGGCGGTCAGGTCTTCGCAGAGCCCGAGGACTATATCGACCATCTGGCCGGCCGCATCTGGGCAACCACCGCCAGCGAACTGCGCCTGCTCGCCTCACGACTGCGCGAGGTCCGAAATCCGACCCTGCTGGGCGACGTCTCCCCCTCCGCGGCCGCCGACGCCTTGCGCCAGTCGCTGCCCGGCGTCGCCGACGAGGTCCTCGCCGCCACCGCGGAGGCGCTCGCCGAGTCCGAAACCACCCGAAAAGTCTTCGAACGCGACGAGCAGGCCGCCACCGTGCTGGACGAGTTCGCCCGGGTTTGGACCGGGCACGTCATCGATGTCACCCGCAGCGCCTACGGCGCAGCCCGCGAGGCCGACCGCGTCGCCAACCAGCGCAAGCGCCACGTCGACCAATGCACCGGTCTCCTTACCGAAGCAACCGCCGACGCCGAACTCGCCAGACTCAAGCTCCAAAGCCTGAAAGACGCCCACCGCGATGCGCAGGCCACCGCACGCGCCATCGAAACCAGCGACGCCTACCGCTCCCACGGCCGCGTGATGGACCTACGCAAGCGGCTCAAGTCTGAACAGGAGACGGCAAGCACCACCTACATCAGCCTCCGCGACGCCGCTCACCAGGCCCGCAAACAGAGCAAAACCGGCAGGGAAGCCCTCGATGAAATCATCGAGGACATCGCCGAGTGTGCAGACAACGCCGAGAATGCGGGAGCGCCGCCCACCGCGCTGGAGACCCTGCTCGCCCACCACACCCGGCCTCGTGCGACCCATCCCGTCGCCGACCAGATCGTCGACCCAGGGCCCGGCTTGGCTCTCACCCTCGACACGGCCGGCCTCGACAACCTCACCACTTCCTGGACGGATACGGCAAAGGCCTGTCAGGCGATGACGGACAGAGCCGCACTCATCCTCAAGGATCACGCACCCGTCGCAACAGCAGATCAAGCCGCCCGCACCGCACACGGCGCGGCAATCGACGCCGAGAACGCCTACGACGAAGCCAACCAAGCCCTGGACGGCGCAGCGTCCACTGCCCGCTCGGCCGCTCGCCAAGCCCTGGACAACACCGCACACTGGGCGCAAGCTCACCCCCACCTGCGCGGCCTGCACCAGGACATTCAGCCCGGCCCGGACCACGACCATCTGTGGGACACCACTGACCTCGATGCCCTCATCGCCGCCGAGCCCGCATCAGTACGCGACCAACTCAACGCATGGGCCGACCAGGCCCAGCGCATCGGTGAGACCCTCGCAGCCGGCCACGAGACCGCAGCCGTGCACCACCTCACCACCTCCACCGGCCTGGCAACAGCCGCCGCAGGTCACCGAAGCGAGGCCCGCCAACTGCGCGCCGGGCAACTACTACCGCTGCCCCGCCCCCACTGGGCGGGGCCAGGTGAAGACGACACCGCGCTCGGCACTCTCCTCGAATGGCACCCCGCACTCGACGCCACCGACGAACACAAAGCACTGCTGGAGCTGGCGCTGGCCGACAGCGGGCTCCTCGGCGCCCACCTGCACACGGGCGCGGCTACCACCCGCGCCTGGCAGATCAGCCCCACAGGCGCCGTCCAGGAACACAACTTGACCGCTGTTCTGGACATCGCCGCCGACCATCCGCATGCCACCATTGCCCGCGCCATCCTGGAACGCGTCGCCCTGGCCGACACCGCTGCCAGTCGTCCCGGCCCTGCCGTTCTCCTCATCGGACGCGACGGAACTTTCACCGCCGGGCCGCTCGCCGCCGACCCCGTCGCAGCCCTGCGTACCGCTGGCAGCCCTGTACCAGCCGCCTCGCACGTCGGCGCTCGCAACCGCCTCACTCGGGCCCGGGCCCGGGCCGACGAGCTGGACACCGCCGCAGAACAACTCGAAATCCAAGCCGCTGCCGAACGCCGCGACGCTGCCGGGCGCCGAGTGCTGCGCGACGCCGTCCGCAGCCAGGCGCAGGCATTCCCGTCCAGGCACGAGCTGACCAGCGCCGAGGCCGAACGTGCCACCACCGCAAGGGATGCACTCCGCCGCCAGGGCGCCGCAGAGAAACTCCGCGCCAGTGCCACCGCTGCTGCCATCGAACACGGCCGGCTTCAGACTGACTGGGCATCCCGTGCTCGAAGCCTGGGCGTGCCCACCGACCCGATCGCCCTCACTGACATGGTCGAGAACGGCCGGCTGCAGGCCGAAACGCTCGCCGCATGCGCAACCCAACTCTCCTCCCGGCTGCTGGCCAGGCTCAGGCGTGTGCTGCAAACGCTGCCCGACGAGACCGCTCTGGCCAGTCGCCTGGCCGACCTCCAGCACGCCGCAGACAGCGCGCACACGATGGCACTTGAAACCCGGGCCGAACTCACCGAAACCCAAATCCAGGGGGACGCCGAGGACGCCGCCCGCCGCTTCGAGGAAGCCACCGAGCAGGCCAAGAGCCTCTTCGGGCAGCTCGAATCCGCCCAAGCCCAGCTCATTGGGGCAGAGAAACATCTCAGTGGCTGCGAGAGCAACCTCGCATCAGCCTGGCAAGGGTTCAACGACGCACGCCCACAACAGACGACCACTCGAGAACGCCTGGTCGCCATGCTCGCCTGGCCCCCGCTCGCGCAGGCCCTCGGCGCAGACCAAACTGCCCCGACCAGCGGCGACAGCAGCCCCCTCCTCGACACCATCGAGAACTTGCTCGCCCGCCGTCCCACCGCCTCCAAGAAGACCCTCGGCGAGCGCTACGACACCATCCGCGCCGATCTCGCCCAGATCTGGACCATCGCCCGCACCGACCCGCCAACCGGCCTTGAACAGCTCGACACCTTCATCCTGACCCACGCCGAAACCGACTACGACCCCCTGAGCGCCGCCGTCCGCGCGCAGATCCTCGCAGAGCGCGCAAAGACCGCACTCGGCGCCGCAGAAGCGGCCGCACTACGCGACTTCGTCATCGGACGCCTGCCTGCCGCCATCGGAACCGCATGGGCTGCGCTGACCGACTGGAAGAAGACAGTCAATCGCAAGATGCGCGCAGCTCAAGCTTCCTCCGGAGTCGGAGTCCAGGTCCAGATCGCCCTTCGCGACGACCTCGACGCCGCCACCCGCACCGTCCACCAATTGTCCTGCGAAGTCGGTGACGCGCTACGCACCGAAGCACAGAAGGAACAGATCGGGCAAGCACTCCAGGCGCTCCTAGCCGCCGCCCCCGGCGCGACCATGGAAGAGCGCCTCGCTTCCGCTGTCGACATCCGCAGCTGGGCCGACGTCCGCTACTTGGTAGAGCGCCCCGGACCCGACGGCAGACCCACCAGCGCCCAATGGGGCTCACGCACCGGCCTGTCCGGCGGCGAGCGACGCCTGGTGGTCTTGGCTCCCATGCTTGCCGCCATCGCGGCCAACTACGACCGTCTCACACCCACCGGACTGCGCCTAGTCCCCCTCGACGAAGTGCCCGCCGAGGTTGACGAACATGGCCGTGAAGGCCTGGCACGCTATCTCGCCGAACTCGACCTGGACATCCTCTGCACCTCATACCTGTGGGACGGTGCACCCGGCGCCTGGGACGGAATCGACGCGCACGACCTCGAGTCAGGCATCGACGGGACCGTCGTCGCCTTCCCCATGCTGATCCGCACCGACCGGACTCTGCCCGGAGACGAAGACATCGACCAACTCACGACAGGCGTATCGTCATGAACTGCTCCCTTTGCGGCGGTGCGTGCGCGGACGCCGACTTGGCACCACTGCTGAGACCCGAACTCTCCTGGCTGTGGCACTCCCTCGCAACGACTGCTGACCGCCGCGGCGACGAAGCCCTCACCTCCGGGTCGGCAATCACCGTGACCGCCCCCGACGATCCCGCTCACCGCGCAGCAGCAGCGGGCCTCATCCCAGGGAGAGCACTGGAGCCCGGCCAACGCCGGCGTGTCTCCCTCGAAGAGCTCGCCACGGCCATCGCAACCCGGGGCCCTGCTCTGACCCCGGGCGCCGTCGCAGCCCATGCCTGCAACCGACGCCTGGCCGCCAAAGCCCGCAGCCGGGCCGGACAGATGGAAGCCGCCGACAAGGTCCGCACCCAACTCGACAACTCCACGGCCTCCCTCCCCAGCCATGTCCGCAGCCTCGTAGGCCCAGAGACCCTCTTCGAGCGACTGCGCGGCCTCGGCTGGATCACCCGTCTCCTCAACGCGCAGGAGCCGGAGGATCTCCTGAGCCAAGCGTTGCAGGTAGCCGCCCGTCTCCCCCGACCCGGCCAACGCATTGATCGCCGCCTCCTGGTGCCCGGAAACCCGCATGCCCTCGACGAGGGAGCCCTGCCAGCGCTCGTCCTCGCCCTCACAGGACTGTCCAGCTCCACCCCGCGGTCGAGTTGGGCCCGCCTCGGAGTCGACTTCGACGACCTGCTCGGCGGGCTCATCGTCACCGGCGTCAATCCCAGGGGCTGGCGCATCCCAGCCGGATCAACCGTCACCATCCCGCCCCGGGAACTCGCAACGATCACGTGGGAACTGCCCCCGGTCCCCGGCGAATGGGTGTTCGTTACTGAGAACCCATCCGTGCTCGCTGCCGCAGCCAGGCAGTACGCCATGTTTGAGCGAGGGGCAGTGACGCCTCGGGTGATCTGTACGGCGGGCACGCCATCACAACTGGAATGCGAAGCAATTGCCAGACTGGCAGATGCTGGTTGGCGCATCGCCGTCCGAGCGGACTTCGACCAGGCCGGCCTCGCCCATGTACGCGCACTCCTCGCAGCAGCACCAGAAGCGGTCCCATGGCGAATGAGCGCTGCCGACTATCTCGAAGCCGCCCCCGAAGGCACCAGCATCCTACGTCTACAGCGCCCTGACGCCCCGTGGGACCCTCGCTTGGTGCCCACGATGCTGAAGCACTCCGTTCCCGCCTTTGAGGAAGACCTCCTTCCCCAGCTGCTTGGTGACATCGCGACCGGCGCTCCTGGCAGCTCGGGGACGCCATAGCCCATCCAACTGTGGGTTGCCAATGGGGACCTACTCGGGCGGTATCCAGGCAACCAGCGCAATCCAGGGAGTATCCCCGCATGGGCGGGGCCGAGCAGTGGTGCGCCAGCTTCCCGTTGATCCAGTGCGGAGCATCCCCACGAGTGCGGGGCCGATGTCCAAGAAATTCCGGGGAATCGTCAACGGCTAGGAGCATCCCCGCGCCTGCGGGGTCGGCCCGCTCGGGCGTGTCTGTGAGCTGCCTTCTCTGGGGCCATCCCAGTAGGTGCGGGGCCGACAACCTGAGCGGCACCGAGCTGTGCCAGTACCAGGGACCATCCCCGCATGCGCGGGGCCGACTGGACGTTCGACTTCTCCCCGGTCAGCATCATGGGACCATCCCCGCGTGCGCGGGGCCGACAACAACGCCGAACCCGGCTCCACCAAGAAGGGGGGACCATCCCCGCGTGCGCGGGGCCGACGGTGACCGTCAGGCGCTCGAGGTGGAGCTGGAGGGACCATCCCCGCGTGCGCGGGGCCGACGCGATGAGGATGGCCGCGCGGCGCGCGACCGGGGGACCATCCCCGCGTGCGCGGGGCCGACAAGGCTGCCGACAACCAAGCAGCTCGTCGCGCGGGAGCATCCCCGCCTACGCGGGGCCGACCGGGTGTGGATGTCGCTGGACGTCTGGGCCATGGGAGCTTCCCCGCGCATGCGGGGCCGACCGTACCAGCGGGCGGATCACGGCGCTGGGGGTGGGAGCATCCCCGCGCGTGCGGGGCCGACCTTTGAATCGTCAGCCTGAGCTTGTAGGTGCCGGGAGCATCCCCGCGCGTGCGGGGCCGACTCGAACCCTGCGCGTGCTCGGCCACCGGGACGGGGAGCATCCCCGCGCGTGCGGGGCCGACGCGGTCAGCGCCACGATCACGAGCCCGATGGGGGGAGCATCCCCGCGCGTGCGGGGCCGACACTTCCTGAACTGCGACGTTTCAGCGGCTTAGTCCCGTACAGATTCAGTTCGAATCTAGCCAAAGCCGCTCCATCATCCGCCACCCTGGCCGTTGCTGTCAGCCTGTCAGGGCCTTCGCAAAGTCGGAGCCGACTTCGGGTCGCCGGTCGGGTTCGGGGACCACTCCCGCATGCGCGGGGCCGACGGGTAGAGGTGGCGAAACTCGCTGCTCCACTGCGGACCATCCCCGCATGCGCGCGGGGCCGACGTCCAGTACTCGTGGGTGCCGAAGTACGTCTCGGGACCATCCTCGCGAACGCAGAATCGACCACTTGGCCAGCGCCTCGGCCAGACGGACCGTGGGACCATCCCCGCGCATGCGGGGCCGAACAGCTCCGGCGTGCACGAGGGACCATCCCCGCGTCCGCGGGGCCGACATGGCTGCTGAGCTGGAGCAGCACCTCGGTGTGGGACCATCCCCGCGTACGCGGGGCCGACAGCCCCGGGCCCGCCGCTGGCGACTCCTACTCAGAGCCATCCCCGCGAGCGCGGGGCTGACCGGGTCGTGAAGTCCTCCACATCGGACGCCAAGGAGCCATCCCCGCGAGCGCGGGGCTGGCCCTTCCTGGCCTGCGGCATTCCGGTGCCCCCCAACCCGTGCAAGGGACCATCCCCGCGTCCGCGGGGCCGACATGGCTGCTGAGCTGGAGCAGCACCTCGGTGTGGGACCATCCCCGCGTACGCGGGGCCGACAGCCCCGGGCCCGCCGCTGGCGACTCCTACTCAGAGCCATCCCCGCGAGCGCGGGGCTGACCGGGTCGTGAAGTCCTCCACATCGGACGCCAAGGAGCCATCCCCGCGAGCGCGGGGCTGGCCCTTCCTGGCCTGCGGCATTCCGGTGCCCCCCAACCCGTGCAAGGGACCATCCCCGCGTCCGCGGGGCCGACCGGTACATGGAGGAGGCGGCGTTCCGGCTCGCGGGACCATCCCCGCGCCCGCGGGGCCGACGACCTGGAGGAGGGGCTCGCGGAGCTCGCCGCAGGACCATCCCCGCGTACGCGGGGCCGACTCCCATGGGTCGGGGTGAGCGGGGGTTCCCTCGGGACCATCCCCACGTACGCGGGGCCGACGGCGGCCAACCTGCCCACCCAGCTCCGGAGCCAGGGACCATCCCGCGTACGCGAGGCCGACTGCATGCCGCGCAGGTAGCACTCGATCTCGTCCGGAGCATCCCCGCCTACGCGGGGCCGACGGGCCTGCTCAAGGTCTCGCCGCTGCAGGTGCGGGACCATCCCCGCGTACGCGGGGCCGACGAGAGCAGGCGCCCGGGCACTCGGCCGAGCGTGGGACTATCTCCGCGTACGCGGAGCCGACAGCAGCCAGCCGTACCCGCGCCGGATCAGGGCGGGAGCATCCCTGCCTATGCGGGGCCGACGCCGAGCCGAAGAACGGGTACAGCGGCCGGCCGGGAGCATCCCCGCCTACGCGGGGCCGACGCATCAACCGCGACGTCCGCCAGGATGATCGAGGGAGCGTCCCCGCCTACGCGGGGCCGACAACATGAGCGCCCCGACGATCTTGGTGAAGGCGGGACCATCCCCGCGTACGCGGGGCCGACGACGGCCTCTCAGCTCCGGCCGAGGGCCTTCGGGGAGCATCCCCGCGCGTGCGGGGCCGACCGCCCGTACAGAACGGCGATCCGGTCGGCCGGGGGAGCATCCCCGCGCGTGCGGGGCCGACATCAGGGCATTCGCCACAGCAGCCGAAGCGGAAGGAGCATCCCCGCGCGTGCGGGGCCGACCGGCCGATACCGGCGCACAGGTCGATGATGCGGGGAGCATCCCCGCGCGTGCGGGGCCGACCCGGCCCCCCGCGTCACCGCCTTCTTCTCCATGGGAGCATCCCCGCGCGTGCGGGGCCGACCGACCTTCGGTGCGAGCAGGCCCAGGACGGCGGGGAGCATCCCCGCGCGTGCGGGGCCGACACTTCCTGAACTGCGACGTTTCAGCGGCTTAGTCCCGTACAGATTCAGTTCGAATCAAGCCGAAGCCGCTCCATCATCCGCCACCCTGACCGTTGCTGTCAGCCTGTCAGGGCCTTCGCAAAGTCGGAGCCGACTCAAACCATCCCCGCGAGCGAGGAGCCTACTTCGGGTCGCCGGTCGGGTTCGGGGACCACTCCCGCATGCGCGGGGCCGACGGGTAGAGGTGGCGAAACTCGCTGCTCCACTGCGGACCATCCCCGCATGCGCGCGGGGCCGACCAGACCAGCATCCGGGCGCCCTGCGGCATCAGGGGACCATCCCCGCGCATGCGGGGCCGACGAGCAGCGCCCCTGGACACGCTTGGCGGTGTCGGGAGCATCCCCGCGAGCGCGGGGCCGACCGCCAAGGACCTCACGGAGCGCGTCATCTTCACGGGAGCATCCCCGCGAGCGCGGGGCCGACCCGGTGGCGCCGACGACGACGTTCTTCGCCGTGGGAGTATCCCCGCGCGTACGCGGGGCCAACCAGGACAGCACCCGCCGCACCATCCGAACCAGCGGAGCATCCCCGCGTACGCGGGGCCAACTTCGGTGATCGTTGTCGCGCAGTCAACTCCCTCGCACCATCCCCGCGAACGCGGGACCGACCAGGTACCGGTAGTCCCACGTGCCGATACCGCCGGGAACAGCCCCGCGTGTGCGGAGCTGACGAGCGGACGCCCGTAGGCGCCTTGATCCTTGTGGGAGCATCCCCGCGCAAGCGGGGTCAACTTGCCCAGGATCGGAACCACGGCTTCGGCGCCTGGAGCATCCCCGCGAGCACGGGGCCAACTTGTCGATTTCGAGTTCGAAGGGGCGGGCAGGGACCATCCCCGCATACGCGGGGCCGACCGCGCTGAATGGTCCGGATTCGTCCGGCCATAGGGAGCATGCCCGCGTACACGGGCCGACGCCAGCCCGGTCTTCATGATCTGGCCGACCGCAGGACCATCCCCGCGCGTGCGGGGCTGACGTCGGCGGGCCGGCGCGAAGAAGAACCACACGGGGACCATCCCCGCGCGTGCGGGACCGACGAAGCACTCCGGAACCGCCAGATCCTCGGCCTGGGAGCATCCCCGCGAGTGCGGGGTCGACGCGGTGCTCTGCTTCTCGGTGATCCGGTCCGGGGGAGCATCCCACTCTTGGGGGCTGGCGCATCCTTAACGGCCATCACGCCTCAGGGCTGTCCAGATTCAGGTCGAACTGGCACGGCATCTCTCCGTTCGTCACCGCTGGCTCAGTTGCCATCTCATCAGCAGAAACACGGGCCCATCGCTGCGCTTACGGAGCAACTGGTGCTTAACCAGTTCTGCCAATTGCTCTGTGTTTGTCAGTGGTGACTCATAGCATCCGGAGCGTGGATCGAGATGACCTCGATGCCGTTGCTGAGTGCTGGGCTGCGGCAGTCGACTGTGTGCTGTGGGGCAAGTCTGACGGCTTGCTCGAGGGAGTTGTCTACCCGTTGGTCGGGCACTTGCTTGACACTGCGGCGGTGGCCTGGTGCGGGTGGGACCTGCACCTGGTGGAGCGTCAGCGGCGGGCAGTACTACGCGGAATGGGCCTTGACCCGGAGTCACCTGCCGACCGGGAACGGGCCCGTGCGTTGGTGGCGGTCTGGGCTGGCTGGCACGATCTGGGCAAGATCGGGCATTTCCAACGCAAGGATCCGTCCGCCTACGGGCGTCTGACGGGCTACCCCCCGTCGGCGGGGGAGAAGTTGTCGCACGGCGAGGTCACGCATCTCCTTCTCGCCTCCGCTCTCCCGGACACCGGCTACGACGCGATGGGAGACGGCCTGGCACTGGCATCAGTCGCCCGCAGAGTCGCACAGCTGCTGGGTGGTCACCACGGCCGGTACTTCACCCAGCCCTCGCCCCGTTCGCTGCGTCACTCGGTGGTACGTGAGCAGCCGATGGGCGCAGGCAAGTGGCAGGAGCAGCGGTTGGCGCATCTGGGGGCGGTGTGGTCGGCGGTGGGTGAGCCGGTGGCGCCGGGGGTGTTGTCGGTGGAGGCGGCTGTTGTGGTGGGGGAGTTGGTGGTGCTGTCGGACTGGTTGGCGTCGCAGGAGCACTTCGTTTCGGCGCAGCTGGAGGGTTGGCGGTTGGCGGGGGATGGGGCGTTGGTGGGGCATTGGGGTCGGGCGTTGGCGGGTGCTCCGGCGTTGTTGGTTGGGGCGGGGCTGGGTGTGCCGGTGTGGACGGAGACTCCGCTGTCGTGAGCTTCAAGGGGTGGTTCGGGTTTGATCCGAACTCGTTGCAGGGGTCTTTGCTGCGGGGGTTGCCGGAGTGTGCGGTGCCGGGTGAGCCGGGTTTGTTGGTGATCATGTCGGAGACGGGGAGTGGTAAGACCGAGGCCGGTCTGTGGTCGGCTCGGTGGCTGGGCGGGCCGGGAGTTGGAGTGCATCTGGCGTTGCCGACGATGGCGACGACGGATGCGGCGTACCGGCGGGTGGATGAGTGGGCGGGAAGGGCGTTGGCTCTGTCGTCGCCGGTGACGCTGGCGCACAGTCAGGCCCTGGACCGGCAGGTTTCGCGGGTGCTGGCCGCGTCGGGGGGCGGGGTGGAGACCGCGCCGCCAGTGTGGCTGGCGGGCCGGGGGCGGGCGGTGCTGGCGGGCGTCAGTGTGTCGACGATCGACCAGGTGCTGACGGCGGTGCTGAGGGTCCGGCACAACGTGTTGAGGCTGGGTGGGTTGACGCGCAAGGTGTTGGTGGTGGACGAGTGCCACGCGTATGACCCCTATATGCAGACGCTGTTACGGCGGGCGCTGGCGTGGTGGGGCGCGTTGGGGATTCCGGTGGTTTTGATGTCGGCGACGGTGCCGGCGGCGGTGGCCTGCTCGCTGGCGGCGGCGTATTTGTCGGGTGCGGCTCCGGGTGTTCCGGTGCCGCAGATGCAGCCGCGGTATCCGGGGTGGCTGTATGTCGACGGCCGGACCGGGGATCCGACGGTGTCTGAGCTGGTCGAGACGGACCGGCCCCGGGTTCTGGACATCGCGATGGTGGACCTGCCGGGCTCCAACCGGTCGGCGGAGCGGGACGGGATGCCCGCGGCGGACGCCAACCGGGCCGGCTTCGTGAAGCAGCTGCTGGACGGGCGATCAGGTGACTTCTGCGTGCTGATGGTGTGCAACACCGTGGCCAGCGCGCAGAACACCGCCCGGGCCCTGGACGAGATGCTCGGCGCGGACGTCGAGGTGTTTCTGCTTCACGCGCGCTACCGGGTGAAGGACCGGCGGAAACTGACGGCTCGTGTGGAGGGGGCGTTCGGGAAGGACCGTCGCAAGCGGCCCGGCCGGGCGCTGCTGGTGACGACGCAGGTGTGCGAGCAGTCACTGGACTTGAGCCTGGACCACGTGGTGACGGACCTGGCGCCGGTGGCGCAGGTCGTGCAGCGGGCCGGGCGGGGCTTGCGGCACACGGTCGGCGACGACGTGCGGGTGCCGGTGTCCGTGCTGGTACCGCTCGATGCGAAGGGCCGGCCGGACGACGGGCGCTGGGAGTGGGTGTACGGGCGGGCGCTGATGCGCTCGAGCCGTGAGCTGCTGGCCGGCCACGGAACGGTGGCGGTGCCGGGCGACGTGCAGAAGCTGGTCGACGCGGTGTGCCAGGGCTGGGACACCGACACCGACGACCGGGACGTGCGCCGGCACCTGGCGGGGGAGCGGGTGATGGCGAACGCGGCGCTGCCGGTGATGATCCCTCACCCCCGGGATTTGGTGGACCTGTTCGACCTCACCGATCTGTCGATGACGGACGCCGAGGCCGCGACCCGCTACAACCTGGACACCGTCACGCTGCTGCCGTTGTGGGAGCGCGAGGACGGTTCGCTGTCGCTGGAGCCCGAGGAAGACGTGCTGCTGCCCGATGTCCATGCCGATGTGCGGCCGCTGCGGGAGCGCCTGCTGTCAGTGCGCCGGCAGCCCTGGCAGCGGGAGTTGCCGTCGTTGGGGAAGGCGCGGCCGGGCTGGGCGAAGGAGCGTCGCTTGGGTGAGGTGCTGCTGTTGGTCCACCCCTTCGGTGCCCGTGAGGTCGAGCTGGGGGAGTGGGCGGTGACGTACGACTGCGAGCTGGGTCTGGTGGCCCAGAGCCCTGTTTCCAAGGAGCAAGAGTGACTTCCGATCCCATGTTCGATCTGGCTGTGGAGCCATGGATCGACCATGTCCATGCCGACGGTTCAACCCGCAGCGGCGGGTTCGAGCAGGTACTGCTGGACGCCGCGTCGATCACTGATCTGGCACTGCCCTACCCGGTGGCGTACGGGGGTATGTACCGGATCCTGGCGGCGATGGCCTGCCGGATCAGTGGGCTGGACAGGCTCCAGGACGGTGAGCGGGCGCAGGAGTGGTACCAGCGCCGCAACAGACTCTTCGGCACGGCCTTCGACGAGACGCAGGTCCGGCAGTACTTCGAGGGACGAAAGGAGCGGCTGAGCCTCTACCATCCGGTGCACCCGTTCCTGCAGGACACCCGGATCGCCAAGGAGTGCCGCAGCACGTCCGGCATCAACAAGCTGGTCATCGGGGCAGCCAACGGCAGCGCCCGTCCCTGGTTCGGCGGCAAGCACGGTGACCGCAACCAACATCCCGTTCGGTCCGGGGAAGCCGCACTGCAGCTGGTGATGTGGGCCTACTACGGCCCGGGCGGAACGGTGGCGACCCGCACGCACGGCGCAGTCAGTACGCAGTCGGGCTGTCAGGCGGCCCCGCTACGGGGCACCGTGAGCTACCACCCGATCGCGCAATCGCTGCACGACACCTTGCTGGCGCACCTGACGCCCCCTAAGGCAGGCGACACGAACACGGCTGGGGAGGAGCCTGCGGATGTGGCGGTGTGGGAGCGGGACTGGCAGCCGGACCCGACCAGGCCAGCCCCCGAGCCGCAGGGGCCGGTGTCGCTGTTGGCGGGACGTATGCGCCATGCCATCCTCCTCACGCCGGGCGAAGGCGGCAGCGCTGCGACGGACTGCATCATCACGTGGGGCTCCCGTAGCGGGAAGGAAGACCGCGACCCAGGCGCGGAGTTCATTGAGGCGTACCCTGACCCGTACGTCTCCTACCGGCGCACCAAGGAAGGTCGGCCCACGGCACCGGTGCTGGCCGATGGCGGGCGGCATTTGTTCCGCGACCTGGACGTCCTGTTGAACGACCCCGACGCCGACGAGAGCGACGGTGCGGTCAGGGCGGGCAGTGCGAGCCGTCCACTGGTACTCGCAGGCTGTACCACGCTGCCGCCGGACATCGTGGAGACGCTGCGGCTTCGGGTGGTCGGCGCCGAGCAGGACCGCTCCAAAACCCGTGACAGCCAGTGGTGGACCTCCACCACGCCGCCGCTGCTGGCGCACTCCCGTGGCCTGGACCCCGAAGGCGCGGAGCTGATCACACTGGCCGTTCAGGTCGCCGACCACGCCGAGTACCGGCTCGACCAGGCTTTGCGGCTCGCCTTCAACGACCGTCCCAAGGACAAGACGCACACGGCCAACCGCAAGGCCCGCATCGCCGCCCACTACTGGCCGAGGGCCAACGTGCAGTTCTGGGCCCTGTACACCGAAGGGCAGCTGACGGCCGCTCAGGCCCGCATGCGGATCGCCGCGCTGGACGCCTTCGACCGGATCACGGCCCCATTGGCGCTGAGCCCCTCCACGGCACGCCGTGTCGCCCAGGCCCGCGCGCACCTGCCTCGCCCCCGCAAGGAGACCCCGTGACCGACAGCGTCACCAACGACACCCCCGCCGATGTCACCGCTGACATCCCCGCGCCCGCATCATCGGCCGACGACGCCGCCCGAACCAGCGAAGGTGCCCGGTTCACCCGGACCGTGCTGTGGAGCCTGGACACCAACGGTGCGGCCCGGCGGGCCTTGGCAAGCGGACTGCGCCCATGGAACGGCGAGCCACCCGCGCCTATGCACCGGTTCGTCGCCCCCTGGCTGCCGGAAGGTCTCCATCCGCAGCGCGAACGCGCCTACTACACCGTGGCGGCACTCATGACGACCGCCCGTGTGAACGGCATCGGCTCCAAGACCAGCCTGGGCACCGCTCTGGCGCTGGCTTCGCGAACCGTGTCCGCCACCACGACCGAACTCGCCCTACGCCGGGTCAGCCGCTACAGCAGCGCAGGCCCCTACACCCACCTGCGCGGTGTGGTGCGCCTGTCGGAGGCGGCAGGCGTGGCCCTGGATTGGGCGCGGCTGCTGAACGAACTCGACTCCTGGTATCTGCGCGGCCGGCACACCTGCACGGTGTGGCTGCAGGACTACTACCGCATCACCGAGGCCCCGACCAAGGCCGCCTTTTCCAACGCTGATAGTGAATGAGAGAGCCGAACATGACCAGCGCATCCGCCCTGCCCGCCGGGTTCATCGACCTGACCGTCCTTCAGACCATTCCGCTGTCGGGGCTGAACCGGGACGGTGACGGCAACCCGAAGTCGGTGGTTGTCGGCGGTATCACCCGCGCGCGCCTGAGCCCGCAGGCCGTCAAGCGTCCCGTGCGGCGGCACATCGAGCGGGCCCTGCCCGCTGAGGCAGCCGTACGGACCCGCCGTCTCATTCATGAGATTCGCGACATCCTGGTCAGCGAGCACTGGGGTGAGGAGAACACGGAGCTCGCCGAGTTCGCCGCCCTGGACGTCTTCGCCGCGGCCTCAGGAGGGATGAAGGTCGGCTCTGCGTCCGACGACGACAGCGCGCCGGGCGACGGCGCCAAGACCAAGGACCCGCTGGCCACCGCCGCACTCATCTATACCCCCGCCACCACCCCCGCCCGTCTGGCCACCGAAGCGGCCCGGTTTCGCACGGAGTACGAGAACGCCCTGAAGGCTGGCACCGGCGCCAAGGCCAAGGGCGGAGGGAAGAGTAAGAAGAACACCACCATCGCCGACCCGGCCGCTATGGCCGGGTGGCTCGCCGAGTCGAACGGCACCATCGCCCTGCTCGGCCGCACCCTCATGGAGATCGGTGGAGCGGACCGGGACGCCTGCGTCCAGGTCGCCTCGGCGTTCACCACGCACGAGGCCATCATCGAGGTGGACTTCTTCGTCGCCGTCGACGACTATGCCGCGGCCACCGCTGGCATCCCCGACGTCGGGCAGATGGGCGACAGCCAGCAGACCAACGGGACATTCGTGCGCTACGCAACCATCAATGTACGGGCGCTGGTGGCTGCCGTGGATGGTGACGCCGAGCTCGCCCGCCGACTGTGCCAGGCGTTCATCGAGGGTTTCGTGAACACCCTGCCCACCTCCGGCCAGACCAACTCGGCCGTGTGGACCCTGCCCGACCTCGTTCACTTCGCCGCCCGCGACGACCGGCCAGTCAACCTCTCCAGCGCCTTCGACAAGCCGGTACGCGGCGGCCATGACGGCCACGCGGAGCCCTCCATCCACGCTCTTGCCGCCTACGCGCAGACCATCGAGCGTCTCACCGGTGGCCGCGGCCTGGTCAAGGCCGTACACGCATACACCGACACCATCCCCCTGCCCGGACTCGGTGACAACGTCGACAGCTACGACCAGGCTGCCGCTGACATCCTCGACGCGGCATTCGGCAGCGCGAAGTGACCGGCGCCTCCCCTGTCCTCGTCCTCCACCTCACTGGTGTCCTCCAGTCCTGGGGAGTACGGTCCGGCTTCACCGAGTACCGCGACAGCGCCGAACACCCCACCCGATCCGGAGTCCTAGGCTTCCTCGCCTGCGCGCTCGGCAAGCCCCGCGGATCCGGTCCGGAAGAACTCGACCAGCTCGACCTGACCGTGCGCGTGGACCGGCCGGGCACACCAATGGAGGACTATCACACCATCGGCGGCCAGACCCCGGAGGAGGTGATCCCCTCCGCCGACGGCGGCACCCGCAAGGGCGCCACTCTCACTCGCCGCGCCTACCTGGCAGACGCCGCCTTCACCATCGTCCTGACCGGCCCGGCCATCGTCCTTACCCAAGCTTGCGATGCGCTGGACCGGCCCACTTACATTCCCTTCCTCGGCAGGCGTGCCTGCCCGCCGGACGCGCCCTTCAATCTGGGCCTGCACAGCATCGACGTCGAACAGGCACTAAGAACTGCGCCGCTCAACCGCATCGCCCCCCGCGACCGGGACACCGTCACCGTCGACGTCATCTCCACCGTCAACCCCGGCGACCCCGCGGCCACTCACACCCTCAACGACAACCCTCGTAACGGGCGCCGCTTCGCACAACGCACCCTCGCCCGCACCACTCTGACCCTGCCTGCCGGCCTGTGCACCGGCGCCGACCCCAGCGACCGGTACACGGCATTGCACAACTTCCGCCACCCAGAAGCGGCTTCACCGCCCGTCGCATTCGCCGCCGCCAGCCGCAGAGCAGCCGTCCGGAAGCCGCCAACCGCCTCACCACCGACCATCCATCCCCTCGCCGCGGACAGCGGCCACGATCCGTTCGCCCTGCTGGGCTGGTGACCAGATGACCTACCTTTCCCGCATCCGCATCAACCCCCTGCGCGCCGAGAGCCGCAAACTGATCACCAACCCCCGCGCGCTGCACGGCGCCGTCACCGCGGGCATCCCCGACCTCTCGCCGACCGAGCGGATCCTGTGGCGGCTGGACAGCGACAACCCGCGCAGGCCTGTTCTCCTGGTCCTCACGCCGACGAAGCCGGACTGGACCCATGTCGTCGAGCAGGCCGGCTGGCCCGACGCCGAGGGCGAGCACTACGCCATCCGCGATTACAGTCCGCTCCTCGCCCGGCTCACAGTCGGAGAGGAATTCGCGTTCCGGCTCACCGCCAGCCCCGTCCAGAACACCTCTACTCCGGACAAGGCCCCTCAGGTCGTCAAGACCGCTGAGGAACTCCACCGCCGCTCCTACCGACTGCCGCACCGCACCGCACCGCATCAGTTGGCGTGGTTCCTTCAGCGGACAGCCCGCTGGGGGTTTGACATTCCCCTCGTCCGAGGCGGCGCACCGGTCCCGAGCCGCGAGAGCGCCACCTCAGATGCGAGCAGCACCAGTGAGCCGGCCAAGAGTGTGGCGGCCGAAAGCGAAGCACCCCGGGCAGTGCGCATCGCAGACCGGAACCGTCACACGTTCACCAAACCCGGCACCCGCAGCAACGTCACACTCACCACCGCCACCTTCGAAGGACACCTGCGCATCACCGACCCCAACTTGCTGAAGACTGCCCTACTGGGCGGCATCGGTCCGTCCAAGGCATACGGATGCGGGCTGCTGACCCTCGCACCCCCCACCCGCACAGCCCGCTGACCCTGGCCCACATCCTGTGGAAGCCCATCCACACGACCCGATTGATCGAGCGCGTGTCCCGTTGGGCTTCCACTGAGCCATCCCCCGCACATACGGGCTGACCCCTGAGAGGGCGTTTCGTCCCGTTGTTTAATCCCGGTTTGCCGGGCTGATGGTGGTTCAGGTGTCGCGCCAGGTTGGTGTGGTCTCGTGGGTGAGTCGGCGGGTCATGAGGTTGATCATCGCGAGGTGGATCATGGCTTCGGAGCGGTGTGCGTGTGCTTCGTAGTCGCGGGTGAGGCGGCGGTGGTTCATGAGCCAGCCGAGTGTTCTCTCGGCCGTCCATCGGCGTGGCAGGACAGTGAATCCCCTGGTGGTGGGGTCGCGGCGGACGATGTGCATGTCGATGCCGAGGGTGGCGGCGTGCTCGACGAGGTGTTGGCGGTAGCCGCCGTCGGCCCAGGTCTTGCGGACGCTGGGATGGTCGGCGGCGACCCGTTCGATGAGGGTCTGTCCGGCGATCGAGTCCTGCACGCTCGCGGCGGTGACCAGTACTCCCAGGAGCAGGCCGACGGTGTCGATGACGATGCTGCGCTTGCGTCCGACGATCTTCTTGCCGGCGTCGATGCCCTGCTCGGAGGCGGGGACGTTGGTG